>JACMLT010000108.1 GCA_014379455.1 Nitrospiraceae bacterium
GCTGGAATGGCGAGCGGAAGTACCGACCCCGGCAAGGGAACCGGCGGTACGTTTCCAGAAAAAGCAAAACCGGGGGTGGGAATGGATACTGGACCTGGGAGACACAGGATCTAACAGCGGGAGGACTGGGACGAGTTCCGGGAGCCCCGGATCCTCCACCGGACCTATAGGTGGTGTTGGATCATCTGGAATGAGTGGTAGCGGAAGTGGTTCCAGCAGTGGTGCCGGAGGTGGAGGTAAATAGGTTTAATGAAATGTACAAACGGTAACGAGGCTAGGGAAGGCGGCATGGAAGCATCCTGACTGACGTGGCTGCCGTGTCCTGCATTGGTCTTCTGGTTGGGGTGCTCTTGAAGAATAATATCCCAAGTCACGTGGGGTTCATTCCCGATGGCAATCGCCGGTGGGCAGGGAAACACGGCCTGCCCAAAGAAGCCGGATATGTGTATGGCATCAACCCGGGCTTGCTGTTATTCGACCTCTGTAAAGAATCCGGGATCCAAGAAGTTTCCATCTATGGTTTTACTCAGGATAACAACAAGCGGCCTTCTATTCAGCAACAGGCTTTTAGGAACGCCTGCGTGACGTATGCGCTTGAGATTGCACGGCGTGGAGCGGCACTTCTGGTAGTCGGTGATGAGACTTCGACACAATTTCCCCGGGAATTACAGGAATTCCGGCATCGTCAAGGCGCTGGGATGAAGGTGAATCTCCTCGTCAACTATGGCTGGGAGTGGGACCTCGCCGGTCTGAAGAATGGCTGCCTCCGCTCAGGTCAAGTTTCACGCATGGATTTGATTGTGCGGTGGGGAGGAGGCCGCCGCTTGAGTGGTTTTCTCCCGGTGCAATCGGTTTATGCGGATTTTTATGTCAGAGACGAATATTGGCCGGACTTTAATCCGCAACATTTTGATCACGCCCTCGCCTGGTTCAAAACCCAAGATAAAACACTCGGTGGCTAACAGCAGCGTTTGCGGAGTCCGAGGATGTGCGATCTCCCGAATTCCCTCTTGATTGCAGCTTCAGTGGATTTTCCGAGGGTTGAATTGGAGGGAGGCGGGTTCCACCTGGCTATAAAGGCTTGCGGAAGGAGTGCCCAGAGAACCCGCTGACTAACCAGGTCGTCCTCAGGCTGATTCACCCGCGGATTACACTGTATTGCTCAGCCAGACTCAGTTCGCCATTTTTGTCCACGCGAGCCCTTTCTCCAGTCCGCTACTTTAGGGGCTACCGGTCTTTTCAGGGATGTCAGCTGGCTTATCGATCAGCACGTGAGAAGGCGCTCAAACGCACATTCATGGCAGGTTGCAGAAAGTCGAATATCTTTTGTTCTGCGCGCCAGAGAACCGGCGCCTCATCTCGGGTTTAACCCAGATGAGAGGCGCCGGCCATTTGGGGTCAAGTTACTTGCCGCTGACTGGTGGTGCTTCCGCTCCCCCGCTACGTTTTTCCTCGCCCATCGGGCCAGCCGCATCACGGTCCCCAAAATTCTGGCCTTCGCGCGCTCCCTTGCGCGACTCATTTTTCCGCAAAGTCTGTAACTGTTGTTCTAGTGCCTGAATGTCCGGAGAAAGATCGGTCATCTTTGTCTGAAGCTGTTCCTTGGTTACATTAAGCACCACGTTGCCTTGTTCCTTGTTCACCTTGAAGGAGCTCCAGGGATAGGCTTTCAATTGGCCGGTATCGCCAATTGAAATCATGGCATACTCAATCCTCTTAGTCTCAGAATCCATAATAAGTTGTTCCAACTTGCCAATGTCCTCACCTTTGGGACTCTTCACGGTGTCCCCGATCATTTCACTATCGACCTCCACCTTCTTCCCAGTGGCAACAGGCATGATTGTGTACTTGCTAGGGAGACTACCTTGGCCTTTCGTGTTGGTGATATCCGTCTCGCCTGCCTTGGTCGCTCCCCGGGGCTCCGGCGACACGGTTTCGCCCGAAGACGGAGAAGTGCCCGACTTCATTTCGGCATGAGAATACGTGACGAAAGGGAGGCTTAGAAACCCCATTCCGATGAATATCAGCGTTATCTTTTTCATCATTTAATCTCCTTTGTGTGGACGCGATGGTAAGGGAACACGACTGATAATAATGTCAAGATAAGCTATGGACAGGATACCGTCTGGTCAATATTGCTCAGAGGGTTTAAATCAATCAGGGAACAGCGTAGCGCTCCCACCAGCCGGTCTGAATGGAATTGGAGCCTGGCCCTCCTCAACGATGTCGGCAAGATCTTCTGGTAGAGGGTGCGGTTTGTGCGTGACGCTGCTTCCGTCGGCGCTAGAATCAGTCTTCCTTATACGACTTCGCGAATGGTGTTTTCCACGACGGTCTTGATAATCTCCCAACCATCTTTTTGCCCTCGTGTGAGCGCCTTCGCGAATTGCCAAGCTTGTTCAGTGGTGATCTTGCCGGGGAGTGGCGGCTCATTGGGATCAACAACAGCTTGAATAACCGCCGGACCAGGATGGTTGAAAGCTTCACGTAACACGCTTTCCACCAGTTTTGGATCGTCGACGGTATAGCCAGCCACCCCACAAGCCTTGGCAACGGCTTCAAAGTCGATCGGATGCAATTGCACGCCGAACTGGGGATTTCCCTCGAACGCAATCTGTTCCCACTTGATCATGCCCAACACATTATTTTTCAAGATAATGACCTTCACGGGCAGATTGTATTTCGCCAGCGTGGCGAGTTCGCCCATCAGCATGGTGAGCCCACCGTCTCCGGTTATGCAGACAACTTGGCGACCCGGATGGGCCACCGCTGCGCCAATGCTATAGGGGAGGCCGTTCCCCATTGAGGCCAGCGTGCCGGAAGCGGAAAACTGCATCTCGCCTTTTATGTGGATATGACGGGCAGCCCACGTCGTCACGGTGCCGGTATCGCAGCAAATGATCGCGTCGTCATGCAGGAACTGGTTTACCTGACGAACGACCACCTGGGGCTTTAACGGTAGATCCATGCGTGTCCCTCGCTCGTCCATCAACGCATTCCATTTCGTCATCCGTGCTTGCGCCTGTTCCAAGAAACTGCGATCCGTCTTCAACTGGATGAGCGGCAGCAAGGCTCGCAAGACATCCTTGCACTGGCCGACAAGGCCGACCTCAACTGGATAGCGAAGGCCGATTCTTGAAGAATCAATGTCAATCTGAATGGCCTTGGCCTGACCTGGTTTGGGATAGAATTCGAGGTAGGGGAAACTGCTGCCGGCGATAATCAGAGTATCACAGTCTTCCAATACTTCTTGCGACGGAGCGGTTCCAAGCAAACCGATTCCTCCGGTGGTGTAAGGACTATCATCAGGCACCACCGCTTTTCCTAACAGCGGCTTCACTATCGGGGCGCCTACAGCTTCAGCCAATTGCAATATTTCATTGCGTGCAGTGAGACAGCCTTGCCCCGCTAGAATTGCCACCTTGGATCCGGCATTAATGATCTCTGCCGCATGCTCGACTAGGGCTTTCGGCGGCAGCGGACGCGTATCGCTGGAGATATCGCCGCTGTGCTTCGGAATGTTCGTGGAAGAGCGCGGTCCCTCAGTGGTCCATTTTTGGATGTCCTTGGGAATGGTGATATGGGCCACCGAGCGTCTAGCAATGGCTGTTTTCATGGCTTCGTCTACCACGTTGTACACATGAGCCGGTCCCATGACCCGCTCGTTATAGGCTGCGACATCCATAAAGACCTTGTCGAGGGACACGTCTTGTTGATAATGCGTTCCAATAAGGTCATGAAATGTGTGGCCGGTAATAGCCAGGACGGGCTGACCATCGAATTTGGCGTCATAGAGACCGTTCAACAGATGAAGCCCACCTGGTCCCGACGTCGCGAGACACACCCCAAGTTTGTGCGCATACTTTGCATAGCCACAGGCAGCGAAGGCGGCCGTTTCCTCATGTCGGACTTGGATGACTGTAATTGCGTCTCGATGCATACGCAGGGCTTCATAAATACCGTTAATTCCGTCGCCAGGAAGACTAAAAATAGTATCGACGCCCCAATCGATAAGTCGTTCGACCAGCATGTCCGCAACTGTCTTTCCCATTATTTACTCCATTAGGTAGAAAACATGGCCCATATATTGATGCAGAAGGCGAACGCACGAATGATGGCTAAAGTATGCCCATGAGACAACCTATAGTCTGTTGAGTATTGCTCATGGTTTGTAAATTTATTGAAGGTCGAAGGGAGCCGGTGCAGTGACCACCGGGAGGGGGCTCAGGTTCTGAAAACGATATTGGCAAACCGCTTGCTTTAGGAAATTCTGATCCTGAGTAATACGTGGATTGGGCCATCCTTGAGGATTGGCCCAATCTCTGTGCCTGAACGACTACCTTCGCATCCTAGAACCTACATCTTCGGGATACTGCCATCCAGCAGTAGGATAAGCACAGACCGTCCTATCCCGAGGATTCTCCGAGCCATGGTTACTTCTGGCAACTAATTTTCATGGATTCGATGTCATTCGCCATGTCGAGTTTTCCCAGATTCGGTACACGCTGGCCTGGCGCGAAGGTGATCTCTGTGCCTTTGAAATCCTTGTCTTCATAGGCATGGACTGAGGCGTTGGAACCAACGATGACGCTCTCGATGTCATTGGCCCAATCTTTTCCCTCAAGATTCTTCATAGTCGCAACCTCTTTCGGCCCTTGAATTTTCACATGAGGATCATTGGCATCATAGTTATCGTCTTCAAAAATTTCGATCCAACAATTCTTATCGACCAACTGCAGCTCCATGTCTGCGGCCTCGACAGATAGTGCTCCGACCGCGATGACTCCACACACGATGAACAATCTGAACAGCAACATAGTACCTCCTATTGAAGAGAATTATCGTTTAACGAGCAGCAGACATCATCCCTGCAAACTTTGTACTGAGAATGCTCTCCCGCCGGTTCCCCCACTCCTACTGTTAACTATCGCTCATTGATCTCTCCTGTTGCTGGCCAATGTGGCCAACAAGCTTTCCGCCGTTCGCCTGTCAGAGGCAAAGAGGCGAGAATACTGTCTCTGTGAGAGACTCCTAAACTCGTCCTGTTCACCGGCAGGAATGTTCATCAGGACGGCCAACGACCTGACATATTCTCCATTGCCACGTGCGATGTCCTGTTCCAGATTCTCGAACGCAACTGCGGCAAACAGGCGCGCCTTTTGGCTTTCCTGTATGACGCCGTCGGCGTTGATCCATGATGCAGGACTCGTGCTCGATGTGAACTTGGCGAATGTGTCGACCGTGGCTTTGGAAGTATTACAGGCAGAAACGACAAGCCCAACGCTCGCCAGTACCAATGCACCGATGAGGCCTTTCACTGTCATGATACTCATGAGAATCCTCCTGGTGTTTGAATCCGTTAAATCCGCGTAGGCCAACCCTTCAGTAGCCTCGGGATAGGGATTGGGACCAGCCCTCGGGCCGGCCTCCATTCCCTAGATCTTGAACTTCTACGTTCGAATCCCTGAATTACATCTTCGGTTTTGCTTGTTTAATAGATGATGCATGGCCCTTATCCGTGGCCTGGGCCTCGATTTTGTCCCCCGCCTTGAAGGTGCCGTCCAGCTGAGAGGTTTTGTCGACATGTAAACGGACTTCCTTGCCGGCCATATCCTTCACCACGTAATACTCCCCGTCGATTTTCAATAGGTCTCCTTTGACCGTCTGGGAGCTTGGCGTGGCCGTGTCACCAGCCGCGAGAGAGAGAGATGCCATCCCGAAACCGAGAACCATTGCGAACATGAACGGAACCATGAGCTTCTTCATGACGAACCTCCTTGTAAATGATGATGTGCAAGCGAGAGCTCTGCCTCGCTCGTTTCGATTCGAAACGAGCGAGGCGTTTCCCAAGGCCTTAGGCCTTCTCCTTCACTGTGAGATCGTTCTTGACTGACTTTACGCCGGGAACCTGCCTAGTGGCCCAGGACGCATTGGCACTGGTCATGATGTCATTGACCTCGCCGGTCAGTGAGACGATCCCCGCATTAGTCTGAACAGCAATATCGGCTTTCTTCAGTTGTGAGTCCATCGCGATGTGCTCCTTGACGCGTTTCGTGATGGCATCATCCTTGTCCTCTACCGCTTCGCGTGTAGAAGGGGCAACCACTTCAAGGTCGTTCTTCACCGTCTTGACCCCGTCGAGCCTCTTGGTAATGTCTTCCGCCGCCTGCTTGGCCGAATCGGAATCGACCTTTCCTCGAAGCATCACCTGTCCCTTCGTGGTTTCGACATCGACCTGCCGCCCTTTGACGCGACCATCGGCAGCGAGCGCAATCTTGGTTTTCGCTGTGAGCCACGTGTCATTGATCGGGGTCTTTTCATTGACTTTGTCAAGCGCCTGCGCCGATCCGGAAAGGAACGCCCCACCGATAACCAGAGCCGTGCAGAGTGTCAGTACATAGCGTGTGTTCATTTTGTTTTCCTAAGCGAACGGTAAACGTGTGTTGTCAGACATCATTTGTCAATTGCATCCACTCAGTGAGGTTATTGTCCCTTCCCGACGGGTTTCGGCGTCGGCTTCTCATGCCACTGGTCCGCCCATTTCATGAGGTCTTCCTTTTTATCGCCATACCGTTCCTGAGCTTTACCGACAAACTTGTCGTAATTGCCTTCGATCTGCTTCAAGTCGTCATCAGTGAACTTCCCATATTTCTCTTTCAGCTCCCCTTTGAACTGCATCCATTTTCCCTTGAGTTGCTCTGCATTCATGATGGCTTCCTCCTGTATGTAAATATCGATATCTGCGCGTCCGAATCGATCTGTCCTATCCCACTCAAACCTCCCTCCGTACTGGCCATTATGTCCAGAAGACCGGCAACGGTCTGGTCAGAATTGATCATGTGGCAAGAAATGATTGATTGGGTAGCAATGGGGCGCTGCCTTCGCGTTGTACGAGACCACGTAGTGTCGACGATGTCGGCTGGCCTGTCTCGAGTAGCTTTCCAGAATGGGGATGGCAACCGATCGCATGCCGGCTGAAAGAAGACTGTCAGGATGCGGCTTTCGAGTCCGAAAGTTGGACCAGGATGGGTTCTCGAAGTCATGAATGATGCTATGGGTGGTCGGCCGTATTGCTTCTGTGGGGGATGACTAGCCTGTTGCGAAATGATATAGGCACAGCAGAGCTTTGCCGGCCTACTGGCCCGACAAAGCTTTCCCGCCGCTGGTTAAATCCGACCAGTCAACACCAGAATGACCAAGACTAACAGGATCACGCCTAGCCCGCCGCTGGGGCCGTAACCCCAGTTCGCGCTGTAAGGCCAAGTGGGCAACGCGCCTACAAGGAATAGGATGAGGATGATGAGAAGTATGGTACCCATGTGTCACCTCCGTTGATGAATGTTTTTGACCTAGCCCGCTGCCAATTGCTGACGATGCCTGAGCCGTTGATGATCTCTCTGTGCGCAATCTGTCGATTTACGTTTCACTCAGGCATGAAGTATCACTCGCGTTGGTTCCATGAATTATGCACTGAATGTGATTCTCGATCTGCTCAAAATTGCTCACCTCGGAAAGTTTCCATGGACTCAACGGGCATGACTATTCACTCTGTCCGGCTGAGAGTCAGGCGAGAGGAGTCATTGTCGATAGTGGGCTGGCTTTCTTCTTGAGGTAGCGCGCCTGTCTTATGATCAGTCTGATTGGGTGTGAGAGCAGAATTGCTATCTGCGAGCGAAGTATCTATCTTCATATATGAGAAATTGTGTTAAGATTTCAGTATATCTTATCGACATAC
>JACMLT010000109.1 GCA_014379455.1 Nitrospiraceae bacterium
GCCACGCTCGACATCAGCTAGCCTCGGCATTGGAAGACAGAGACCAGACAGAGTTTCAACCCCTACATGCGACTGCGTGTCCCACCTAAGACGCTCCTGGCGTCGCCAACGGATTCAATATCTCTTATGTCCTACGATAGCGTGCAGTGTTATCAATGGGTTGTGAATAGGTGGGTCACGATGTGGGGGCATAGCTGGCTGCGGACTCTGTCCTCAATCCATTAGATCGAGGGGAGGGTACCGGGGGAATCGTGGGAATGCCAAACGCACATATAGGCTCACATTTTTCCGCACATTTTGGGGAACCCTTGAGGGACAAGGCATTCCTGCAGAGCGATTCACGAACCCCGCGCCCATGGCCTAGACCGATATTTTTCTCCACACATCCTGCAGAGCAATGCCTAAGTCTTTAATAAGACACACGTTAAAATGCGGCCGCAAATCCTCCCCACCCAGCTTACAGGTTCCAATGGAACAGGGTAGGGGAGGTAGGCTCATTTAGGCATACTGTCAAAATTGCCCTTGTCATTGTAGGGATTATCGCCGTACTGCCTTTGCCGATCCTCATCGCGGTGCTGCCATCTATCGCGTTCCAGCTGCATAGCCCGCTCATCTTGTTGGCGCGGCATCCCGGCTCGTTCCCTTTGAATCGATTCGCGGTCTCGGCGCAGTTGATCTTCCAGCTGGCGTTGTTCATCGGATAGGCGTTGATCTGAGGGGTGACCGTACGTTGCGTCGTTAGCCTGGGCAGATCCCATCCAGCTGATGAGGATCAGAGCCGTCATAAGTCTTATTACATTCTTCATTGCAGTTCTCCTTTCTATTTCTGGGGGCATTCCCCCAAAGACAGCATGCCTTGATTACTCCTTTATTTGTAATGTATGTTTCCCTCCACTGCAACGGCCAATTCATGTGATCTACTTGTCATTTTCGTCGGATACACTCATAACTACTTAGAATCAGGAGGCACTGTCGCATATGCGATGGGATCTACAACCCCAGCCTTTGCAAATCCCTCCCGCCGAATCACGCAACTATCGCAACGTCCACAAGCCAGCTCTCCTGCCGGATCGTAGCAGCTGTGGGTCAGATGAAGCGGGACGTGCAGCTCGATCCCCTTCAAGATAATGTCTGCTTTCGTCAGCATCAGCAAGGGGGCTCTGATATGGAATGGGCTGCCTTCCATGCCGGCTTTGGTACCTTCCTGTACCACTGCTTCAAATGCGCGAATGAATTCAGGGCGGCAGTCCGGATAGCCAGAATAGTCGAGTATGTTGGCGCCAAAATAAATGAGAGACGCTCCCACAACTTCCGCATGCGCTGCCGCAATCGAGAGAAAGATGAGATTGCGGCTTGGCACATAGGTGACAGGAATGCTCTGGCTACGTTCCTCGCCGGGTCGGTTCTTGGGGACTGCCGCCGGGCCGGTGAGTGCCGATCCGCCGATGGCGCGAAGATCCAGACTCATCACCAGGTGATTCGTCACGCCCAAGGCAGCTGCGACCTGCCGAGCCCGGTCCACCTCCACTGCATGGCGCTGCCCGTAGGCCATAGTGAGAAAGAAAAGCTCGCACCCCTCTTGCTTGGCAATGGCTGCTGTGACAGTGGAGTCCAGTCCTCCGCTCGCCAAAACGACTGCGCGATGGTTCATGGCCTCATCACACCCACTCCCACATACGACGCGCGGTGCCTAGTGTCGTCACAGAACGCAAGCTTTGCCTAACGAGGGAGGGGACGGGATCATGTTGAGGGGAGGAGGATCATGTGGGGGGAAGGAGAAGACTGATCACGCGCATGAACGCCTAGTCTCGATCTTCTTCCCGCTCGATTTTTTCCAGCAGCTCTTCTTTCGACTGACACTCAACGCAGAGCTTCGCAAACGGGACGGCTTCTAATCTCCGCTCACTGATCTCAACACCACATTCCGCGCAGATACCATAGGTGCCTTCGTTAAGCCGTGTTAACGCTTCATCGATGGCCTGCCGTCGGCGATTGCGCATTTCCATCAAGGAAATGCCTAGCTCGCGATCGAGGTCCATGAGGGCTTGGTCTCCGACGTCGCGGGCAGATTCAAGCCGCCGCTGTTTATCTTCAATGAGGGATTGGCCTAGGCTGCCTTCAATCTCTTTAATAATGTCCTGCCGCTTTCGCACCAACATCTGATGGAGGACTTGGCGGCGGCGTTCCCGGTCTTCGCGTTCTTTCGCCGATTCTTTCGGCTTGGCAGCAAGAGGGGAAACAGCCATACTGATAAGTTTTTCTATGACTACAGTTGGAGTGTGGGTTGGTTTGCTCACTGGCTTCGAGACCTTCTCCTGCACGGTGGCCTTTGCTGCCGGTTTCTTCTTGGCGGGTGATTTTGTTGCCATGACGGATCCTACTCCTGGGATGAACACGGAGTCACCGGAAAATTTCCGGCATTCATAGCACGGTGCTCCAGCCTTTGACAAGAGGTTGTAAGGAGAGGCTGAGAGATTAAGGGTAGAGGATTGTTGAATGGATGGGATAGCCGGTTAGTTTCTCTCGACCCTTCAGGCCCTGGAGTTCAACCAGAAAGTCGAGTCCGGCGATTTCGCCTCCCAACTGACGAACGAGAGACACCGTCGCGGCTGCCGTGCCTCCGGTGGCCAGCAGGTCATCCACGATCAACACCCGTTCTCCCATACCGATCGAGTCGCGATGGATGGCAAGGGAGTTCGACCCATACTCCAGGCTGTATTTGACTTCAAAACTGTCGGCGGGCAACTTCCCAGGTTTCCGGACTAGAACAAACCCGGCGTTCAACCGATTCGCCAATATTCCTCCGAAAATGAACCCGCGCGACTCGATGCCGATGACTTTGGTGATTCGATGCCCCTGGTAGTAGGCGCTCAATTCATCGGTGATCGACGCCAGGGCGTGGGCATCCTTGAGCAGTGTGGTGATATCGTAGAAGAGAATACCGGGCTTGGGGAAGTCGGGGACTTCCCGAATGAGAGCGTGGTAGTTGATGGGGGGCATCGATCAGAGCAGGTCGGCTTGTGTCATGGTTCTGCGTTCAATGGTGTGGCGTAAACGGGCCAAGGCTGCCATTTCAATCTGCCGGACACGCTCACGGGTCAATCCCATCTCCCGGCCGATTTCTTCCAATGTTCTCGCCTCGCTTCCATCAAGTCCGAAGCGCGACATAATAACAGTTTGCTCTTTCTCAGGCAACAGCTGTACCCACTCCATCATCTCTGCTCGACGCATCACCCCCTCGGCCGTATCGGCAGGCGAGACGCAGGAAGGGTCTTCAATCACATCGCGTAAGAATGTGTCTCCGCCCTCACTGATTGGACTATCCAACGAACAGGTTGTACGGATCACTTGCTTGAGATCCACCACCGTTTCTTCCGTCGTTTTCATCCGTGCCGCGACTTCCGACGCAGTCGGTTCTCGTCCAAGTTCCTGAACGAGTCGCTCCACCTTGGTGAGATACCGATTCAAACGCTCCACCACATGCACCGGCAACCGTACGAGCTTTCCCTGGTTGATAATCGCTCGTTCGATGTATTGCCTGATCCACCAGGACGCGTAGGTGCTGAAGCGAAACCCGCGTTTATAGTTGAACTTTTCGACGGCCTTGATCAGCCCAAGATTGCCCTCTTCGATGACATCAGAGAAGGGGAATCCTCGATGCATGTATCGCTTGCCGATGCTGATCACCAACCGAAGATTCGATTCAATCATCTTTTGGCGTGCCTGCTCGTCGCCCGCCATAACCCGTTTGCCCAGCTGCTGCTCTTGCTTAAAGGTCAGTAGGGTGGAGTGACGGATCTCGCGCAAGTAACACTTGAGGGTATCCAATCCTTCGGAGCGGCGGCTCGATTTGTCCTCGTCGGCGGGCGACTCGTCCGCACTCGACGATGCGCCAGTGTCCTCATCGTCATGGTCGACGGTGTGTCGCCGTGCTTCATTCAGATCGTGTAATTCTTCGCCCCCTCGCCCCATACGTTCCGTTGCTCCCACCCGTGTTCTTCAGTACCACACTTGAAAATCTACAAATCGTCCTGTTGCTAGACTCCACTCCACGTCAATGGCTGTGACTCGCGCTGCCGGCGGCCCACTTTTGAGGTCTTCGATCAGGGTCAGAATCTGATCTTTGCGGCCCTCAACTTCAAGTTTGACTCGGCCGTCATCGAGGTTCCTCACACCACCGCAGAGACCTCGTTGCGATGCGACACGAGCCGCAAACGCTCGATAGCCGACTCCTTGAACCTTTCCTTTCACCGACAGTCTCGCTCGGAGCACTATCGATTCAATCTGTTCGGCCATACATTCAGACAGGCAGCGCAGTACCAAGACGCCTATTCAATGAACGGATACTCTCACACCTCCGCAGAGGCGTCACGCGTTTTGCGATTCCGTGCGAGTACGTGTTGCCTATCGATCTGAAACGAAAAATGAGACGCGTGGAGAGGTTCGCCGCATGCAAGAACGGCGCAGCTATTCCTATACACGCGCCGGAAATTTCATGAGTATGAGATGGAGAAATGGCTTCGAGCTGAGGCACGAACAAGCTTGGTTTAGGGCGGCATGAATCACACAAGTGTCTATCCCGTGCCTCAACACTGCCCGCATGATTCATGGAGCTTCTGCTACAAGCGTGGATACGCGGCTGTGACGGGCAGTCTCGCCGTTCAGCCCTTCGACATACTGCACGAGTATGCCTCAGGGCTTCACGCCTCCGAGTGCCCATCTCGCTTCGCGTCTGCACGCTTTCGCGACGAATCTTCATGAATCATGTGGGCTAGAATAGGCTCTGGGTCGAGCACGCTCTGTTTGGTATTGAAAGAGAAGCTATGCGAGGAGTTGATCCGCCCGCGTGAGACTCGATAGAACGAAAATGAGCGGGCGGCACGAGCAAGTGGGGATTAGGGAGGAACGAAACACTGGAGGGGGTTATCCCGTCCCCTCAATATACGAATAGGCTCCGGGTCGAGCAAGCCCTGTTTGGTCGGGGCGAGAGGATTCGAACCTCCGACCCCTGCGTCCCGAACGCAGTGCGCTACCGGGCTGCGCTACGCCCCGACAAAAACAACAGTATCGAAACGGGAGCGGGGATTGTCTTACATCAGAGGGTCGAAACGCAAGCCGTGGGCATCGGCCACCGCTCGACAGGTAATCTTTCCTCTGGACAGGTTGACTCCTTTCGCCAAACCTGCATCTGCTCGTACGGCTACTTCCACTCCCTGCGAAGCCAGACGCAGCAGATATGGAAGCGTGGCATTCGTCAACGCTTCAGTCGACGTACGCGGAACAATTCCCGGCATATTGGACACCCCATAATGGAGGACTTTGTCCACCATGTAGACCGGGTCCGAATGGGTCGTGGTCTTCGTGGTCTCGAAGCAGCCGCCTTGATCGACCGCAACGTCCACCACCACGGCTCCCGGTTTCATGCGTGCCACCAGTTCACGCGAGACCAACTTGGGCGCGCGAGCCCCAGGAATGAGGACAGCCCCGATAACCAGATCTGCAGCGATCACTGACTCCTCAATGGCCGCTTGCGTGGAAACACGCGTCACGATTCGACCATGATACAATTCGTCGAGCTCGCGAAGTCGTTCAAGATCGAGGTTGATCACTGTCACATGGGCCCCCATCCCGACCGCAATCCGAGTCGCTGCGCTGCCCACCACTCCCGCTCCTAACACCACGACCATTCCAGGCTCTACCCCTGGCACACCCGCCAGGAGAACGCCTCGCCCTCCGTGCGTCTTCTCCAGATAATGTGCACCGATTTGTACCGACATCCGCCCTGCGATTTCACTCATCGGTTTGAGCATCGGCAATGTGCCGTCTTTCGCCTCGATCGTTTCGTAGGCGATCGCGGTGATCGTCGTATCCAGGAGTGCCTTTGTGAGATCCGGTAAGGAAGCCAAGTGTAGATAGGTAAACAGGGTTTGTCCCGGACGGAAGAAGTGGCACTCGGAAAGCAGCGGCTCCTTGACCTTCACGATGAGCGTTGCCTGCTGAAACAGCTGCTCTTTCGATTCTGCCATGGTCGCGCCGGCACTCCGGTAGTCCTCATCTGAGTATCCGCTGCCGACCCCGGCCGAGCGTTCGATCCAAACCTCGTGGCCGGCTTGCCGCAATGTCCGTACCCCATTGGGTGTGACACTGACACGATACTCATGATCTTTGATCTCTTTTGGGACCCCGATGACCATGGCTGCTCCTCCTTTTCGCAATGTATCCTCGAAACTCGACCTATTCTATAGCAGGAGGTCGAGAAAATCCGCGAGCCTGTCTCGTGTATGAGGAGTCGTCTCTCTAAGTGGACAGTGCGCGGAAGCCTGGTGTAAGATTCGCCCGCTCTTCAGTTCATGGTCGACAGAGGGAGGCTCTATGGATTCTGCAGCTGGGTCCTGCAATGCCTGCGGCGCTACCGGCACCGCGCTTATGAAGTTATCGCTCGGGAAGGACTTTTTTGGCCGAATCTATGATCGATTGTCTCCATCGACCGATCAAAGCCCTAAATGGTACTGCGAAGGTTGTTCGATGCAGAAAAATCTCCAGCGGGACTTCCGAGACATTTCCGCCGAGACCGACAAGCTTGTGGCCGGACAGTCCTCTGAACTGTCGAAGTCCGATGAGTTCCAGCGTGCGACGTTGCGGGTGAGAGAGATCATCGCTCTGGTTGATGCCGCACAGACCCATTCAGCGCTGCTCGCAAGCGGCGAGGTGGCACGGTTACTCGAACGACTTCATACCATCACTGTTTCAGCGTAGGCTACGATCGATTATGTCTGGGTACAAACGCCACATTTTCGTCTGTACGAATCAACGGAGTCCCGACGATCCCCGTGGGAGCTGCTCGAAGCTTGGTTCTGAGGCGCTTCACGCCCGCTTTAAACAAGAAGCGAAGCGATTGGACTTAAAAGACATCGTCCGTGCCAATAAAGCTGGGTGCCTCGATCATTGCGCCGAAGGGCCGAGTGTCGTGATCTATCCTGAAGGTGTGTGGTATCAAGTCAAGTCCGAGGCCGACGTGACGGAAATCATGGAGCGTCACGTTATCAAAGGCGAGGTCGTGACCCGTCTCATTATGCCCGATCACCCCGTTCCCACGACACTCCCTCCGCTCACATCGTAGCGCCGTACTACAAGGAACATAATGGCCGTAGAAGAAAAGTGGAAAGCCAACCTGGAAAAGGTGGCCTTCATGAAGCAGTTTCCTGGGTTACTCGGAAACTGGGATTCCTTGGCGGGTAAGACCATCAAGGCCGTTATCCTGCTCAAGGGAAAACAGGGAGCCGCTGTGCTCGTATGCACCGACGGCACCTTCACCATCGTGCCTCCGATGGCGTCGGAGCCGTATGAGTTGGGCGAGGCATTGGCTGTGGCACGGACGCTCCTTGAGCCGACGCATCAGGCGGCCTATGTGGAGTATGATCGATTGGTCAAGAAGGACAAAGACGCCCTCAAGTCTGCCAGGGTCGAGAAGATTCTTGGAGCGATTCACAATAATCTGGAGCAGCATCCTGAATTGAAAGATCGCTTGAAAGAACTCGTGAAGGAGTGGAAGTGAGTGACAGCCTCCCTGATAGAAACATGTTCGACATCTTTTCTCAGGGCCTCTTTGAAGGAGTCAAACCTATGATGGTCATTCGCGATCACCTCGTCCGCCATCCCGACCGCTGTACTCATCAAGCCATCTGTGTTCCGATATGCCCGACCGGCGCCTGGCTCTCGACCCCGCCCTATAAGTTCGATGCTTCCCGCTGCCTGGAAAGTTGCCGCCTCTGCCTGGATGCCTGTCCCTCGCAGGCAATCTACGTGGTATTCAAGAAGGGGGAGAAAATGTTGGAGCCGCAAAAAAAATAGACGGGGTAGACTGGCCGTCCCCGTTGCTCGCGCAACGCACGGCCTCTGAAGGCGCTCGTTGGACGCGCGCAGTCGGGAATCAGCCAGCCCACCCCCAAGAAGAAGGAAAAAAAAGAAAAGAAAAGTTTTCACGGTCCTTGAAGCGATTCGCATACATGCCGAGAAACTCCCAAGAGTCGATCTCAAATCTCTCAATGGGGCTCATTGAGCATGGCCTCACAATATTACAGACCCAATCATTTCCTGTTTGCCAAAAGAACATTGCCCAGCGGGATCCACCATTCGCCTCTACTGAATCTACTCCATCAGCTATAGCCATACTTCTGATGAGTTCGGGGCTAGATTATCATCTTGCTCGACTCAAATGGTTGCGGGATGTCGCCCCACACGATTCACCACTCCCATATCCCACATACTTTAATTGGCAGGTCGGCGATGCCCTTTCACAGAAAATCACGAGACTTTTGATCCAAAAAAAACGAAACGCGGCTCAAAGAACAGTTGATCGAATTGACCATCGCACGTGATTCAGTCGCTCATCCCAGACTCTATCTGGTCAAACAGGCTATGCGATCTGACTTGAGTTTTTGCAGTCCACGTGCGGAGCTTTCGCCTGGTGCAGAACTTAGGCCAAAAGCTCTCATGAGAAAACTAAAAGGATCGGAGCGAACCAAGTCTCTCCGACTGCCTCTCGTATCAAGTTGGATCAGCTACCCAGACGCAGTTGTATGCGTTCTTGTTCTGCATCGATTTCTGAATTTGCTAGAAATCAAGTACGGGAACCCCTACGCGTGGGTAGGGCACTTCAGCATCAGAAATGAGCCGTCTGGATTTTTCAAAGACTCTACCAAGACTTGGCTGACTCTCTCAATGGATGAATGGGCCCGCGCGTTCTTTCATTCCTTATCACAGGACGATCAAGAAAGAGTTAGAAAACGACTGGGAAGGAACTTCTCCAAATATCTCCACAAGATCCTCCCTCGTCTCAGAATCGGACGAGGGACTCTTTCCGATGTAACCCGTGTCATGCAAAATCCTCCTAAGGCTGCTTTCTTCCATAAGGTTCCGCCTTGGCCGATATAGCAAGGCCAAGATAGCCTCAGGCAAACAAATATTCAGATGATCTGCTTTCGCAGTCGACCCCAGTAGGCGGTGCCGGTGGGGCCGCAGGCGAAGGTGCCTGTGGTGAGTGCCATGATCTGGTAGACCTTGCTGCGGGGGATTTTGACTTTGACGGCGGGGTTTAAGAGATCGGGCGAGTGCATGATCAGCTTCAGCGATTCGCCGGCAGACAGAATCGGCCACATGCAGGACAAGCGCAGTCGCATTTCGTGGCGCGGGATCGACATCGTATAGAGCCAGCCTTGGTCGAGATGCTCCACCGCCATGCGGACGAGTTTGCTCAGGACTGGTTGAAAACGTGCGCGGTTCTGCTGGTCGAGTAAGTCTCGCGCAGTGAGTCCAGCTTCGGCCAGCATGGACGTCGGCACATAGCATCGACCTTTCTGGAGGTCGTGTGCGATGTCTTTCACAATGTTCGTGAGTTGGAGGCCTTTCCCAAATCTCACGCCGACCTCCGACATCTCCCGTACCTTCCATGAGGCCAATGCCTTTCGGTGCGCACACATCAAATCTGTCCAGAACTCACCTACGCAGCCGGCGACGTAATAGGTGTAGCGGTCCAAATCGTCGAGCGTCTTGAGCGCCGTAAGATTCTCCGCCGACGTTCCGGGGAAGACGGTGAGATCCATCTCCATGCCCTGCGTCAGCGTCGTCATGAGTCGCTGTACGCGTTGGCGATCGTCCGGTGAAAAGGTCTGGAAGAGCTTGAAGCAATCTTCCAGCCGCTCAAGCAGGATGCTCTCGGAAGAATTTTGTTGGATTGGTCCCACCGCTTGCTGGATCTCTCGCACCTGAGTCCAGGCAATCTGATCGTTTACGAATTGAGCTTTGAGTTGGCCGAGTAAATCCAGCCGACGCGGACGGTCGATCAACTCCGTATCCGCAATCGTGTCCGCTGCGCGGGCAAACAGGTAGGCGAGGCTGACTTGATCGCGCACATCTGCCGGAACCACGACCAACGTCGTGTAGAAAAGACGGGACACTTGCTTGAGGAGATCGCGGAGCAATTTCTGCTTGGAGGGCTCTATGCTCGTAGCCACACCTATCGCACTTCCAGGGTCCCTTCCATCCCTTTATCGCGATGGCTGGGGAACGGCCAGAGCCGTTTGTCGCAGTAGATGGGAAATGTGCCAGGCTGAGTCGGTGTAAACGTAATGGTAATTGTCTTGCCGGCGCTGACGTCCTGCTCGACGGATAGGATTCCAGCCGGCTCGTTGATAATGAAATTGTGTGGGGTTATTGTCGTCACACTGGTCAGCGTCAGTTCAACCGGCTTTCCAGCTTCGACAATCAATTGGTTGGGGCTATACGAGTAGCTATCAAGTGTGACCGTGGCTCGCTGTACCCCGTCTGCCGCTACCGGGATCATCATGGGAGGACCGGACTGAGAGGGTTCCGCTCCATGAACGATAGCCACGCCGATCGATGTCAGCAACCAGACCATCGCCATCATGTTGAGCCATTGCCCAGGTGCCTTCTGCATGAGCCATTTCTAACAGGAAGGGCGGGAACCGGTCAACTTTGCCTAAGAGTTTCACGGGCTTGAGATGCCTTGACCTTGGCATCTTCGGAGTTATCATCATGATGAGCATTGTTTGGATAGTCTCGATGGAGTGCATTTCAGCTGATCGGTTAGTATAATGACGCTCACTGGTCACTCGCTCAATGAATGATGGGGCGAGCACGTGGTTTAGAAGGAGGATCTCGATGAAGTGGATGAAAGGCATGTTCCTGCTGCTGGCCGCTAACATACTGATCATGGTGACGCTGTCGCTCACCGTACCGTTGCTGATCAATATCGTCCTGCCCATGTTTGGAGTCGATCTGCGGGGAGCAGTCGACCTCAGTTCGTTAGTCTGGGCCCTCGCGTTCGGCTTTGGTGGCGCTTTTATCAGTTTGGCCTTCTCTAAACAAATGGCTCGGGCGATGCTGGATTGCCGCCAGATCACCCAACCTCAGTCACATGCCGAACAGGTCATATACGGCTCCGTCCAAGAGATTGCCCAACGGCTTAAGATTACGATGCCTGAGGTTTGGGTCTACGAATCCCCTGATCCCAACGCCTTCGCGACGGGGCCCAGCAAGAACAACTCAATGGTGGCCGTTTCGACCGGGCTACTGAGCAATCTACAAGAGCAAGAAGTGCGTGCGGTCCTCGCCCATGAGATGGGGCACGTCTACAACGGAGACATGTTTGCAACGACCGTCCTCGCTGGACTGATGAACACCTTCGTCTACTACATTGCGATGTGGGTGCGTCGGTTCTTCGCAGAGCGCGATCAAGCCATGCTCGGCTTTGGATTGTCGATCGTGATCCAGATTGTCGTCAGCATCCTGGCTTCGGTCCTGATCTGCTGGTTTTCACGGCAGCGTGAATATGGCGCCGATGCCTTTTCCGCCAAGGTGTACGGCAAGGACTCGATGATCTCGGCCCTTCGCGCGATTGATCGATGGGTCACCCATTCGCAGGTCGAGTACGCCACACAGGATGCGCTTGCGACGATGAAGATCTCTGGTAATTCGTCAGGGTTCATGCGTCTTTTTGCCACGCATCCGCCGATGGAAGCGCGCATTGATGCCTTGGAGCGACTTTAACCGCGAGGTGTCCGATGGAAAGATTACGTCATACATTCGTGGGATTGCTCGCAGGGATTGGCTTGATCGCCGGTGCTGCATCAAGTGAGCTACTTGAGCCAAATCACGCACAGGCGAAACAAGAAGGGACCGTACTCATGGCCACGCAGACGCCCATGGTCTATGACTTTACACTGAACGATATCGATGGAAAGCCGGTTTCACTCAGCCAATTCCGTGGTAAAGCTCTGTTGCTGGTCAACACGGCGAGCTTCTGCGGTAATACGCCGCAGTATACCGACCTCGAAAAGATGTATGAACAATATCGGGAAAAGGGCTTTGAGATCCTGGCGTTCCCCGCGAACAATTTCGGGCAGCAAGAACCAGGGACGAATACAGAGATTAAAGATTTTTGTTACACTAAGTACAGCCTATCGTTTCCACTGTTCAGCAAGATCAGCGTAAAAGGCGAAGACAAGCACCCGCTCTACCGCTATTTAACAGAACAGAGCCCATTTCCCGGTGAAGTAGAGTGGAATTTCCAGAAGTATCTAGTCGATCGTTCAGGAAAGGTGGTCGCCCGATACCATCACCGTACGAAGCCACTCGCTCAAGACATTGTCCAAGATGTTGAGCGCGTGCTTGCGGCCCGCTAAACTCCTTAGGTTTTTCGATAAAAAGAAATGTGTACTCGATACTCCTGAATTGCGGCAGCTAGGGCTGGGCTGCCGAGAGGGATATTGGCATCCAGGGCCTCCTCAATCTCCGGATCGTCGATTTCCACATCATAGCGGTCTTGCAAGTTTGTCCTGACAGGGCCTTGCGCGATCTCCCGCGGCATAAAAATCTCTTTCCAAACTTCTTTCTCGACCAGACACACGTCTCTGAATCGTTCGTAGAGCAACGTGAGTTTTTCTTGATCCGTGACTTTGATTCGCGTTTGCATCTTGTTCCTTTTCTCTACGTCGCACGCAAATTTATAGGTGCTTCGGTCAAATTCGCCAATGGTATTGAGGCTAACGCGGGCTCACTTCGGCCGGAGCAACACCCTCCACAATGGTAAACCGCATGGTACCTACTTGATTGGCCGCATGAAAGGACTGTTGTCCGAGCGGCGAGATGAACAGTTTCACCAGGTACATTCCGACGTCCCAGGCGTTTCCGGGTTTCTTGAGTTCGAGGAATCCATAGCGTTCATGCCCCGGCACTTCCAAGATGTCTTTGCCGAGTGGAACGGATGAAAGCGTGCCCTGTTCCCCCTCCAAAAACCATTGAGCACTGAATTGTGCGGGATCTTCGAGCGGTGCCGACTCGAACACAATATAGATCGCGGGAATGTCCCGATGAAACACCGATCCAGGCTCGATGGGTTTCAGCCGAGGGTCTTGCGTATACCAGCCTTTCCGTCCGAATGTATCCCATTCGACGTCATAGCCCTTGGCCATCTTGATCCAGGTAAACAGGGATTGCGGGATACCCTTCTTCTGATCGTCAAACGACGGGCTTTGGGTGGGTCCGACTTCGGTCGTCGTTTGCTCCTTCGGCGCATACGGATCCCGCGCCTCGACTTCCTGCCAGACAGACAGGACAATGCTCAGGCTGACACACACGATTGCCAGGAGCTGCGTCCCGATCGTTTTAGTCTTTATCATGGGGGTTGTGCCATGCTGTCCACTCGCACTGTTATAATGGTATCGAGACATCAGTAAGGGGTCAATAACCGACTAACCTGGACGTTCATCTATTTTCGCTTGGCCTCTCTACCTTCTGGCGACTCGTGATTGAGGTCTTCTCTCAGGCTAGGATACTGTGCACCCAATACCGTCAAAAGATCCGCAAGTGGCCACGTCAACCATCTCCCAGCCTCAGAGTGGGGCTGAGCAAGGTCTTCGCTATGGCCTTCGGGACGGTGCCTGCCAGGCTGTCACGCAAGGAAGCGGGGAGCAATACCTTTCCGCGTTCGCCTTGCTCCTTCAAGCAAGCCCGTTCCAACTGAGCGTGTTGTCGGCATTGCCCCAACTCGTTGGGACCGTGGCTCAACTCCTCTCTGTGAAGGTACTGCAGTGGTTTCCCAACCGTAAAGGTCTCATCTCTGCCGGCACTGTCGGGCAGGCTTTGATGTGGATTCCCATCGTGCTACTGCCGCTGTTGCTCCCACAGTGGGGCCCCTGGCTCGTCGTGGGCGGCGCTACCGCTTATTTCGCGTGCGCGCACTTCACTGCGCCGGCGTGGAATAGCTTAATAGCCGGTTGGCTCGGCCAGCATGAACGGGGCGCCTATTTTGCGCGCCGAGCCAAAATTATTGCTGGCCTCAGTTTCTTTGCGCTCTGCGGGGCCGGATGGATACTGAGCCTCTGGCAACATTCCACCGCCTGGTGGGGATTTGTCCTGGTCTTCGCCTTGGCTGGGAGCGCTCGCATCCTCTCGGTGTTGGCTTTGTCCCCCGTTCAAGATGAGCATCCGACTGCTCATCTTGAAGCTCAGCAAGGATTTCGCGGCTTCTTCCGTCTGGGCGCCACGAAGGACTTTCGTCGATTCCTGGTGTTTTCAGGGCTGATGCATGCGTCCGTGTTGATCGCAGGCCCATTTTTCGTTCTGTACCTCCTTCAAGATATTCATCTATCGTATATTGGATACGGTGGATGGTTGGCTACCGGCCTCCTTGGTCAACTTCTCGCACTGCAAGCATGGGGTAATTTCGGAGACCGATTTGGAAACAAAGCGTTGTTGTCCATTACCGGCTTCGCGGTGCCATTTTTGCCGATGCTCTATCTTGTGAGCACGAACCTCAGCTTTCTGTTGGTCGTCAATTTTGTAGGCGGCGTCATTTGGGCCGGCTTGGGATTGGGGTTGCAAAACTATGTGTTTGATTCAGTCAGTCCAGAGGACCGTGCAAAAGCCATTGCGTTGTATAGCACGGTCAACGCAGTAGGGTGGTCGATGGGAGCATTGCTTGGGAGCTGGCTAGTCGAGCACCTTCCTACACGCATCGAGTGGGGAGGGGTCGTTCTCCAGCCTGCCTCGAATTTACCTTTTCTCTTTTGTCTCTCAGGTGTCTTGCGTCTGCTGGTCTCGGTCAGTTTTCTCGGCAGCTTCCATGAAGCGCGCCAAGTAGAACGAGCGCCTCGGCGACAACTTCTCTGGGAATTGCCGATTGTGAAACCGGTTGCCCAGTTTGTGGTCTGGACTCTACCTAAATTGAATCGGTAGGCGTCGGGCTCAGTAACGAGGTGTCGCCGGCTGGGCCGCTCGTTCTTGCTCTTCTTGCTTGAGCTTCTCAAACGTCCGATCGGCATGGCCTCGTACTTGGTCTGGAGTCGATGGGGGAAGAGGTTTTGGCTGATCACTAGCGCAAGCCGTGATCAGCAAGAGGACAAAGACGCCTACGACCATAGCGGACCCACGTTGTTGCATACGGCTTTGTCGACGATTCATTCGCATCCTCTCTTGTTCGTATTGTTCCTCATAGGTGGTCCACAATAAGCACTACTATTGTGAGGACAGTCATGAGCTCACCCGCTCAGCTGTGGCTCGCTAATAGTCGGCTCTCCCAAAATTCTCCCATCTTGTTTTGCGCTGCACCCCGACATTGGAATATCATACTCTCTGCTCGGCATGAAAGCCACGCGAGCCAGAGCGTAACACCAGGACGCTCGTACATTGACTGGGGCGGACTGAAGGGGTATTCTCCACACGCGCGATCCCGCTCCTCTTCGAGGCTCTATGTCCCTGCACGACCGTCTGACTGAAGATCTGAAACTGGCCATGAAGGCCCGTGATCAATTGCGTATGGATGTGATTCGCATGATCAAGGCCGCCGTGATGAATAAGGAAATGGAGATCAAGAAGGATCTCGACGATGCGGAAATGAGCCGGGTCATGACGACCATGATCAAGCAACGCCGGGAATCAGTAGAACAATTTGAAAAAGGCAACCGAGCAGAACTTGCCGCAAAGGAACGGCAGGAAATCACTATTCTCGAGTCCTATCTCCCTCAGGCTCTCTCTCCCGAACAACTCTCCACCGTTGTAAACGCGGTTATTCAGGAAACCGGCGCTCGATCTCTGAAAGAGATGGGCCTGGTGATGAAAGCCGTGATGGCACGCGTGGTCGGCCAACCGATTGACGGGAAACAGATCAGCGACCTCGTCCGTGCCAAGCTCCAATAGCCCAATCGACATCTGCTATACTGAAAGCTGATCACTCGTCTCAGCTGTACGAACGCCTGTCAGGAACCGATATGGGCATTCTCATCGTCGATGACTCCCTAGACCAACAGACGCTCCTTCGTGCGATTCTTAAGCAAGCCGGCCATCCAGATCTCCTGAGCGCTGAATCTGCAAAGATGGCGTTCTCCATGCTCGACATAGACGGTGAAGCCCCGCCTAGCGGGATTGACTTGATTCTGATGGACGTCCTTATGCCGGAGCTGGACGGAGTAGAGGCCTGCCGCCTGATCAAGGGTCGACCGCATCTGTGCGATATTCCCATCATCATGGTGACGGCTAACAACGATCACTCAAATCTCCAAGCAGCCTTTGCGGCAGGAGCGAATGATTACATTACCAAACCGGTGAACAGCCTGGAACTCTTGGCACGGGCCTCCTCCGCACTCGCGCTGAAAAAAGAAATGGACTGCCGCAAAACGCGCGAAGAAGAGCTTCGTCGAAGCAACGACGAGCTACAGAAAGCGCTGCGGGATGTCAAAGTCCTCAGAGGCCTCATCCCTATCTGCGCATCCTGTAAAAAGATCCGAAATGACGGTGGATTTTGGCAGCAGTTGGAGGAATACATCGGCGAGCACTCCGAGGCTGAATTCAGCCATGGTATCTGTCAACCCTGCGTCAAAAAACTTTATCCTGGCGTTTACCAGGACTAGTTGCTACGATTTCTCACGCGTACCACTCGTCTTACGAGGATTTTGAGCACATGAGCATTTTGATCGTTGATGATTCGGCGGATGACCGCCTCTTAGTTCAGTCGATGCTCTCGGCTGCCGGTTATGACGATCTCCTGGTTGCTGACTCGGCTGCCTCTGCATTCCGCTTGCTGGGGCTCGATGACGGGAAGCACGGCGCCGTCTCTCGAGTCGATCTGATCCTCATGGATATCGCCATGCCGGGTATGAGCGGCATCGAAACCTGCCGCCAAATCAAGGCGGTTGAACGATTCCGTAACACGCCCATTATCATGGTCACGGTGAAGACCGATCCCGTTGACCTCCAGCTCGCCTTTGCCGCAGGCGCACTCGACTACATTGGGAAACCCATCAACAAGATCGAGCTTTTGACTCGTGTCCGATCGGTATTGCGGCTGGTCCACGAAATCGAACGGAGCCGGGCTCATGCGCAGGAGCTTCTTGAGGTCATGCGTCAGCTTCAGGAAGCGAACCAGATGTTGTTGCGTCTGTCTTGCCTTGACGGCCTCACCGGCATTACGAACCGTCGGCAATTTGATGACTTCCTGGATCAGGAATGGCGACGAGCCGTCCGTGAATTGACACCGCTCTCGCTGATTATGCTCGACATCGATCGGTTCAAGTCCTACAACGATACCCTCGGCCATACGTCGGGCGATGAGTGCCTCCGGCAGGTGGCCGCCACAATCGCGGGCGCCGTGAACAGACCCGGAGACCTGGTCGCTCGGTACGGCGGCGATGAATTTGTGGTTGTGCTTCCTGGCACCCGTACGGACGGGGCGGCACAGGTGGCGGAAACACTTCGGCAACGAATTGAGGCCTTGGGTATTACGCATTCCGACGGTGGCTGTACCACCATCAGCGCCGGTTTCGCCAGTACGATCCCCAGCCGGAATAACTCTCCCACCGATTTGATCAAGGCGGCGGATCAAGCGCTGTATCAAGCGAAGCAAGAAGGCCGCAATCGGGCTAAACAAGCCGGTACACTCTCTCTCGTCCCCAACACGCGTGACAGGTAGCTCCCCGGCGTTCTCGTGTGACCGACGCGCGTCCGCATGCATTGACCGACCGCTCCCAATCCAGGCGTGAGGCGGTGAACATCCCACACGCACATCTCGCAAGCCTCGACTGTCCTGAGCCCCTCGCCTCTGTTGCCGATGTACCGCCTACGGGTGAGGTTACGGCTGCCTGTTTTTTGCAGTAATCTGCCACTGAGGGGAAAAGCATTAAGGCTCCATTTCTGATTGCTTCTGATAGCGATCGGACGATGATGGCGTGAATAACGAATTGGTTGGGTCGTTGACACCTGTTGAGTTATCGTGAACTGGCGTCCGAACAACGTAAGGCGTCCTTCTGCATCCTTGAGCAAGGCGCTGCACCTGACGTGAGGACACAGTGGCACGAAGGACTGGCGAATCTACCTGAACTTGAGTATGAGCAGACAGGTCGTGACCGGCTGCATCGTGAACCCGCGAGTGATCGGCCAACACCAGGTATTCGAGAGTCTAACATTCCTCCTCATCCTGCTGCCCTCTTCGTGCCCTGGCAGCCGCGGAGCACACGACAGGATCAACACCCTGACGGTCTTCAATCGCAGCCTCAAAGGGATGTTCACCGCTTTAAACAGGTCGGCAAAAATGATTCTCTAGCAGTCTGGGGGAAACGGTTTTGACTTTTATAAGTCGTAAATCCCGGTGTCGGAGTGATCTTCAATGTGCGCAGAAACTCCATTCGTTCGATTCGGGTGGTGAGTAGCCCATACTCCAGCTAGAGGGGCGCGACGCCGAAAGAAGCCTATGATCATTCTTGTCATCGAGGACAGCCGTGAGGAGATGATCCTGCTGCGAACAGCTCTTTCTGCTGTCACAGCCGTCGCCATTCGGGTGGTGCATGTGGATCAGCTGTCAGCCGCATCTACCTGTCTGACTGCGGGGCATTTCGACGCAATTATCTTGGATCTCAACCTGCCCGATAGCATCGGCCTCAATACACTCGCACGTGTGCAAGCGTCGGCGCCGGGGATTCCGGTGGTGATCATGGCGAGCATGGATGACGAGCGTCTGGCGATGGACGGAATTCGTGCCGGAGCTCAGGACTACGTCGTGAAGGGGAGGTACGACGGAGCGCTGCTGTTCCGTTCCCTGTGCACTGCCATAGAACGGAAACGGCTGCTGACGGATCTTGAGGCGCGCGTTGCCGACCGTACGGCCGAGCTCGCGGCTGCCCATCAATCTCTCCTACGCGACAGGACGGACCTGAAGCGCATGGAAGAGACCGTGCGCGACAGTGAAGAACGGTTCCGTGCCCTCTATGACGAAACCCCGTTCATGCATTTCACAGTGAACCAACAAGGCACGGTGCTCTCCACCAACAGTTTTGGCGCGACACAGTTGGGATACACACCGGAAGAACTGATCGGGCGTTCTATCTTGTCGGTCTTTTATGAAGAGGACACGGATGCGGTCGTCCGAAAGTTGGCTGAAGCGTTCGGCAATCCCTCCTGCACGGCCTGGTGGACATTCAGGATGGTGAAGAAGAATGGAACGATGACCTGGGTCAGTGAGACCGTTCGAATTGCGCGTGGCGCTGACACGCCAGTCGCTCTCATTGCCTGCGAAGACGTGACCGCCTTCAAGCATGTGGAGAAGAAACGGGGGGAGCAGGAATTGCTCAACATGATTATGTTGAGCACAGGACCTAGCTGCATCAGCCGCGTTGCTTCCGATGGAACATTGCTGCAAATAAATCCTGTCGGACTACGATTTATTGAGGCGTGCAACGAGCAGGACGCGCTCGGTCTTTCAATGTTCGACCTGGTTGTCTCTGAGCATCGCGCCGCGTTCGTGAGTATGCATGACGACGTGATCGATGGTCACGAGCGAACACTCCAGTTTAAAATTCAAGGTCGCAAGGGATCCAGCCGGTGGATGGAGACCTATGCCGTGCCCTTTCGAAACCCTGTCACCGGGTGCATCGAACAGTTAGCCGTAACCAATGACATCACTGAACGAAAAAATAGAGAGGACGCGCTGTTGGCGGTGGTCGAAGGGGTTGCGACACAGATAGGGGAGGATTTTTTTTCCTCCTTGGTCCGTCGCATGGCCACGGCATTCAATGTCCAGTTCGCCTATCTTTCTGAGAGGGATGCTGAAGGTACGCATTTTCGGTCCATCGCAGCGTGGGGGGCAGGCGCTTTCATCGAGCCGTTTGTGGTGCCGGCGGGCAGCCCTTGCGAGGCAGTGTTAACCGGACAGGCCGTTCACCATCCGGATCGGCTTCACACGCTCTACCCCCATGTCCGCTTGATCTCCGACTTTGGGGTTGTCAGTTATTGCGGGGTACCGGTCGCCGACAAGACGGGCCGGGTGATCGGGCATATCGTCCTTATGGACAACAAGCCGATGCCGGACGGGAAGCTGGCGATCCCTATTTTGCAGGTGTTTGCCTCTCGAATAGTGGCCGAGCAGGAGCGCAAACGGGTAGTTCAGTCACTCGAACGCAGTCGGTCGCTGTTGCAATCCTTCGTTGAGCACACACCGGTCGCTGTAGCGATGCTCGACCAGCAGCTTCGATATGTGGCTGTCAGTCAGCGCTGGTATCAGGATTATCAGCTTGGCGAGCAGGATATCATCGGGCATCACCATTACGACGTGTTTCCTGAAATCCGTGACATGCGGGAGTGGCAGGATATCTATCAACGATGCCTGGCCGGTGCGATCGAGCGGAGGGAAGAGGATCCTTTCGTGCGAGCGAACGGGCACACCGACTGGCTGCGGTGGGAAGTGCGTCCCTGGCATGACGAACACGGCGCCATCGGTGGGATCATCATATTCACGGAACTGATTACGGAGCGGAAGCAGATTCAGGAAGCCTTGCTCCAGGCGAAAGACACGGCTGAGATAGCCACCATGGCCAAGAGCGAGTTTCTGGCTAACATGAGTCATGAGATCCGCACGCCGATGAATGCGATAGTCGGAATGGCTGACTTACTGGGGGAGACGTCTCTCACCGACGAACAGGGTAAATACGTCCGTATCTTCCGAAACGCCGGCCAGAACCTCATGACTCTGTTGAATGACATCCTCGATCTCTCCAAGGTGGAAGCGAAGCAAGTTGAGCTAGAACGGATCCATTTCGATCTGCAGGACGTGATTGACAGCGTGATCGACCTGTTGGCCTTGCGGGCGCGCGATAAAAACGTGGAGCCGACCTGCTACGTGTCGCCTGCGATCCCTCGATTCCTCTATGGTGATCCAACCCGTCTCCAGCAGATTCTGATTAATCTTGTCGGTAATGCCATCAAGTTCACCGAGCAGGGTTCCATCGAATTGCGTGTGGTGCCGAATCCCGAGATCTCCGAACCGGGTGCGCTGCTGTTCTCTGTCGTCGATACTGGGATCGGCATTCCCCCAGATAAGCTGGAATCAATTTTCGACAGTTTCACGCAGGCGCACATCTCCACCGCGCGCAAATACGGTGGTACCGGCCTGGGTCTCGCTATCTGTAAGCAACTCGCCACCCTGATGGGCGGCCGCATCTGGGCCGAGAGTGTCGTTGGTCACGGAAGTACCATCTCGTGCGCACTGCGATTCGACGTCGAGCCGGAGTCTCCGGAAGCCACTCTCTCCACCCTCACGGACTTGAACGCTCTTCGCGTGCTGGTCGTGGATGATAACCCGACGAACCGACTCATCGCTCGGGAGGCCTTGACCGGCTGGGCCATGCTGACGCGGGAAGCGTCGGGCGGTCTGACCGCGCTGACCGAGCTGAAACGGGCGCGGGAGGCCGGCGAACCGTACGAATTTGTCCTGCTCGATTCCCGCATGCCAGATCTGGACGGATTCGAGGTCGCCGAACGGATTCGAGCGGATCCGTCCCTGAAGGATCTTGCCATCTTGATGCTCACGTCGGACTTCGGAGGGGCCATGCGCCGGTCCGGTGAGGTCGCGCGCACCTACGAACTTGGTCTGGCAGGATATTTGGAAAAACCCATTAAACGGTCTGAGCTTCGTCGCGCGCTCACGATCGCACATAGACGAAAGCAAGGTTTGTCTCCGTTGCCGAAGCAGGTTGAGAAACCCGTGGTATTGGTGGATCACCGACCACTAAGAATCCTGGTTGTGGAGGATTCGCCTGACAATCAGCTTCTGATCAAGGCCTATCTGAAAGCGACGCCGTACAAGGTAGATATCGCGGAAAACGGGCGGATTGCCTGTGACATGGTGACTGTCGGCCGATATGACCTTGTGCTGATGGATGTACACATGCCGGTAATGGACGGCTATGCCACGACTGAGACCATCAGGGAATGGGAAAAGAGGCAGGGCATTCCACCGACGCCGATTCTTGCGGTGACGGCCTACGCGTACCCTGAAGATAAACGACGAATCAAGGCGGCCGGGTGCAATGGCGTCTTGGCCAAACCCATCAAGAAAACGACGTTGCTGGAAGCTATTCTCAGCTATACGGGATCGGCTGGCCGCCCGACGCAGTGACACAGTGGCAGGCATCTGTGAGAAGAACGCGAAGGAGAAGCGACTTATGATCATCCTTGCCATCGAGGATAATCGGCAGGAGATGGCCCTGCTGCAAGAAGCACTCTCCAGTTCCACGAACACCACCATTCTTGTCGAGCATGCGGATCGGTTGTCAGCGTCGTTGGCTTGCCTGGCCGCAAGGCGTTTCGATGCCATACTCCTGGACCTCAACCTGCCTGACAGCGAGGGCCTCAATACGCTCGCGCGTGTGCAAGCACAGGCGCCGGAACTTCCGGTCGTGATCCTCACAGACCTGAATGCCGAGCCACTGGCGATTTTAGCCATTCAGCATGGAGCGCAAGATTATGTGTTGAAGGGGCCATACGATGGGGGAGCGATCGGCCGTGCTCTCTGTACAGCCGTCGAGCGGAAGCGGCTTGAGGAGGCACTTCGCGTTTCCCAGCAGCGCTACGTCTCGTTGGCGAAGTCCGTAAGCGGGATCGTTTGGGAGGCGGACCCAGTGACGTTCGGCTTCACGTATGTGAGCGATCAAGCCGAGCATATTCTTGGCTACCCTGTTCAGCGTTGGCTCAACGATCCGTTGTTCTGGTCCGATTGCCTACATCCTGAAGACCGCAAACAAGCCGTGGCCTATCGTACGGAGCAGACGAAGTTGGGCCTGGCCCATGATTTTGAATGCCGGATGCATGCCGTCGACGGCCACGTTGTTTGGGTCAGAAACATCGTGAACGTATGTGTGGAAGCGGGACACCCCGTCCTGTCCCATGGCATCATGGTCGATATCACTGAGCAAAAACGTCAGAACGAGAGGCTCGCTCAACTTCAGTGCGCGGTAGATCACAGCATGGAAGGCGTTGCGCTATTGAGTGCCGATGGATTGCACACCTATATGAACTCAGCCTACGCGGCTCTGTATGGCTATGAGGTTGAAGAGTTGATCGGACAATCGTGGAAGAATCTCTACAGTCCCGAGCACCAGAGTAGAATTGAGGAAGACCATTTTCCCTTCTTGTTGCGGGTCGGATATTGGCGAGGCGAACTAGTCGGGAGAAGGAAGACCGGAGAGTCATTCAATGTCGAAATCGGGTTGCGGCAATCTAGCCATGGCGAAGGACATATCCCTGACATTATCTGCACCTGCTGCGACATCACAGAGCATAAACGAATCGCGACACAAGAAAGCCGGCGCGTCAGTTTGTCCGAGGAGTATCAGGCTGGGTTGCTGGAATTGACTCAGAACAAGGCGATTATCTCTGGAGAACTTCACCTTGCGGCTCAGGCTATTACCGAGACAGCGAGCCGTGTGTTGGCGGTCGAGCGCGCCAGCATCTGGTTATTCCGGGAAGATCCCTCAACTATCCAGCTGCAGGATCTGTATGAGGCTTCCACCTGTCAGCACAGCGCTGGAGCTGTTCTCCAGGCCGACCAATTCCCGTCGTACCTTCAGGCGTTGGAGTGGGAAGAACATGCGCTTGCGACTCTCGACGCCCACTTAGGTCCGCGTACCCGTGAACTTTCATCGTCGTATCTCACGCCATTTGGAAGCGGCGCAAGGCTCGATGCATTGATCAGTCATAGAGGAAAGACGGTGGGCGTCTTGTGTCATGAAAACCTCGGCTCACCCCGCATATGGACCAGCAATGAAATGACTGTCGCCACATCATTAGCCATGATGGTGACTCTCGCGATGGAATCTATGGAACGTCGGGAGTCGGAGAAAGCCCTCCGCCAGGCAAAAGAACGAGCAGAGAAGGCGAGCGCAGCCAAGAACGAATTTCTTGCCAGCGTGAGTCACGAGATCCGCACGCCCATGAATGCCATTGTCGGTATGGCTGATCTCTTATGGGAAACAGATCTGGCACCAGAGCAACGAAAATACCTGCGAATTTTCCGCCGTGCTGGCGGAAATCTATTAAATCTGATCAACGACATTCTCGACTTGTCGAAAGTCGAGGTCGGCCATCTGGAACTGGAATCAACCGAATTTGATTTGGGTGACTTGATTGAAAAGGCTATCGAGATTCTCGCCCTGCGGGCGAATGAAAAAGGCCTCGAACTTGCCTGTCATATTTCCCCTGATGTCCCCTGTGCGGTGATTGGAGACCCACACCGGCTCCACCAGATCATCTTGAATCTCATTAGTAACGCGATCAAATTCACCGACAGCGGGTCCGTCATGGTATGGGTGAAGCCGGATCCTGAAATCCCCTCCCTTGGCGCCATTCGATTTGCTGTGAGTGATACAGGGATCGGCATTCGATCAGACAAGCTTGCCTCCATATTCGAAAGCTTTACGCAAGCCCACGCCTCGACAACGCGTATGTATGGGGGCACCGGGTTAGGGCTGGCCATTTCAAAGCGATTAGCAGAACGCATGGCGGGACGAATTTGGGTGGAGAGCACTCTAGGAGAGGGCAGCACCTTTCATTGCTGCGTGCAGCTTGCGGTGCCATCCGGCCAGACCACCACCCATAACAACATCCCGCTCGATCTTCATGGGATCAGAGCCCTTGTCGTTGATGACCATGCCATCAACCGCTTGATCCTTCACGAATCCTTGGCGGCCTTGGGTGCGGAGGTGACGGATACTGCCTCCGGTCACGATGCCATCGAAGAATGGCGGCGAGCCGCTGAGTCGTCGCGACCCTACCAGCTTGTGCTTCTCGACTGTCGCATGCCGGAGATGGATGGGTTTCACGTTGCCGAAGAGATTAAACGGGCCGACCCTTCCCAGGGACCGAGGATTGTGATGCTGACCTCTCGTCATTGGGCCGACGATATCGCCCGCACCTACGACATGGGACTAGGTGGTTATTTGATCAAGCCTATCAGGAGATCGGATCTGATTCAGACCATCAGCATCGCCTTCGACCGTGCGAAGGGGATCCAACATACGGCTGGGTTCTCATCAGTGGCGTCTACAACTCCAACTGAACTCAAGGCGCTTCGCATCTTACTAGCTGAAGATTCCACAGACAATCAGATGCTCATTCGTGCCTATGTGAAACAGACTCCATATTGCCTTGATATCGCGGATCACGGCGCCATCGCGGTGGAGCGATTCAAGATCGGCGACTACGATCTCATCCTGATGGATATGCAAATGCCGGTGATGAACGGCTATGAGGCTACACGAGCCATTCGAGCGTGGGAGCGGGAGCATAACCTCTTTCCCATACAGGTGATTGCCTTGACTGCCCAGGCACTGAAAGAGGACGGAGTGAAGATTTTCGATGCCGGCTGCGATGCCCATATGACGAAACCCATCAAGAAACACACCCTCCTGGAGGTTCTCCGGGCTTGCAAAGGACGGCATATATCATGACTACGGGACCGAACAGAAACGCCGACAACATCATCACCGTGCGCGTCGACCAAGGGCTTGAAGAAATCGTCCCAGGATTTCTGGAGAACCGTCGCCGTGATGTGCAGATCCTGGAAGCCGCGTTGCAAAACAGTAATCTGGCCCAGATTGAAATCATTGGACATCGGATGAGAGGGGATGGGGGAGGATACGGGTTCGACGCCATCAGTATGATTGGGGCGGCCTTGGAGCAAGCGGCAGCAAGAGAAGATCGGAGCGCAATACGACGACATGTCGACGAACTTATTGATTTTCTTGCCAGGGTCACAGTGGTGTACCAGTGATAAGGAAAAAGATTTGTGCCGCACGCATCGCGTACTCTCTGTGAGCGAAATGGAGGGAAGCCGATCAATCAAGCGTAATCCCACATCTCCACTTTGACATCCAAGTGGTTGTACTGGCAGCATAGCTAAATAGCTCGCCAACTCGTGCCCTGTGTACGCTCGCTGGAATCGCTCCCACCATACCCCTCGCCCCTGGTCTCCTCCGTCACCGCGTTCTTACAATGCCTCCTTCTCTTTGCCAACAAGCAGTGCGCCCCAAAATACGATGCCTAGGTGAGGCAGCGGTGCAAGAACGCCATAGCCCAGGGCCATTGCATTGAACAACCTTGGAGAGTTCAATGCAACGTCAACGTGGCGTATGCAGGATTATGCGCATGTATAGTGTGGTACAACATTGCATCGGTCTACTCGATGGGTGATGCGCAGGTGGACATCGCCGCAGGGAATCGATAGAGGACCGACAGGTGCCCGACTCCTGCACAGACTATCGACCTGAATATCCGGCGAGGGAATCGGCGCTGGAACATATATGAGAGATCTCAGCTGATCGAGGAATGTACATGCTGCGACTGATCTTTTTCACACTCCTGGTTCTGAATAGCGGCGCTGCGTATGCAGCGTGGGTGAAAGTGAGCGACCGCGACGAAGCAGGGAAAACGGTATATGTGGATCCGGCCACCATACGCCGTAACAGCAATCTGGTAAAGATGTGGCAATTCTACGATTATAAGACTGTACAAACTGTGGGGGGCGTCAGGTTTTTAAGTAACAAGGAAGAATGGGAATTCGACTGCGTCGAGGAACGCAGTCGATCGCTAGGGCTCAAGGAATTCTCGGGAAATATGGGAAGTGGAACCGTGGTGTATACCAATTCGCAAGTTGGTAAGTGGCTACCAGTCGTGCCAGGCAGTATTGGTCACACAGTATGGAAAGTTGTGTGTAAGAAGGACTGATGACACGACCTCTGCCTCGCGTGGGCTTGTTGCGCATGGGCCAGAGCCAACACGAGAACAGTCCACATTGTGAGCGTCAGTAATCGTCTATTTCTTCCGTTTCATCGATTAAATCAGCCGTGATATCGGTCCTCTCGGTTTCCCACTGCGTCAAGGGGATACCCCCGGCTTTGAGAATTGCCTCCTGTTCCGTGCCGGCGGCGATCATCAGATCATAATGAATGCTTTGTCGTACCTGAAATGTTTTCATACGGTCCCCTTTTGAGGCTGATCTTTTCTCGCGTCATGTCTGTAAAATACTCGACTGCCAATGGAAATTCTCCAACTACCCATTCTCTTGCGTCGGTTCAACGCCTGGGAGACCATGAATCCTAGCATTGAACAGGTGCCACCGGCTACTGAGAGATATCGTGATTCCTGATGGGCGTATGTATGGATGCACTATTGCCGATGTGCCCTTGCCGGATGGAGCGAGCGCGAATCCCACACGTGATCTCTCAAATGGCCGAAGATAGCCACGTCGCTTTTTCTAGCGCGTTGACGTATCCTTCTATTTGTTTGATAGAAACGCAAGGTGGCTTCGCTCCGTAAGAGCCGATTTCACTCGTCTGCCGTAATGCTGATGAAGATTCATCGGGCCACCCGCCTTTATGAAGCCTGGCTGGCGAAGCAGATCCATCTTGTCCACATCGATCTTGCCCTCAAGCACAAGACAATGAAACGGGATGCCTTTCTTTTTTCCAATCTACATTTTACCGATGGATGCAGGTGTGGCCAGAAGCGTGTCGTGACGTCGTCACGGCACCGTTGCTATTGGCGTGGCGATGCGCACGTCGAGAACTTTGGAACATGGCGAGACAGTGAAGGCCGCGTAATTTGGGGAATCAACGATTTCGACGAGGCCTATCCACTCCCGTACACCAACGATCTGGTGCGATTAGCCGTCAGTGCCACGTTGGCTACCGATACGAAGCAGCTGGCGATCAAGCCTAAGGTTGCCTGTGACGCGCTGCTGACTGGCTACACAGAAGGGCTGAACTCAGGAGGCCGGCCGTTTGTGTTGGCCGAGGAGCACTGGTGACTGCGAGACACTGCCACCAACGCACTCCGTGACCCAGTCAAGTTTTGGGAGAACATGGAGGCGTTGCCGCCAGTGAAGGGGGCTGTTCCTCACAGTGTGAGGATAGCTCTCGACTATCTGATGCCGGAATCTGGTCTGCCGTATCGCCTTAAGCGACGGGTGTCAGGATTGGGAAGCCTGGGGCGCCCGCGGTTCATCGCGTTGGCCGATTGGCAAGGGGGGAAGATTGCCCGTGAGGCGAAAGCCTTGGGGCTCTCAGCCTGTGTGTGGGCAGGAGCGCACGATGGACCCGACACCATCTTCTATCAGTCTATATTGGACCAGGCTGTTCGGGGCCATGATCCTTTTGTGCGGGTACAGGGTGGCTGGCTTGTACGACGGCTCTCCCCCTACTGCTCGCGCATTGAACTTGCCACATTGCCGAGGAAACGAGATGAAGCCCATCTCCTGCACGCGATGGGCAGGGAGACGGCCAACGTGCATCTGGGAACACACAAGGCGATCAGGGCGATCCAGCGGACCTCGCAACACGAAAACCAATATGGCTGCATCGGGCTGCGAAACAGATGGCAAGTGTGATGATCAGCGACTGGACGGAGTGGAGAAAAACCTAGCTCTGCTTCCCTTGAGGTCTTAGCACAACTCCGAATGAACATGGAGCATTGGATACATTCGCTGTCGTTGATCTCACGGCAAGGCGAGAGTCCTTACTGCCTGTCCCAGTATTGGATTTCTTTCCCGATGGGGTTCGAGCTCACATAGTCGGTCTCGATCTTGAGGACTTTGCCATCGGGTGAGACTTCCGCCGTTGAGACACCGGTCTCCTTCCCTTTAAACTTCAAGACAGTGACCGTGCGGTACGTGTCGATCCTTTTTATCCCCATCGTCTGGCCCGATGGTTTGCCATTGACCAAGAGAGGAACCTCCTTGCCGTTGAGCGGTGTCTGGACGGTCGAGACAGTGCTTGCCGGCGCATCCGGGCCGACAACCTTGTAGGTCAGGTTCCATCCGGTGTCCACCTCCTCTACGGTCATGATGAGGCGACCTCCTTGCGGAGGCTCACGTAGAACCCATGCCCCACTCCACAGACTGTCAGCGCTCACCATGGAGCTCAGGCTGAGTAGGCACACGACGAAAGTCATGCTGAGGAAACAACGGGAGAGGTGAATCGAGAAGGGCATAGAGGCCTCGCAGGGGGGATTGTAAAGATGTACGAACGAAGGCGCAAGAGTCTAAATACAGCTGCCTTGAAAATAATCTGGCATAGGTTCATCTCTTCGGTCGTCACATGCAGGGAGATAGCGGAGGGTACGAGATGGTGTGATCCGTGCGCGACGATGGGAGAACAGGATGCCACAGGCACGAATTTCGGTTTGATGGAGGGCAGGCAATCCAACTGTCGTTGGTCACCTTCTCCACTTAGAGATTCAAAGGGGTGGCCCTAGCGGCCTAGTGGCGAGGGGGAACGTTGTTCGGCAGTGGAGGGGGGTGGGGCACCCGCCGACACCCGGTTGTTTCCATCTACCTTTCCCGGCACGCCCACGGCGTACCAGCTGCAGATCAACCCACAAACCTTTCTTGGCCTCTCCCGCTGACTTTTCGAGTGCTTCAAGTTCTGTTTCGAGCGGGGTATACTTCCGATACCACCAGCACCAGCCCTCTTTGAGGAGCGTGTGATTGACGTTGGTGCCAGCTCTCTAGTAAGGTCTCAACCCAGAATTAGGGGTCAGAGAATTTCCCTACGCAGACGCTTGTTCTACCTGGAGGTGCGCTATGCTGGCCATCCGATTGGTGCGACTTATCGAGACTCACATCGAACAGCTCTCCCGCGACCTCAGCGAGAAGGTATGGAACTCTCCCCGGTGCAGCGATTTGAGCAAAGTCCCGGCGAGCGAACTCCAAGCCCGCACCCGCGAGATATACCGTAATCTGAGCGAGTGGCTGCTGGATATGGATAAGGGCGAGGCCCAGTTGGAGCGGCGTTACACTGAGCTGGGTGCGGCGCGCGCTCAGCAGAGCGTGGACTACAGTCACTTTGTCTGGGCCATCATCTCCACCAGGGAACACGTGCGCGACTTCGTCCAGCGCGAAGGTCTGTCCGAGAGCGCCATGGAACTGCATGGAGAGCTGGAACTGCTGCACCTGCTTGGCCGGTTTTTCGATCGCGTGCTGTATTACGCCGCCGTGGGCTACGAGCAGGAGCGCAACCGGATAGGAGGGAAGCAAGGGAGGCGCAAAGGAGATGCGCAGACAAAATCCACGTAGCGTCTGAACGAGTGAGGACTCATGCCTGCAGCAATATCCAGTGGGGCACCGGTTGCAGATTGGCCACAACCCTTTCCGCGCCTCTCGCGGTTCCTTCTTTAGTCCTTCCAGGACTGTATCCCCCGGCGCATACCGCCGATACAGCCAGCACCAGCCTTGTTTGACGAGTCCCTGATTGATGTTCATTCCGTCCCGTCACAACACATCAGGAAGGGTACGACTGGATTAATCGAGGCTTGTAGGTTTGGCGCGAGATGTCTTTTCACGAAAAATCGCCTTTGGATGCCCCGCCCGGCAGGGCGGGGAGGAAAAAGGCCTGCTGCCAGAGGCAGCACCAATCTTGTAAAGTGGGGGCATGGAAATTCGGCGTGCCAGCCACTGTGTCTACGACACCAGATCATCTGGTGTGGGCTCCCAAGTACCGCAAGTGGGTGCTGCAAGGAGCGGTACGGGAGCGCGTCCGAGAATTATTTCTGGAGATCGCGGCGCATCACGGGTTTGAGATCGAAGAGTTGGAAGTAGACAAAGACCACGTGCATGTGTTGCTGAGCTTTCCGCCGAAGTACTCGATTGGGCAGGTGGTGGGCTGTTGAAGGCGGTCAGTGCTCGGGAGATTCGGGCGGGATTTCCCGAGGTGCGCAAACAGTTATGGGGTGGGGAGTTTGGGGAGGATGGATGTTTTGCACGCACGGTTGGCGATAAAGTAACTGCCGACGTGATCAAGAAGTATATCCGGTTTCATGAAGCCAAGAAGTGTCAAGCGGAGCAGTTAAAGATGTTCTAGAAAGCCCCGCCCGGAAGGGCGGGGTTCTTTACTAAACCAGATCTGACGCGGTCTGCTACGGGAACTGTTTAGGAAAGAGATTATGCTTCGCGCTACTGCAGACGGCCGAGAACTTTACCTGGCGGTTGGAGTGTCGGGTGATTAAGAGGAATTACGGCGGCTCATAACCGGGCGGAATAAGTTTGGTGGAGGGCACCTGCTACCTGACTTATTCAGGCCAACAATTCGCGTTCCGCTGAGAACGACACAGGTGCGCGCCAACTTCAAGCAATAAGCCTGCGCTCTCCCACGCGGCACAGTTATCAATAGGGATTAGGCATCATGGATTCCGAAAAAATAATCTTCATATTTTCTTTTGCCCCTCCATACCCACGAGGGGGATCAAAGTTCTCCAGCTTCAAGTAGCCTATCTTTTCCAGGCACCTAAGCGTGATATGATTTCTGGATATATGTCTATGCCTGAATCAGCCACTAGGGCGCGCCCCCTGGGACTTGCATAAGGTTTTCCAAGTCGCGGTATTGTTCGTTTCTTTTCCTGTACAAGAAGTTCACTTGTGAAACCCAGCGTCCATATTCTTCTGCCGGTCTCTTCGTAGAGGACGACCCGCACGCTTTTAACAGCGTTGCCCTATCATTGAGTATCCTTGGTTCGGCAATTGAGTTTGATGGAACTGGAATTGCGGTGCGCTTCGCGAAAGTTGGACCATAGATCCGGCCTGTCATGCTGTCAACCTGAACGCGGATTTTTGTAACGCCGGCGTAACTCATCAATCTTGCGCGACGCGCGCACCAATTTTGACAAGCCTCTTTACAATTTTGTCGAGCGGCAGAACGAAATCAATACAGCCTGAAGCCTGAGCACTGAGCGGCATGTCGTTGACTTCGGCAGACCTGTCCTGAGTAAAGGTTGTGCCTCCCTTTGCCTTGATGTGCTGGCATCCCGCAGTACCATCGCCATCATACCCGGAGAAGATAATGCCGATCGCACGGTTCCCCTTAGCCTCGGCTAAAGAAATGAAAAACAAATCGATCTGATTGTTCCTCCTAGTGCGCGGGGAGGTGACTTTAAAGGCATCGCGCTCAAATAGAAGATCCGTGCCCTGAGGAATCACGTAGACGTGATTCGCCTGGATGAGCATCGCGTTGGAAGCCAGCATTACTGGCATTTTTGTGTGACGCGACAGAATGAGCGCTAACTGAGTATTGGCGGTGGGGTGAACATGATACACAAAGACAAAGGCCATATTGGTTTGAGACGGCAGGACGTCCAAGAGCCCCGTATAGGCGTTAAGAGCTCCAGCTGAGCCGCCAATGCCAACAATGTAGGTGGGATGTAATACTCCCATGACCTAGGCCCGGATCCCTAGCTCTCTTGATTTGAGTTTCATTTTTTCTTTCTCAGTTTTACCAACCTTCTTTTTCTGATCGGGGTCTTCGGCAGCATTCATTGGTACGATGTTAATTCCGTCATCACTCAACACCAATTTGTGGACGTCACTGGAGTGGCCCATGCCACGAGACTTCACGATGTACAGTCCGCGAATGCGTTTTTTGCCCTCCTCTTCTTCTAGTTCTCTCACAACGAGCCACGTGTCAATTAAAGACGAGACGCCGACTTCGCCGCTCGTGTAATTTTGTGCGTTGGAAGAAACAAGACTTGTAAAAACCCCAGTGATGCCCTTGGATTTTAAAAGATCAATCATGCGCGTAACCATTGATTGAATTTCACGTTGGCTCCCCTCTGCAATGAGACTTGTCAGGGGATCGATGATAACAGATTGTGGTTTGAAATCTTCAATGGTCTTGTATAAATCGAGTAGATGCATCTCTAACCCAAAAAAAGAAGGTCTCGTAGACTCAATCCGTAAGAGTCCTTTTTTCACCAATGGTGCCAAATGAATATCTATAGAACTCATGTTTTGGATGAGCTGCCCCGAAGATTCTTCATACGACAAGAACAGACACCGTTCTCCACGTTTACATCGTTCTACTGCGAATGCCGCCGCGAGGCTTGTTTTTCCAGTGCCTGCGGTCCCGGAAAAGAGTATCGTGCTGCCTTTGGTAAACCCGCCACCTTGAAGCATTTTATCTAACGACGGAATTCCTGTCGAAACTCGCTTGCTGGTGCCTGGTTGATCGAGTCCTGCAGAAGTGATTGGAATGACTGACAGCCCATTTTTATCAATGACGAAGGGATATTCGTTTGTTCCATGATTTGAGCCGCGATATTTAATCACACGAATTCTACGGATGGCGATTTCTTGATTCACTCTGTTATCCAGCAAAATTATGCAATCGGAGAGGTACTCCTCCAGGCCATGACGCGTATAAGAGTCGTGTCCCGGCTCGCCGGTCACGATCGCCGTCACGCGTTTGTTCTTCAGCCATCGGAACAGTCTTTTTATCTCTAAGCGAAGAATGCCCGTATTTGTGAGGCCTGCAAAGAGAGATTCAATAGAATCTATCACAACGCGTTTGGCGCCGATAGCATCAATAGCATGTTCTAAACGAATAAATAGTCCCTCAAGATTAAATTCGCCGCTCTCTTGAATATCTCTGCGCTCCAAAAGAACATGTTCAATCAGAATCTTTTTTTGTGAAACCAGCCCCTGTAAATCCAGGCTGAGAGACGCCACGTCTTTATACAATTCATCTTCTGTCTCTTCAAAGGACATGAAGATGCCTGGCTCATTATAATTGGCCGCACCCTTGATGAGAAAATCAATCCCCAAAAGGGTTTTTCCAGACCCGGCACTTCCGCAAACTAAAGTGGTTCTATTTCTCGGAAGCCCGCCTTCTGTAATTTGGTCAAAGCCTTTGATGCCGGTGGGGCACTTGTCTAATTGATTATGAGTAAAAGCTTTTTTCTTCTTACGAGTGTTAGGCATGAAATAATCCTTATCGATGTACTAGGTTGAGCCCTTGCTGTGTATTGATTTCAGCACTTTCTATCATGCGGTGGGGTCACATTCGATGAAAAGGGCGACTCGAACTCGGGTCCTAAGAACCCATCGGGCTTGGGTCATCAGGGGATAAATCACATCGACTTCATCCGTACCCGTGTCGCCTGCCAGCTTTTCAAGGGCTTCGACGACCGATCTCATCCAATCCTGTGGGCGCATCATGCACGGTCTATTCGGTCAGCCGTCGCGTGAGGCAGGCTTCAGATCCTACGCCACTGTTCAAGCAGCCGTCTGATCAATATTGCTCAGAGTGAAACAACTATCGGGAAGACTTCCAATAGTCTGACGTCTCTCCAGAAAACGACGACAGGTTATAACTAGAGTAACATGACGGCTTCGGCAGTCTCGTACGAAAGGAGCGGGATCCGACAGGTCGAAGCCGGGCCTGGACTGCACAGGGAGATACCCGCTGACTCCAGCACCCCTTAGGCCCGCTCCTCTTTCATAATATTAAGCCGGTCTCGGTTGGGCGGTGAATCGATCCAGGTCAGTTATGCCTTCAAGCAGATTATCGACTCTGGCGTCCGATTGTTCTTCTACATGACGGACCAAGAGCGAAGGCTCGACAATGCACTGGACAAGATAATGCTCAGCCTCTCGAACTTTGCATCTGAAATGGAGCGCGAGAAGGCCAGACAACGGACCTATGATGCGATGTTCGCAAAGCCAAGGTGCTACAGGTCACAGGCAACAACGTGTTCGGCTACGATAACGTCCCGGTCTAGCGGCATGGTAGCAGATGGGAATTTTAGTGCAGAGGAGCCGCAAGAAACTCTTTAGAGATGTGATCATGTCGCCATGCCTCTTTGTGTGAGACGGGACTTCCTCCGGCTTCAAAAGAATATGAGATACCGGCCGCAATGATTGGACCTGCCCTCTATGAACCGAGTCGAATTTGGAGTGAGGATTCCAACCGGCGAACGGAGGGAGCATGGCACGGAAGCGGTACATGATGAAGAAATTATTGACATGCTGACAAGATTAACATACAAGACGCCCCAAGGGAGGGCTGGACTATGACCGGGACCATATGGATCGTGGCGTTTGGAGTCCTGGGTTTCGCGCTCTCATCCTGCGCTCCCACTTCGTTGCCCTTGCACACCACCGTGGATACCCTGAAGATCAGAAAGACCCCGCTGACAGCCGCGCTGGTCATGCCAGATGCCATCAAGAACGCCACGTCTAGGCAAGAGGTGTCCTGTGCCGGAACCTATGATGTACCCATTGGAGCGGAACTGGAAACAGGCATGACGCAAGCGTTGTCGCAGGTTTTTGAGTCGGTCGAAGTGGTCGATGACAAAAACCAAGCAACAGGCCATGATGTGCTCATTGAAATCGCCATCCCGCAACTGCAGGCGGAGGGACATTGTGCACTCCGAAGGACCTTGTATGCCACCGGACCCTTGTATTTTTTGTTTAGACCCTGGGATACCTATGAAGGGCATGCGGAGCTCAGTGGGACCGCCACAGGCCGCGAGGGACAACCGCTTCTCACCGCGACGTTCAAGTCGAAGGTACACAGCAAAGACACCCTCATGACCGACAGTCTAAGCAGGGATTTTGCCGTCGAAACCGTGTTCCGAGAATCTTTGATCGATACCATTCAGCAACTGACCCGCGGCCTGGTAAAGTCGTCGCAATTTCATGAGTACGCCGACCGACTGAAGGGCAAATACGGCGAACGCTGATCGATCTTAAACGCCCGGCCACAGGGAAAAGAACCAGTAAACCCCGTTTATCGAGATGGACAGGTAGTTCACTGCGGCTCTAAATCTCCTGAGAGGGTCAGCAGTTAGCTGGTCTTGCTACCAAGGTCATCGAGATGGAGTCATGCGAGGCGCGAATCGCAAGGACGCGATGAATGAATTCAAGAAGGCCGAGGGACCCCGAGTATAGCCAGGTTTCCTTCACGCAAGAGATCTGGTGACTCCAACTGGAGTGGAAGTGGTTTGCCAAGCCTAGTCATTAACGGCGGACGGGTCCTAACATACCTAGGTATGTACAATAATTTTGGTGGAGGGCAAGGGGATCCACCCGTCGTTGGTACCCTTTCTGCGCTTTGAAATTTAAGGAGTTGCCGTAGCGGCCTAGCTACCCTCATCTCCATTCTCTGCAAGAAGGACCCCCCCTCGATAAGCAGCGACTAATTTCAAGGAAAGAGAGATTTGTCGCTGATCCATACGTTGACGATTCTCATCTGTCTGGCTGCGCTGTTCAGCTATGTGAACCACCGCTTGTTAGGCGGGGTTGTTGATCGGGAACCAAGGCCGCTCTGGGTGCTCATGCAGATCAAATTGTTCAGCCTGGTGCGAGAGTTTAGCGCACGCACGATCTCAATCTTGACCTGGGGGGGCCTCCGCGGCGGGATTTCTGTGGCATTGGCTCTGTCGCTGCCGCTGGGCAGATGCGGGAGGCGGTGGTCACCATCACTTATGCGGTGGTGGTCTTCTCGATCCTTGTTTAGGGGCTCACGATCAACCGGGTGTTGGGATCAGGCGAGAGCATCAAGAACGGGGCTGAAGACCTCTAGCCAGACAGGTTCATCATTCTGGGATGGAGCGCTTAGGCCGATCCGTTCTGCCCATTGGTTAACAACACCAGAATGTCGCCGGCCTGTAGCCGCCGGGCCTGTTCCAATTCCAAGAGTGATAGCATTGTGCCGCCTCGGTAGAGACGGAGGAGGACATCGGGTTGGAGATCCGCCGGAGTTTTCCCGATTTCATCGGGACGGACCGTGCGTTCGAGCAAA
>JACMLT010000110.1 GCA_014379455.1 Nitrospiraceae bacterium
GCTGAAATTACGTGCTCCCTCGTGAGGCCATTAACGCACGTCGGTTGAGCGTAAAAGCAATCGGACTTTGGCATGAGAGAAATGTTGGCTCAACGTGGGTATCAGCCGAGACCGAAGGCCGCCGGCTGCATGCCGGAGTTAGACAGTCCCCGCACAACACGCACATAGCAATCGTGTCCTTTTCCGTTGAAAATATGGCCGTTACGGATATTCATGACGAAGTTGCCTCCCGCTGGAGTATCCACGAGAGTTCCAGAGTGAAGATATCCGGACCGCTGTGCGTTGAACGGCTCCCGCAAAGGAAACGGGCTAGCCTTGGGATCGTCTGTGAGCGCCGCGTGGTCGATGATACTCTCCAACTCAACTTTCGTCGGCAGCCGCCAGCCCTGCTCCCCACCAATATCGAGTTCAGTTATGTACTTCAGCGCTGCTTCGAAGCTCATCTCCGTTGGGCTTAGCGCGGCGGACCACTCAAGCCCTGATCTTGGGTCGCGAATCGTTGCCTCTGACACAGCGGCGGAAACGGCACTGGCTGAGCGGCGGCGGCGTTGCTCCAACTCCGCGATCGTATCGATTAGCCGCTCAGTGATGTGGCGCACTTGATCAGGTCGTATTGGGGTGCCTTCAAGTTGCGATGAGACATCAAGCCACTGACGCTGCTTAACGACAGCAGAAAAGTCCTGCTGGTGTTCGCTGAAGCGCCCACGGTCCAGTGGAAACAAGAGGATCGGAAAGATGAGTCCCTGTTCATCAGCTAGAAGCTTCTGTTTGCGGAGCTCCGTCTCCCGCCGTGAGAACATCGCCCATTCGCGCTGACACCATTCAGACTGGATGTACGACGGTGATATCACCGCTATCAGTACTTGGCTTACCTGGAGTGCGGAACAGATCTTCGTCTCCCAAATGTCTGCCGTCACGAGTGACTCACGATCCATGAAGACCCGAGGCGCTTGTCCAGTTAGTTTGCGATAGACCTTTGTGAGGGCCGTAGTAAAGCTCTCAACCCACCTATCGTCGTTGTCGCCGTGCGCGTAGCTGCAGAAAATCTCGAAGTCGCTCCTCACTACGTGTCCCCTATCTATTTAATAAGTCTGCTGCGGCCGACCTTGCCGTATAGCACAGTAACCTTGGTAGCCTGGTGGTAGGCAAGTCTACTTGGGAATCAAATACTTGTTCAATATTTCGTCCTGCTCGAACGACCGAGATAGACTGCGAATCCGGCAGTCTATCCGGCGATCAGCCCGCAGTATATCCGGCCAACGGGTCACAGTCAGAGACGGTCCGCCTGGCTGTCTACGCCATGTCCGCCTCGGTTCAAAAACGATAAACGGAGGCATTCTAGTTTTTCGATCATGGCGAAGCCAAAGCTACCCATCCTGCGTCAGCCGAGGCATTTCTTTCAACCGGGGCATGTGGTGCTGTTTTTGGTGTCTTGCGTATGCGGTGTGCTTCCTTGGTCTTGAGGCGAGGGGTTATCGAAACGGGTTGGTGCCAGGGGAATCGATGAGACGATTTTCGTTCTGCTTCCGCATACGTCTGGCAGCTTCAGTTTTCGATGTAGGTCAAGTTATAGTCCTCTGCGTCAAGTGAGGATAGTTGGGCTGACTGCGACTTGCGAGGGGTTGCATGGCCTGTTGCTACGGTCGCCGAAGGCGATGGCGAGCACTGTTCGAAGTTCCGTTCGGATGCAATCCAGAACGGAACGAGTTGCACAGCCAAGCGGCGGCAAGGCTATGCGGCCTAACCCCTCGCAGGAGCAAGCGGCCCAACTATCCGAACAGATCCATCTGGGTAGGTTGCGACGGTTCGATGTGGAGTGTGGGTGCAGCAGTCGTGGTCGCTGTCGTGGGTTCGGATGGTTTTGCATTTCGATCCAGAAATTCCCTCAACTTCTTAAAGTCTTCCTTGAGCGGTTCAAGCATGCTGCCTTGGTGTAAGGCGGCGGCGGGATGCAGTAGGGGGAAGAGGACAAAGTCTTTCAAGTAGAAGGCCTGGCCGCGCACTTTGGTAATTCCCACTTTCCGTTCCAGCAATGTTTGCGTCGCCCAGTTTCCTAACGTGCAGACCAGTTTCGGACGGATCATGGCGATCTGTTGCATGAGAAATGGTTTGCACGTTTCGACTTCATCCGGTTCCGGGTCGCGGTTGTTCGGGGGGCGGCACTTGATCACGTTTGCGATGTAGATATCGCTGCGTGACAATCCCGCTGATTGCAGGAGATCGTTCAAGAGCTTTCCTCCAGCCCCGACAAACGGTTCTCCCTGCTGGTCTTCGTTGAAGCCCGGCGCTTCCCCCACGAACATCACGCTTGCGTGCGGATTCCCCACACCAAACACCACTTGGGTTCGGCCCAGCTTCGCGAGCTTGCAACGCTGGCAGTTCTGGAGAGACTTGCTGAGTTCAAGGAGTGTCATGATGATGAAGGGGTGCGGGTGAAAATTTCAACAGATTTTAGGCGGGCCGACTTTTCTTGTCAATGGAAGAGAAACGTGGGAAAAATGGCTGCATACATTGCCAGTTTGAGTACAGTCAGGGGAGGGAACTATGCAATTCATACAACAGCTCGTATTCGGCCTTCTCACCTTCATGATGAGTGTAGGAGTAGTCTGGGCTGGTGAGCGAGGGTATCAGCTTGTCGTGGGGCGAGATAACAAGCTCTGCGCAAGAATGCTGGAGGCGTTTCGTGAGGATGTAGACGATCGAGGGCGGCTACGGTACCAGCACGAAATCTTCCGGCAGATTACCTGGAAGCCGGTCGAACTGAAGGGGCAAGGGCCAAAGACAAGGCACTGTGCGAGTTTCGATAAGGCGATGTTTGATTTGAATAACGATGGCCAACAGGATTTAGTGGTCAAGACGACGTTCTGTATGAAGGGGAGTCCGAGCGACAGTTTCTATATGTTTCCTGCTGATAGTGCTGTCCTTGAGCAAGCGAACTGGCAGGACCTGTCGCCTCTGCTGGCGACGCCTGATAAGTTCGAGCGGACGGGGGGACGCTACCCGCTGTCAGCACTTCCGATGTCTTCAGTGTCAAGCAAAGAGTTGCCGGCTTTGAGTACGATGTTCACGTTGCAGCCGTTCATCATGGACGAGAAGACCTATGTCACGCTGACCGATGGGCGTGGGGAGTGGATGGTGATCGCGAAGTACCTACGTGGCGATCAGTTTGAAGATGCGTGTTATCTGCAGATAGCGGGTAGATGAATTGTTTCTCAGGATGTTCAAAAAGGCAGCCTTCTCACCCGCCCAACTCAGGCGGCTACTTCACCCGCCCGCCCGGAGTCTGCGAAGACAGCCTCTTCGCCCAAGGACGCGCCTTATCCCAAGAAAGGCCGCAGCGAGCTATTCATTTTCAAGGGGTGGCTTGGATAATCCCAACTGCGCGCATCGAACGAGCACAGTTTCACCGTGCGCGTTCTGCGAGCAAGGAGGGCACCTGGCCGCTCCTTCCCCATCCTTCTGAGACCGCGCGTTGCGCGAGCAAGAGGATCGTTCCAACCACCCTGTTCCCTTTTCAGCATTCTGATTATTCCACACGATATCCCTTAGCCGTCAGGCAAGTGTCCCGCATTGCGTTGATCGTTGAGAGTCCATGGAGGGCGCGTGCGTGATCGGCGGGACTTTGAGAGCCTGCACTAAAAGGGAAGGGAGAACCCTGGTTGTAGAAGTGCTGCGGGTTCGCGAAGCGAGCCTTGTACTCGCATTCCATATAATCCCGTTCCACGTCTCGCTGACTAAGCCCTTGCGGATTGCCTCCACGCTCATAGGGGCTGGGTGCACACCCGATAAGTGAGAAGAGTAGTCCTCCCATTAGAGCACTTCTTACTGACGAAGATGTCATAGTGGTATGACTTACCATTGGATCGAGTCATCGTCACACCGACTTAGCAGCATGCTGAAAAAGCCCGCCAGCGTTGTTCTCGCGTCGCTCAGAGGCTCAACGTAGCAGAAGTACGATTCGCCTGTTCGCTCGCTGCGGCCGCGCTGGGCGGACTTTTTGAGCATGCTGCCGGGTTGCTCTGGCGCTATCACCCTGCGTGAGATCACAGCGGCGTATTCCTACAAAAACCGAGTTTTTCCGCAGCCTGTTAGCGAAGAACTATCGCATCGGCACAGCGGTTACCACTGACAATGGCGCTTTCGAGGTTGGGAGGCCAGCCTGTATCGGTCCAGTCGCCTGCTAGCAGCAAGTTCGCAATCGGACTGCGTTGGATGGGTCGATGTAGTTTGGCTCCAGGCCTGAGGGAGAGGATGGCGTTGGATACCGTTCGATGATGGGTTGACACGATACGACTTTCAGTCATGAGAAGCCCCCACGACCTCAGCAGGTCGTGGATAGCGATATCACGTGATGAGTCAGGTTGGGTCTGCGCGCACTGTCTGTCGGTCGTAATGAGTGAGAAGTCTGTGCGTTCAGACATGAGCGATGTGACAAGTACCGAGTGAAAGGATGTGTTGCTCAGCAGCACGAGGCGAGGGGTGGCACAGGCTTGCTCGGCATACACGTGGAGGATTGTGCTGTCGATCGACCGTAATTCCGTGAGTTGTTGAAAATAGGCATAGCGGGTCAGCCATCGCTCTGGAAGCAGGGGTGTAAGTTGTTGCGGCGGCAGGGCGGTGATATACCAATCGGCTTGCAACAAGGAACCATCCCGCAGCTGAACGCCCGAGATGCGGTCGTGATTGTAACGGAGCTGCGTGGCTTCAGTATTGGACAAGATGGTGGCGTTCCCCTGTATCAATACCTCGGTGACCGGCCGTACGAAGCAGGTCAGAAGCGAGTCCTGCACCACTGAGATGCGGCTATCTGGATGAGTGCTGAGGAACACGGGTTTCATCGCGCGTATAAACGCATCGGCGGACATCGTGACGAGGTCATTGCCGGTTAACCATTGGGCGAGAGGATTCCATACGACGCGACAGGTCTGCGCACTTTGCCCGATTGACGTGAGCCAGTCGTCGGCGGTGCGTTGTTCCAGATCGGCCGGTAGCTCTGCTTCACCTTCCCACAGCTGTTCCACCCATGATGCCAGTCGCCATCGTTCTTTCCAGGGAATGCCGGTAAATCTGAGGAGATTTACCCATGTGTGAAGCGGAGAGGGGAAGGCGGTGCGCGGGTAATGAACGAGGGAACCGTCGGGGAGGCGGAACTCTAGAGGGATTATAATCCCTTCCGGTTGCTGCGGACTGGGATGCAGCGAGTGCAGCAATGCGTGCGTCGCGCGATGGCAACCGAGAATCGTGAAGGGCTCAGGACCATTTTGAAGATCTCCGCCCGAGAGGGCGTTTCCAACAGTAGGACCCCGATCAACGATTGTGACTCGATAGCCATGGCGGATGAGACGGTAGGCGGCTGTGAGACCGGCTGGGCCTCCTCCAAGAATTGCAACTGACTGTGTGTTAGTAGGCGTCACGAGGATCGGGAGCAGAACCACACTCCGGCGGCCACAGCCAGTCGATGGCTCGCTGCGAGCCGGGCGCGAGGGCCGAATATCCGATGGCTCGGTTCCTCAATCTTATTCAGAATTCTAAAATACACAGCGCGCATGATTTCAGCGACAGTCAATGCCCGCCGGTCGCCTGCCGGCAAGGCTTCGAACGCCGCCTGGGCTTTTGCGTAGTATTCATGGGCTCTCGCAGCTTCGAAATGGACCAGTGTTCGGATAGCGTCGCTTTCTTGACGCTGGAGGATTGCCTGATCGGTGCAGCCACACTTGTCGAGATCTTCTTGTGGGAGATAGATACGAGCTTGGGCTGCGTCGGTTCCGATATCCCGTAGAATGTTCGTGAGTTGAAACGCCATGCCGAGCGCGACGGCATAGTCTTGTGCTCTGGCCGATGTGGGGCCGAAAATATGGAGGCAGATCAGTCCCACGACCGACGCCACACGATAGCAGTAGAGCGAGAGGTCCTGAAACGAGGCGTACCGTGACGCCGTCAGATCCATTTCAACCCCTTTGATCAGTTCATCGAAGTAGGTCTGTGGAATCGCGAGTTGTCTCACATGCTCGGCCAAGCTAATCGTGACCGGGAAGGTCGGCGTACCGTGGTAGGCCGCTTCAAGTTCGGCCCGCCACCGTCGCAGCTCCTCCTGGGGATTGCTTCCAGTCGGTGGCTCATCGACGGCATTGTCGATCTCCTTGCAGAACGCATAGACCGTGTACATCGCGGCACGTCGTGCTTTCGGCAGAAAGAGAAAGGAATAATAGAAGTTGCTCCCGCTCTTCTTGGTGAGAGCCGTGCAGTAGGCTTGCGCGTCAGCGACGGAGTGTGAGGTCATGGGTGTTGGTGAATCGGCAGTGATCCAAGGCGGCAGGCGATGGATTCATGAATGTGGTCGTGGTCTGATGGATGTAAGATGGTAGCTAGCAGCTCAATACCGTCAATTAATCGAGGGCCTGGCCGGCTGAAATAGGAGGAGGCGTCGACCAGATATGTGTGTTCTGTCAATGCAGGAGAAAGTCGCCATTGATCCGGATGCTGCATCAATTGAAGCAGCTCTGTGTGGGTTTTTTTAACGGAAAAACCGCAGGGCATGACAATGAGAACGTCTGGATCCGCGGCCAAGATCTCATCCCACGTCACCACTCGTGAAGGGTTCCCAGGCTGCGCGAGGACATCCAGGCCCCCGGCTCGTTGAACCATCTCAGGAATCCAATGGCCTGCAACGTACAGGGGAGAGAGCCATTCGATACAGACCACACGAGGGCGGTGCGAGATGGTTTGGAGCCGACGGTGCACCGCATCGAGGCGATCGTGTAAGTGCGCGGCGAGACGGTGGCCTTCAGCCGACCGACCGGCGGCGTCACCAATCCGTACGACATCATTGATCACATCAAGGACTGAGCTGGGGTTCAACGTGAGGATTGTTGGCTGTTGAGGCATCGAACCAATGGCGTCCTGAAGTTGGTCCGGCGTAATGGCACAGACATGACAGAGGTCTTGAGACAGGATGAGTTCAGGTTGAGCCTGTCGCAAGAGCTGGTCCTTTAGCCGATAGAGTCGCTGTCCTGAGGCCACAAGCTGACGAACACGTGTGTCGATGTCTGCGCTGGCCAGTCCGTGAGGAGGAATCACCGGTTCAACCATGATGGGCAGGTGTCTGATCGATGGTGGGTAGTCGCACTCATGACTGATCCCGACCAACTCATTGCTGAGGCCGAGTGAGGCAATCACTTCGGTGGCACTGGGAAGCAGAGAACAGATTCTCATATCATGTGGTTCTTACCCGGGCGGCCATAACTGTTCATGAAGGTCATTCAGGCACATGTGCGAGAGGTTTTGGACAACCGCATGGGCCTCATGCAGATCTTGGACCTCGTGTGTGTTGGCTACACCAAGGACTTTCATCCCCGCGTTTTTTGCGCCGCGGATACCGGGGATCGAATCCTCGATGACCAAGCAGGATCCGGCGGTGATGGCGTGCTCTGGGCGTTGTCGATTCAATCCGTTGAGAGCATGGAAAAAGGGTTCTGGATCGGGCTTTCCTCTGGTCACGTCTTCTGCGCTGGTGATGTGAAGAAATTCTTTTCGGAGCCCCGCGTGCTCGAGGATCACCTCGATTTCATGACGGAGGGCGCCGGAGGCGATTGCCAAGGGATAGGTCGTGGCGGATTCACGCACGAACTCACTGACCCCTGGAAAAATGACTTGATGGTCTCTTACTGAATCGAGATAGATATGGGCTTTTCGTTGCATCAGTTGGGTGAGCGTCGTTGGGTCTGTGGGATGCTGGTGCGCAGTGAGTGCCGCGATAAAACAGCCCCGATCATCGTACCCCAAGTAGTTGGCATAGTAGTCGGCTTCCGTCAGCTCGATACCGATTTCAGCGAGCGTGTGCCGGAAGCTGGAAAAATGAAGAGGTTCGGTGTCCGCAATCACGCCATCAAAGTCAAAGATCATTGCTGCGAGTGTTGCCATGGAACCGTTTCGATCGTGCGCGTTTAGTTGCGGGATGGATATAGACCGGGACGATTATAGCACAGGGATCTCGCCTGAATAGGCGAGAATATGTCTGGTCTGTAGGCGGCCCGTGTGAGGGAACGTTGGAGGGTTAGAACTTCAAGCGAAGCCGTTTCTCCGATACCCAACCGATGGCACCTTCGTCGGTACGCACTAAATACACCCAGCCACCGGGTTGTAAATCACCGTCCATGACGGTCATTAAGACTCCTGGGCGAACGATTGGCCCAGGCTTGTTGCTCGATGATTCTGCAAACAGCAAAATGTTTCCGTCAGGAGACGTGTTGTCTCCAGTGATGGTCACTTTCTGTCCTTCACTAAACATCGGGTCGGAAGAAGTCGCAACCGGGGTAACGGGTTTTGCTGCTGTTTGGGGTGGTGGGACGACTACGGGAGCTGCAGGGGCGACGGCAGCGGCGGAAGGAGTGGCTGGGGCCAAGGGGGCTGAGGCGTCGCTGCTCGGAGTGCCAGCGGCTTGCGGTGGTGCGAGCACCGGTGCCGGCGGAGCCGCTGGTGCCGGGGCTGACGGCTTCGGTTTCATGGCCACTGGTGGTGGAGTGCTCTCACCCAGGTACGGGCTCAGCCATTCAGTCACCATGTCCTGTTCCATCGAAAGATACGCGATGCCGCCGACAAGAGCGAGGACAAGCACCCAGAGGATCGGGCTTCCTCCCCCGGATTTTTTCTGAGGGCTCATTGGGCCTCGTGCCTTCATGGTGTTCGTTTGATCGAGTTCTTCTTCTGTGAACTCCAGATCTGGTTCCGGTTGGCGGGCAAAGAGACGTGTCCAGTTAAAAGGACTCCCCGTTGATGTCATGTTCCCGACAAGCGCAACCATCGAGCACCTCCCTATTGAGCCTTCAACGCTACTGGGAATAGTCTGGAGAAATAGCTATCATCATCGTCGAGTGCTGTCAATTTTGTCGAGGAATCCTGCGAATACCGGCACGCGTTAGCAGGGATGCGTGGGGCTGCAGGAAATGACTTGCTGTTCTCTGCTGCCTGATCTAAAGACGGTGAGGCCTTTGCATTCGAGTTGGTACGCGAGAAGAAAGGCCTCGGCCACATCAGCTTTGGTTGCCGTGGCAGGCAAATTGATGGTTTTCGAGACTCCGCTGTCGCTATATCGCTGAAACACCGCTTGCATACGCACATGTTGTGTGGGGGAGACATCGTGCGCTGTGACGAATAGTCGACGTAAGTCTTTGGGGATCTGAGTCACATGTTGAATGGAAGGGTGAGCGGAAAGGTCAGGACGAAGTGATTCGACGTCGAGACCGTGTTCACGTGCGCGTCGGAGAAAAGCTGGATGAAGCGAGGTAAGCACGACGCCGTCCATGATGCGGCGGACCTCCTGCACACCGTATAACGGTTCGATGCCGGGTGAGCAGCCGGCGATCAGGCTGATGCTGCCGGTCGGCGCAATAGTGGTGACGGTCGCATTTCGTTGTCGTCGGTGAAGCGGCTGGAGTTGGCTGCCCCGATAGGCAGGAAAGGTTCCGCGTTCGTTGGCGAGCTCGGCCGACGCCAGGTGGGCGCGAGATTGAAAGAACTCCATGAGAGTCGTCGCCGTGCGGAGGGCGGCTTCAGAGTTGTAGGGGATATTGAGGGCAATGAGCAGGTCGGCGAAGCCCATGATGCCCAGACCGATCTTTCGCGTCTGTTTCGTCATCTGCTCGATCTGAGGAAGTGGGAAGCAGTTGCGATCGATCACGTTGTCGAGAAAGCGAACGGCGAGTGAAATAGCGCCGGACAATCGGGCGAAGTCAATGGCGGGGCCTGCATCTGATTGTGTGATGAAATTGGCCACATTGATGGAGCCGAGGGTGCAGGATTCATAGGCCAGAAGCGGTTGTTCACCGCAGGGATTGGTCGATTCGATCGTGCCAAGGCGAGGGGTAGGATTGGCGCGATTAATGGTATCGAGAAAGACCAGACCTGGCTCGCCGCTGGCCCACGCGGCTTCGACGAGCCGATTGAATACGAGCTGTGCTGGGAGCGGCCTCGTTGGTTTGTTGGTATGGGGATTGATCAAGGTGTAGGTGCGTCGGTGTGCGAGGGCCCGCATGAACGAATCGGTGACGCCGACAGAGAGATTGAAATTCGTCATTTCAGTCGGTGATTGTTTGAGTGCGATGAAGTCGAGAATGTCCGGGTGGTCGATACGGAGGATGCCCATATTTGCGCCGCGCCTGGTTCCGCCTTGTTTGATGACGTCTGTTGAGAGATTGAAGAGGCGCATGAAGGAAATTGGCCCGGAGGCTACACCATTTGACGCCGCGACCTGGTCGTTGTGAGGGCGTACATGGCTAAACGAGAATCCCGTGCCGCCGCCCGATTGGTGAATGAGAGCTTGATGCTTCAAGGTATCGTAAATGGAGGCCAGGGAGTCTTCAATTGGGAGGACGAAACAGGCGGATAGTTGCTGGAGGCGTCGCCCGGCATTCATCAGTGTCGGCGAATTGGGGAGAAAGTCAAGCCGGGCCATGCACTCATACCAGCGCTGAGCCGCATCGGGCAGCCGGCTAGTAGGGGGATAGAGTCGTTCAGCCTGCGCGACATCGGTTGCGACGCGCCAGAATAGTTGCTTCGGCGTCTCGACGATCATCCCAGTCATGTTCTTGGCCTGATAGCGTGCTCGAAGGACGATTTTGGCTTGGGCTGACAGTCGAAGCCGTGGATATTGTGGTGGGTCTGGACGCGTGGTCGTTTTCTTTCCCGACATCGTGTCATTATATACCGGAAGCTGCCTGATTGATTCTTCTTCGCGAATTTCATGCAGCATGCGGTAGCGAGTTTCATTGAGGGCGTGGGGTAGACACCTAGCGCGCTTGCATCTCGAGCGCCCGGTTCGGCAGAATAGACGCCCACTGATCGACGGCTATGAAATCCTATCGCGAAGAACTCTGGTTCGAGACACAGACACGGCGCGCGTACCTCAATATCACACGTCAAGTAGAGGCGGCGATTAAGAAGAGTGGTGTCCAAGAGGGGCTTGTGCTGGTCAATGCCATGCATATTACGGCGAGTGTCTATATTAACGACGATGAGCCAGGCTTACTCAAGGACTATGACCGGTTCTTGGAAGGACTCGTACCTCAAGGAGCGGTTTATCAGCACAACGAGACGGGAGAAGACAACGGCGATGCCCACATCAAGCGTCAATTGATGGGGCGAGAAGTTGTGGTCGCCATTACCGAAGGTCGGTTGGACTTCGGCCCATGGGAACAAATTTTCTACGGCGAGTTCGATGGAAACAGGCGAAAACGAGTTTTGGTGAAGGTGATTGGATCGTAAACCGTATGCTGTCCAGTCGGTGGCCAAAGCTTTATGGGAATAAAATGTTTGAGCGCTTGCTACCACGGGAAAAGTTTGACAACATGGATCACGATATTGGATGGTGAAGTAGGAGTATGTCGATATGTTGAGTTGGTCTCGCCCTGATCCCCTCACACGAGATCTTGTACACATGATCAACGCTCGGCGCCATGACCATGGCGATACCGAAGCGGCAATCGATACGCTGCAAGCCTTTTTGGATCAAGGGAGGGAATACGACCTCTTAACCGTGTTGGCGGCGCTGGACGAGGATATGGCGGAATGGCTCTTCGATCTTCTCGCGGAGGCCTCCTGTTCCGTAGTCATCGATGGACCGGCCGATGAAAAGTTGTCCTATGCCATTATGGCGGCCTTGGAACTTCCGCTCCAAGCCAATCTGGCCCACCCACTCAAGTTGAAAATCGATCCGGTTTCAACGGCTGAGTTATTACATCGACATCTTCGGCTTTCTGCTGGGACGGTGGTGCGTGTGGAGGCTCGCCTGTTGACCGACTCCACCCTGGAGCCACTCAGTCTCCAGAGTTTGAATGACCATTTGAGCACGGTGGTGGATTCCGAGCGGACCACGTCAATTGCCGCTCGGCTCTATCCCCCTGTTGAAAACACGGCTTTTCTCTTTTTTGAGTTGATCGGTGTGCCGGATTCCGGGTTACCGGATTCACTGGAAGACCGGCATCGCCGGGCGCTTCTGGAAGGCCTGGTGGCACAATGTCCAGAGTTGGCGTTGGCTCCGGATATGATCGAAGCACCGGTGTACGCCGCCTATGCCATGTTCGACGCGCAAAATGCCGTGCGACTCCATCGGTTGGCTGATGAAACTGCGGCGGTTTGGCGCGATCTTGACCCACTCGTCCGTGGCCGCACGATCGTGCATCTCCACACACAGTGCGGGAACGGTGTCTACATGCCGGTCTGGACAGACCTGTTCGATCCCGAACTTCCCGAAGACCACGGCCCTGTCTGGACCTCTCCGGATGTGTGGATCTTCACGGCCGACTTACCCATCGAATGGCCTGGAGAAATGTTAACCAATCGGCTGCTCGCTGAGGGCTGTACCAGGTTCGAGAATCACATCGTCGAAGCTCCAGACAACTAGCCATTGCCTGCTCGCTCTTCCTGCCCATCACCTGGTGATTCTCTGTGCGTGCCTTACCGTGCGAGTGTTCGCGGTGATGGCGAATCGCAACATGTACAGGCTCCTGGCAGAAACCCGACAATTCGTGATTTTTTCGACGTTTTATCCTATGCTCGGTCTGACTAGATAGGGAGTCATCATGGCTCAGCAGACATCTTCGAGCAGCACGATCGCTGGCGCAAGCACCATTGTTGGTCTTGGGCTCGTGTGGGTAATTGTCGCAGGCAATTTTCCGTCACAGGAAGAGTTGTTCCCGACTGCGCCACCTGCTGAGGCTCGCCAGGTGGTACGTCCGTTGTCTTTACTGTCTGTGCCGCCTACGCTGGATCTCACCATTCCCACGTCTCCGCCGCGACCTTCAGAGTCAGTGCTGGCGAGTCCTGGCGATGATCGGTCGCGCGACTCTATTATTGAAACTCCATTTGTGACACGGCTTGATTCTCGTGGGTTGCAGGCTGCGAGACTAAAGTGCGAAGCGGACATCGAACAATTATGTCCCGACTCTCCGGATGGGTCTATGCGCACCCGCTGCTTACAACAGCGTGCAACACAACTCCCGCCGCTGTGCCAAAGCCAGTTACAGCAGCAGCTTGTTAAGTGGAAGGAAGATCGAAGTCGGGTGATGGAGGCGTGCGACGAAGATGTCAAACGATTCTGTCGAGCGGTGAAACCTGGAGGGGGGCAGATCCTCCAGTGTCTACAATCACATGGCCAGGAAGTTTCCGACCGATGTTATCAGACCCTTCCGAAGGGGACATTGTTCTTCAAATAGCTCTGTCGTCGTTAGCGCGTTGTGCCGTTGGTTTCTGACGACACAGAGAATCGCAGCGTCACCCCCGCCACCTCGATATGATCCCCATCTTTTAGGTCGTGTTGTCCCGCTACCTGTATGCCGTTAATGAGCAGAGGTTTCGTACTCTGACCATGGCTGATGGAATAGTTGCGGCCTCGTCGTGCGATTGTCGCTGCAGTTTTTGGGGCAAACCAGCCGGTTAGCCGAATAGCCGACCCATCTTGTGATCCAATGACATTGACCTGTTTCATGAGGGAATATTCTGATCGGTCTGTTTTTCCAGCGACAACAAAAACTGTCGCAATGAGCGTCGGCTCGTTGGGGGTGGGGTCCGTTCTTTTGAGCACCATGGTTCGATTGAGATCGACAAATGGGGTCTGAATTGCTGTGACTGCTGCCATGACCTCCTGGAAAACCAGCCGGTGCCGACCGATCGTGATGACGTCTGTGTCATGAAGTTGGTGGCGTGTGATAGGACGGCCATTAATGGCCGTGCCGTTGGTGCTCATCAAGTCTTCGAGAAAGAAGACGGCTTGAATCTTTACGATTCGCGCATGATGTCCTGAGACGGCGGGATCCTCAATCACGAGGCTGTTATCAGCTTTCCGGCCAATCGTTATTGTCTCATGCGTCAGTTCAAGAGACCTTGAGTCTTGCCCCTGGAGTTTGACCAGTAGGGTGGCCGATTGTGGCAAAGTTTTTTGCATGCTGCTCTCTCCTATGCCAAGCCTCTGTGAAGGCTTACGCGGCGAATCGTTTTTTGAGCCGCTCCCATAAGCCTATTTGGAACTCATTCCGTAGGGTCACGAGGACGACGGTCGTGTTGTCGTCGCCCCCGGCTTCATTTGCCATGACGATGAGCCTATCAGCCATGGTGTGGAGGTCCTCCGATCCACTGAGGAGGTGAAGGATATCGTTCGGGAGGACAGCTCGGGTCAGTCCATCTGAGCAGAGCAATAGCATGTCTCCATGCTTGACTGGAGTCTCAGTCAGTTCGACCTCGACGGTGCTCTCGACACCGAGGGCTTTGGTGACGATATGTCTACGGGGAGAACGGCTCGCTTCTTCTTCCGTGAGAAGCCCCTTGAGGATTTGTTCAGCCACCCAGGAATGGTCTGTGGTGAGAGCGTGAATGGCCCCGTTTCGAATGAGATAGAGCCGGCTGTCTCCGACATGGGCAATGGCGAGTACGTCCTCGTACAGTAATGCGGCAACTACGGTGGTCCCCATTCCGACATAGTCCGACCTGCTCCATGACTCGCGATGCACGACTGTGTTTGCAACGCGAACTGCACTGGCCAGACGATTGGCCTGTGCAGACACGGTGGCATCGCAGGGGCCGATCAGCGGCAGGTCTTCCTGTCGGGCTGCTTCAGCCAGATGTGCCTGAATGGCATCCACCGCAAGGGCACTGGCAATCTCGCCAGCGTTGCCCCCGCCCATTCCGTCACAGACGACATAGAGTCCAAGTGGAGGATCCGCGACAAAACAATCCTCGTTGTGAGGCCGTTTGAGGCCGGTATCGGATTTGACGCTATGCAATCGTACGAGTGCCAGACGATACCTCCCTTAGGCCGCGAGACTCTGCAGGCAGGCGCGGAGCTCGCTTGCGAATTCATCTGCGCGCCGATAACGGTGAGGCAACTCTTTCTGTAACGCGCGGTTGACGATCTCCTGCACCATTGGGGGAATATCTGGTCGCAATGGTTGAATGGCGGGATGTGGATGATGGGCGATGCTGAAGAGGACGGCCGACAGGTTGTCGGCCGTAAACGGCAGCTGCCCTGTGAGGAGTTCAAACAGCACGATACCGAGTGAAAAAATATCCGACCGACCGTCCACTTTTCTGCCCGCGATTTGCTCCGGTGACATATACGTGGGCGTGCCCATTACAATATTCGTTTGTGTCTTGCTGCTCGAGGCCATCTTCGCAATACCGAAATCCATGACTTTCACGACGCGATCCTTGGTGAGCATGATGTTCGCCGGCTTGATGTCGCGATGCACGACCCCTTGCTGATGGGCGTAGTCCAGGGCATCAGCGACGGTGGCAATAGTCAGAAGGACTTCGTTAACCGGCATCAAGTTGGGTTTTCGCGCCGACTGACTCAAGGGGGTTCCCTCGATGAGTTCCATGGCGATATATCCTAAATCGTTCTCTTCTCCCGCATCATAGATTGTCACGATATTGGGGTGAGAGAGACGTCCGGTGGATTCTGCTTCACGGAAAAATCGTGCCTTGATCTCTTGCAGTTTGTCGTCCTGATCGATGTGGTCAAGCCGCATGGTCTTGATCGCCACAA
>JACMLT010000010.1 GCA_014379455.1 Nitrospiraceae bacterium
ATCACATGCCCGACCCACATCCATCCTCGGTACACATGTTTCAATACGCCCGGCATCACAAGCCCGGCAGCCGCCAGGAGCGCACCCGGCACAACCACCCAGATGCGCATTGCCTCCTGGCGCCAGACTAAGGGCCACAGTCCGATGAGCAGGAAAATCCCGCCGACCATGAGGCCGAATTGGCGTAGCGTCTTCTTCGTAATTTCCACATGCTCCATCGCTCAACCTTTCCTGTATAGAAAAAAGGTACGTACTCGGGTGTTCAGACTGAAGGCTGAAGGCTATACATTATCTCGCAAGGCACGAATCAAGCCATTCAAAACCTTCTCGGTTTCTACGACCTTAGGTTCAAGCAGAGATGAATCCTTTTTGCGCAAGAACCCCCTGCCCCTAAAAGCCTTCAGTCTATCTGCCTGAGTCGTTACGAAGAGGGAGGGAATCGACTATCAGATGGCGTGATCGGGAAGGCGCAAGGCTAGAATTCGGCTGAGGCGTCGTTCTTCGGATCTGAGGAAACTGGAAAAGCGAAGCCCGATCCCTTCGGCACAACGGGAACGCACGATGGCGCCGTCAACCATGATGGGATCATCGTACTCGGCGGGATGAAACTCCAGCATCACCTGGCATCCCATTGGAATGCGCTGGTTGGTGCGCACCCGGCACCCCCGAAGAGACAAGTTCGAGAGTATCCCCTCAACAACGACACGCTGGCTAGGATCATGGATGGGGCGAACCTCAGCCGGATATTGGACCGAGACTCGGTCATAGTTGCGGCGAGGATTAGGCTTGAGCTTGCCGAGGAAGGTCGTAAAGCGATGCGTACAGAGCTGGCAGCGAAAGGGATAGATGGTCAACGAGCCGAGGAGCCGATCAGTCACCCCATTGCGCGGGGCGAGTTTTGTCTTCAGTGTCCCGCATTTCGGACAAGGGCAGGTGCGCATTGTCGGTGATAACCCTTTTCTTGAATCGTTCTGGGACCCAATCATACAAATTCATGAAATCGAACGGCAACCCTCCTTTCGAGAGTCTTGCTGAAGCACCTCAATTGGGAATGAACTTGAATAGGCTGCCTCCTTGGGTCATGACGTAGAGTTCCCCCGCAGCATCTTCACCAAAGCTCGTCACAAAATTGCCCGGCGGACTGAGTAAGGGCCATGCTGTTTGCGCTGTGGGTTGACCATTTTGATAGTGGAAACTCCTCACAAATCCGGCGCAAAAATCTGCATAGAAGTAGGTGCCGCTCAGTGCTGGTATGGCAGCTCCTCTATACACATAGCCGGCCGTCACCGAACACGCTCCGCCGAGGTGGGGATAATCGAGCACCGGCAACGTCAGGCCCCCTGAATTGCAGTTGCTTGACGGATTGAAACAGAGGAACCCCTCCATCAATCGCCAGCCATAATTGAGCGCCCGTCCCGCATTTGGGGCAAGTGAGACATTGATTTCTTCACGCGCCCCCTGTCCGACGTCCCCGATGTACAGATCGTCCGTTACCCTGTCGAACGAAAACCGCCAGGGGTTCCTGAGGCCGAGGCTCCACACGTGCTGTGCCTCCCCCCCGAAAACAAAGAATGGATTATTGTTGTTGCATGGACCCCCCGTGTCCGGATGTATTCGAAGAATCTTGCCGAGTCGCGTCCCAATCGTTTGTCCGTTGTTATTGGGATCGCCTTCTCCGCCGCCATCACCGACACCCGCGTACAGACAACCATCAGGCCCAAAGGCCAGCATCCCGCCATTGTGATTAGAGAAGTTAGGATGCGCCACTGTGAGAAGCGACGTGCCAGCGGGAGCTGCGAGATTCGGCTCCGTGAGATTCCTGAGATAGCGGGCGATCACAATGTTGCCGGCGAGGTTTGTGTAAAACACATAGAACTGTCGATTGGCAGCGTATTGGGGGTCGAACGCCATCCCGAGCAACCCTCGTTCCCCGCCTGTCGACAGGAGGCCGCTGATATTAAGGAATGGTGTCGCGAGCAACGAACTGGTTGTCAGATCGAAAATTCGAATCAGTCCGCCCTGCTCAACAATGAAGAGACGGCCGGTGTCATTGGCCGGTGCGGTCATGAAGACTGGTGAACTGAGACTCGTACTGATTGATTGAAGCCGGAGATCTTTGGATTCTGGTAATGGTGGGAGCGAGTCCTTGTTGGACTCGTTGTCGGAGCACCCGATCAGACATCCTGTACTGATAAGCACCAAACACGCCATCAACAGGCATCGAACCTGTACCATCAGCCACCTCACGTGATGCCAGGATCTACCCCTTCAGCCTACTATAGACTGCTGAATAGCTTCAAATTGCTCCTCTGCCTGGATTGATCCATGAGGCAATCTAATAAGAGCGGGCTTGTCCGACGCATGCCCGCCCCTTCACCACTGCTCAGTGGCTCCTTCTTTGCTCACAACGGTCTATCGGTATCTATCCAGATAAGTGCCCAAGGCACGAATATCCCGCTCTCTGACCGTGACCGAAATTCGCAACTGTTCCAGATACTGATCGAGTGTCTTTCCACCGAGATCGATCTTACGCGTCATGAAAAAGTCCCGCACGTCTTGTTCAAGTTCAGGTGTGGCAAGACTGACGATCCCGCCGCACATGCGGCGCAAGCCTTGCTTGGGGAACATGCGGTCCATCTTCTCCCAGTTCATTTTCACAAACGCCCAAGCCAATTCCCTGCCATCCACATTGCCCAACATGGCGCTGACAAGAAACGGCGCATCTTGCGTGCGGATTTCTCCACTGATGGTGCGATCAAGGGTGCGTTCAAACAAGGCCTTTGGCCGGAACGATGCGAGCGAAAAGAGATAGCGCCGCTCTTCTTGCGGTGTGGAGGCCGTGCGGAGTCGTTCGTCAAATTCTTCATACCTGGCGGCGTCACCCGTATGCGCGAGGATCGCAACGAGCGAAGGCACGATATTGGGGTCAACGGCTTTCGCGTCGTTGCGGTACTCCCGGTACAGCTCGGCTGCACGCCGTTGGATGGCTGGATCGTTGCCGAGTTTACCCTGTGCGCCGATCAGTTCACCCCGCAGCTGTTTCGTGAGCTCGCTCTCACCGTGTTTAGGCTCCCAGCCCAAGTCTGCGACGGTCGAACCGACTCGACCGCACACGAACGCTTCGAGCGCCTGTCGATCCTCAATAGTAATGATCCGGTTCAGAAAGGAGAACGATTCGAGTAACAGGGCCCAGACATTCTTATCCCGCTCCTCGGTGAAGCGAGCTGTCAGGTCAAGATAGTCCGTGAGGGACATGAGGCCTGCCACGGTGGTAGCCCACGCATCGTTGATGAGGTTGAACCGCTCGGTGGCGGGGAGTCGATCGATGCCGGCGTTCAGTATTCGGTCGAGCAGCACTGGCGCATAGCGTACCCGATAGAACCCATGCCCTCCTTCGTTGATGAGCACTGATTCCCAATCGTGAGGAAGCGAAACTGTCGTGTCCTTCTTTGTCAGCAGTATGCGAGAGGTGCTGGTCTTGCCGCCTCCGGTGACCCGCATCTGGAGCGGAATCTGCCACAGCTGGTCTTGTAGTGGGCCTGACTGGGTTCCGCTCAAATAACTGAACCGTTGCTGGGTGATGGTCAGTTCCGATGACGGACTCACGTTGGCGGTCACGAGCGGGAATCCTGGTTGGAAAATCCACCCATTCATGAGTTCAGGCACCGGCTGTTTCGCGAGCTTTCCCAGTGATACCCAGAGATCGTTCGTGTCCGCGTTCCCATAGGCATGTGTGTGCAAATAGTCTCGGACCCCGTCGCGGAAGACCGTCGGACCGATGTGCTGTTCCAACATCCGAAGTACCGATGCGCCTTTTTCATAGGTCAGTACGTCGAACATCGCGTCGGCATCTTTGGGGGCTTGCACCGGATATTCGATCGGCCTGGTGCTATGCAGTCCGTCGACGGAAAAAGCCGCGGCGCGCGCGATGCCGAAATTGTCCCATCGCTTCCACTCCGGTTTCCAGGCATCGACGGCCAGCATCTCCATGAACGTGGCGAAGGCTTCGTTCAGCCAGAGCCCGTTCCACCAGGACATGGTCACCAAATCACCGAACCACATGTGCGCATTTTCATGCGCAACCACATCAGCCACGCGCTCCAATTCACCGTGCGTCGCGCTCTGCCGATCAACCAGCAGGGCCGTTTCACGGTAGGTAATCGCACCCAGATTTTCCATGGCCCCGGAGGCAAAGTCAGGAATAGCGAGCAGGTCCAGCTTGTCGCCAGGATAGGGGATTCCATAGTAACTCTCAAAGAATGAGAGCGACGCCGCCGCAATGTCTTGACCAAAGCCGGTCAGATGTTTCTTCCCGGGAATGGACCATAGGCGAAGTGGGGTCTGGCCGATCATCACGGGTTCGGTCGGCTCGATCCGGCCCACGATGAACGCGACCAGGTAGGTAGACATCTTGATCGTATCAGCGAAACGGATGATCTTCTTCCCCCCAACCAGCGTTTCGGTTACGACCGAGCTGTTGGACACTGCGGTGAGCGTGGGCTCGATGACCAGTGTCGTCGTAAAAACAGCTTTGAAATCCGGTTCATCCCAGCAAGGGAACGCCCGACGAGCATCGGTCGCTTCGAATTGTGTTGCGGCCAGACTATGAGTCATACCGCGCTCGTCTTTGTAGGTACTACGATAGAACCCGCGGAGCTTGTCGTTGAGCGTCCCGCGGAATGCGATGGTCAACCTCCAGGTGCCTGGCAAGAGAGGCTCGGTGAATGTGAAATGACACCGTTCGAGCGATGCATCTAATGCAATCGTGGCCTGCCTCATTGGACCCGAACCTCCCTCGATCTGAGCCGAGACGATGTCGAGTTCAATGGCGTTGAGAACGATAGCAGACGTTGGTTGATGAATCGTCAGAGTGATCGTCTCTTGTCCGGAAAATGTTGCGCCAGGCAGGTCCGGCTCCAATCGCAGGTCGTAGCGGATGGGGACCACATGTCTCGGAAGCCGATAGGGATCGAGTGTGCTGGGGGAAGGGTCCTGGTTCATGTCCTCACCTTTCGATTGTTCGGTCGTCGTGTGTGCTGAGGGGGTCCTGAGGCACGAGCTGAAGAGCGGAACCAGTGGAAGGGCCACGAGGAGTCGGGCATGCGTCGTGAGGACCTGCAGGGTTTCCCTTCTGCTGATCATGTCCTCGTCGCAGGGTACGACTCGACTCCGTTCTCGGTGCCCACGAGGAGCAAGTCTGTTCGTCCGACAAAGAGGCCGGTCTCAACCACTCCAGGAATGCGGTTCAATGCAATCTCGAGTTCTCGCGGATGGTCGATCCGTGGGAGATGAACATCCAGTATCACATGACCTGCTTCCGTGGTGAATGGCACTCCGTTCCGTTCCCTGAGCACCACAGAGCTCTTTGTAAGAGAGTGAATTTCTCGGGCTGTACTGCCCCAACCGAACGGGATCACCTCGATGGGAAGCGGGAACGATCCCCCGAGCACTGGGACTCGCTTCGCGTGGTCAACCACAACGATGAACTGCTTGGCCGAAGCCGCAACAATCTTTTCTTTCAAGAGCGCACCACCACCACCCTTAATGAGATTGAAGTGAGGGTCGACCTGATCTGCCCCATCGATCGCGACATCGATCACCCAGGTATGGTCGGTATCGATGAGAGCGATTCCCTGTTGCCGAGCGAGCGCAGCCGTTTCGTTCGACGTGGGTACTCCGCGAAGTCTCATGCCCGCGCGGACTTTTTCCCCCAGTGCGAGGACCATGTGCTTTGCCGTTGAGCCGGTTCCAAGGCCCACGACCATCCCGTCACGCACGAATTCGACCGCTTTGAGTGCTGCAGCTTTCTTCAGGCTATCGAGATCCTGGCTACTCATCACGATGCGGGGGGATGGGAGAGCGATGCAGCGATGGAGGCGGCGCCAAGTAAGGCGGTCTTCTGATTCATGACTACTTTCACCGGAATCGAGGTCATCAACCGTTTATACCGGCCTTTATTCGTGAAGGCCTTCATAAATGTCCCGTCTTTGAGTTTGACCAGCAGTTTCGGGGCAATACCGCCTCCGACATACACACCATTGAGTGTCATACCCTTGAGGGCAAGATTCCCTGCTTCCGCTCCGTAAATAGAGGCGAACAGGTCCAGCGCTTGCTTGGCGATGTCTGCCTGCCCCTTGAGCCCTGCCTCTGCAATGGCCGCAGCAGGATCACCGGCTTTAATTTGCTCTGCAAGCCACGTCGGTTCATTCTTCTTACTGTCGCGAACATAATCATAGATGGCGTGCAGACCTGAGCCTGACAATACCCGTTCGTAACTCACATGTAGGTAGTGATTGCGCAAATGCCGCAGCAATTCAATTTCGTCATCGCTGTTTGGTCCGAAGTCTGCGTGTCCTCCTTCGGACGGCGTCGGCTGATAGCGCACACCATTCCAGAAGAGGATCGATTCACCGAGTCCGGTTCCCGCTGCAATCAGGGCGAGCGCCTGGTTCTGCGTCGGGGGAGTTCCAACATTGAGAATTTCGACTTCGTCCGGTCTGAGTAACAGAATGCCGTACGCCATCGCTTCGAGATCGTTGAGCAGCCTCACTTTCGGTATGTCGAACTGTTTCGCCAAGGTTGCGCCATCGACCACCCACGGGAGATTGGTCGTCTGACAACGGTTTTGAATGACGGGGCCGGCGATGCCGAAACAAGCCGCGTCGATTTTCTGGGGTTTTTCCGCCAGGCGCTCCACCTCAACAGCATCCCCCTTCTCCGTTGCGACGTCGTCGATGGACTGGGGAGCAGTCGGTGGGGCAAGAAATTCGGTGAGCATATCCTCGAGCGACGTGTAATCCGCACTGTGGAATGACTCTAACCGGACGGGGTCTACGCGGTCCTTCTTCCAGTCAAATAGAGCCAGGTGGGTTTTCGTACCCCCGATATCTCCGGCAACAATCATCTCGCCCTCATGTACTCGTCCATTGTTACTGCATCGGAAGCTTGGCAGCTGCGGCCTGATCAAGGAACCAGACGAGGCGGCCCTCCTCAGGCATGACCAACGATGCCGGGAACTGTCGTTCTGCTTCGGTCTTCGGATCGAGGATCGCTCTGACGACTTCTGCCTTGCCACTTCCGGTAGTTAGGAACAGTACCACACTCGCCCTGTTGATCGCAGCTAGGGTCATGGTCAGTCTGTGAGGTGGATCTTTCGGAGATTGCGTGGCTGCAATCGCACGTCGGTAGTCCCGTAAGATTGGCGTTCCAGGAAACAGCGATGCCGTGTGCCCATCTTCACCCAGCCCTAAGAGGATGAGGTCGAGTGATGGCGGGACCGATGGTGCGGTTTTCGTGGCGAGACGCAGCTGCTGTTCGTACTCAGACGCCGCCGCCTGCGGGTCACTGGATTCCCCTGCCATACGATAGACCTGCGAGGACGGAATGTTCAGAGGGGTGAACAGCGTTTTACCAGCCAAGGCGTAGTTGCTCCGAGGATCATTCGGTGGGACGCAGCGTTCATCGCTGAAGAAAAAGATGGCCTTGGACCAATCGAAGCGATCGGCAAAGGCGGGAGAGGCCAGCGCTCTGTAGAGGATTTCCGGCGTCGTCCCGCCTGAGAGAGCGAGAACGAATCGACCCTTCGCACGAACAGCCTCTCTACCCACTTCCAGTATGAATTCAGCTGCCGCCTCTGCCACGGCTTGGCTATCGCTATGGATGCGGATTTCAGGGACTGCGGACATTCTACTTCTTGCGGGTACGTTTGCTCTTGGTCCGCCGCGTGGTGGGGCGCTGCACCCGCGTGCGTGGGGTCAGGAGTTTCGTCAGGGCCTGAATCGTCGCTATCGGATTCTTGCCCAGAGGCAAGACGATACCCTGCTGTTCATGAGCGTGGAGTGCCTGGATATCGCCAATGGCTTGGGCCTGCGCGAGGGTGCGAAAGGTGAACGATTTTCCCGGAATGTTGAGATCGGGAGTCATCTGATCGACGAGTTGTAAAAATATCCCGCTCTTTGGGCCCCCTTTGTGGAGTTGGCCCGTCGAATGAAGATAGCGCGGGCCATAACCAGCCGTCGTGGTCACATGGTGATGAGAAACGAGCGCTTTTCGTAGCATGCGAATACCTTGTTCCATCTTGGAAGATGGTGTCGTATAGGCCAAGATCGCGACGTAGGCGCCTGGCCGGCACTGACGCTTGAGTTGTGTTGCAGCCTGTGCCGCCGTCGAGGTAGCCTGTTTCGGCAATCGGCCGGTAGACTGGATGGTCGCCAGTACGCGGGCCGTGTTGTCTTTACTTTCTTGGACGTTCGGCTGATCGAACGGATGAATTCCCAAGAGGTGCCCCGCCAAAGCCGTGGCGACTTCCCACCGGAAAAATTCTCCGCCGAGATCGTACCGGTCTTGGAGCACGAGCGTTAAGATTGGGTGACCCTGGCGTGCGAGCCCGGCGATCTGTCGGTCGAGCTGTCTATTCTGATCTCCCTTCAGCTTCAAATACACAAAGAGCCGGTCCGTGCCGTACGCAGTCGGCGTGACAATCGGTTCATGCGCCACAGGGATAAGACCGGTGCCTTCCTTTCCCGTGCTTTCCGCAAGGAGCTGTTCCGCCCATAGACCAAATGCGGCGATCTGCGGGGATGTAATCAGGGTGATCTTGTTGCGTCCTGCTTGCGCCAGGGAGCCCATCACTGCGCCAAGATCGGCACCGGGGTTCTGTTCGGGAGGGGATGGGATTCGACAGGCCTCGGCCATAGCCATGGCGCGTGTGAGTAATCGCGAGACATCAATTCCCATCAAGGCGGCAGGGACTAATCCAAAATAGGACAGCACCGAGTACCGCCCACCGATATCCGGTGGGTTGGTGAAGGTGCGCCAGAACTGATGCTCTGCTGCCAGTTTTTCCAACCCGGTGCCGGGATCGGTAATCGCGACAAACTGAGCGCCTCCTTGGTGGCCAGGAGTCTGGTGCACGAGTTCCCAAAAGTGGGCGAAGAGGGACATCACTTCGATGGTTCCACCGGATTTACTGGCGAGGATGAACAGGCTTCGCGCCGGGTCAATTTCCCGCGTGACCTGCTGGACCCAGCCTGGGACGGTGGAATCAAGGACCCACAGGCGTGGGTACCCGCGTGACGATCCAAACGTTGTGCGAAAGACTTCTGGACCCAAGCTGCTGCCGCCCATCCCGAGCAGGACTACGTCTCGGATCCCGCGCTTTTTTGCCGAAGCCGCAAAGGCCCGCAACTCCTCCGTCCGATCTGTCATGTACTCGATGATGGTCAGCCAGCCGAGACGGTTGGCAATGTCGGTGGGATCTGGCTTCCAGAGCCGATGGTCTTGAGCCCAGAGCCGCTCGACCGCATGGGATGCGTCGAGGCGTGCATGCCCTGCAGCAACCAGGGATTGAAGTTCCGAGGGAAATGATCGATCAATCTCACGTGTCATAGTATGCCCTCTACGTATTGTAGTTATCGGATGAGAGAAACACAAACATGAAGCCTCACCCATCCCCTAGTGGTTCGGCGAATGGCACAAGGCCCGTCTTGTATGATTTGCCTTGATGGAGGATGCGCGAGTCGAGAGAGCGGCTGGGGCCGATTAAGGTCATCTATTTCCAGCCGCTGATTCAATTTCCATCGGTGTGTTACCTCAACTCGCCCCTCAACACGGCCGAGCGTGTGAACAGGCTCTGTGCAGCTCGGGTGGATGCGATGAGAGATTGATCATACTGGCCCTGGTCATAGAGCACACGGGCCTGCGTCATAAGTCGCTCGGTATCGTCCGACCTCTGTCTGGATAGGAAGCGACCGTCAACGACACTAACTTGCAACGTCGTAATCTGGAATCGATTCTCGGCCTGGGCGATCTTGGCTTCTGCCGAGCGGCGGAGCGACTCACGCTCCTTCGTAAGCCGGGCAACAATGCGATCCCCTTCTGCTTGCAACTGACGAAGGGCAACTTCTAACTCGTTGGGTTCCCAAGGCCAACGGATGAGATCCTCGTCGGCCTGGGCACGAGCTTTGAGAACCATCCACTGGTGGGAGAACTGGGTATAGTCGGTGGGGAAAAATTCGCCCGCTCGTAATTCCACCAAGTCTTGATCGATATGGGCGACCGCTTCAACCACATCTGCAGGCACAGCCTCTACGCAGCCGGAGATGGAGCCGACGAGTGCCATGGCGCCCCACCCAAGCAATATTCGCGTGAGCCGTGGACATTGACTGGTCATACAACAAGTCTACCTTACTTCTTCTTATACGTAGAGCATTTTTCTTTTCTGATCCTGGTAAGCAGCGCCTCAGTTTCGAGGGAAACGGTCTGACGGTTTTCGTATTGGGCTTTCGCCTCCGTTTGTGCGGTCGCTTGCTCAGTCACGTCGTTCGCCGACCGCACATAGTCGAAATATGACTGAACCCGCACCACTCATAACGGTCGTGGCGAAGTCACATAATAATAGAAGCCCGTTCCTTCCACCTCCTTCGCCGAAGCATAATGGCTCTTTCATCAAACATATTGAGCGCATGGGTGTATCCGCAAAGGGCAATGCCAAAACAGGCAGCGCATGGGTTGGGATAATGAGGTGTCTTTACAACAACATAGAAATATAAGTGTGAGAAAGGTTGATCCGGTCTTGGGGCAATCTAGTCCGTCGTGAGCAAATACGCCTCAATACAAAAGAGTTATCAAGGGGTTACATCTTGTGTCGCTCTTGAGTTCAAAAGCGCCGAGGTGAAACAATATAGCCTGAAGCCCTACGGTTCACACAGGTGGCACCACCGCAACCTCGCCCGCGGTAGAAACTGTACATGGGCACGCGGAACCATGGCTTGCCATGCCTTACCTGCCATGGTCATGGTCGCTAACGGAGGTTTCGTCATTCTGCTGGAAAGAATGTACCTTCATTGTCTCAGGGCAAGACAAATGGACCTCGGATGAATACAACGCAGTTTGACAGGGTACTAGCCCGCCCCTATAATGCCCAGATAATTTATGAATCTTCTCAGGCTAGGAGTGATCGCATGTCGTTTACATCGCAGCAGCCATCGAACCTCAAGAAAAAACGTGAACATGGGTTCCGTAAGCGGATGAGCACGAAGAATGGTCGGAAGGTCTTGGCCCGTCGTCGCGCTAAAGGGCGAGCCCGCCTGACGGTTTAAGTTGAGCGACACTGACTAGGGGCTGCACGAAGGAACCTTTGCCCTCCGTTATGTGACCCAGACAGGGTAGTCCCCATCACAAGACGACGGTGTGTAATCATGGTCGAGTCTGGATATCCAGGCTCAAGAGAAAGCCCTGTGCAAGCTGACCCTCTCCCAGGATGATGGTGATGTCGCAGGGTGGAGGTGCCAGGGATCTATTTCTGAAACGTAGTCGTGATATCGAGTATGTGAAGCAGCATGGTCATCGTATCTCGACAACCCTATTTAATCTCGTGATTTGTCGGACGGATATGGATGGCAGCCGTGTCGGTATTGTGGTGGGAAAGCGATTCGGGGGAGCCGTAAGTCGAAACCGCGTCAAGCGCCTGTTTCGAGAGCTCACACGTCAACTACGCGGCCAATTGATTTCTGGGCATTCGCTTGTCGTCTTCCCCAAACGAAATTCGATTGCACAACCGTTTGCCGTCTTGAAAGAGGTATGGGTATCGACTCTTCAACGTCAAAGGCTGCTTCGTATGTATGAGAGCTAGCGCGTGCCGCGCTGGACCTGACTCTACGGACCGGATTATCTGATTGGATCTCAGCCTATCCTTAGGTCAACCGACCCTTCCTAAGGTAGGCGCAAGCTTGTCATCTGCTATCGGATGCAAATGATCCGTTTCTTGTTCCGCCAGAAATGGATTCTGTGAAGCAATAGGGGCGTTATTGTTTACATTGTGTAGCGGTTATTATGGATAAACGCGTTATCGTCTTTCTGGTTCTATCGTTAGCCATCATTCTTGGATTTGACTTCTTCATGAGACAGATGGGATGGCTTCCTGAGCCGCCCCCTGCTCAGGATAGCTCCGTCCAAACTCCCGCCTCCTCAGAGCGAGAGCCAACTCCTGCCGGAACGGTAGGAAAGGACGTTGGTTCGACCAGCCCAAACGTTCCAAACCAACCAGGGCAAAAGTCTGGCGGGGCTGCGGCAAGTGTTGCTCTGCCTGCATTGGAACAGACAGTGACGGTTGAGACGGATCTGGTTCGGGTTGAACTGTCAAACCTCGGAGGGGTGATTCGAAGTTGGGAGCTGAAGCGATACAATACGGCGCCTCCGGAAGTGAAGCCGGTACAACTCGTCTATCAAGGGGGAAAATTCAAAGGTCCACTCTCACTGACAGTTGCGAATGCCGATGTCGACAAGATGTTCCGAGAAGGCCTCTATAATATTGAAAAAGACTTTACGAAGCTCGATGCCGCTCATCCTATCGGGCATGTCACGATGCGGTTCCACAATGCTGCGGCTCAGATTGGCGTGGAGAAACGGCTGACATTTCATCATGATAGTTATCTGGTGGATATGTCGTTCGCGCTCGAGGGAATGACCGAGTCCTATGATATCGGGTTAGGGACGAATTTCGGTATCGTGGAGTGGGGCGATGGGTTCATCGGTCTGATCGGATCAGCCTCGCAGGTCGATAATAAAGTTGAAAAAGAGACCCCTGAGAAAGAACTTGAGCGGAAGGGGACGGTCCAGTGGGTCGCCCTGCAGGATAAGTATTTTCTATCGGTGTTGATGCCGAAAGAGGGTGCGGCCGCTCTCGCTAAGACGGAAGAACCCAAAGTTGTGTCAGCTGGGGTGCGGATGGCCGCGTCAGGGGCAGCCTCCTCGGTTGCGCTTCAGCTCTATGCAGGCCCGAAGGAATACGACATTCTCCGCTCCTTGGACGCGGGTCTGGAAGATATGATCGATTTTGGATGGTTCATCTACGGCAGTTGGACAATCGTGAAATCGGTCGCCAAGCCGATTTTTTATGTCCTGCGATTCATCCATGACTATGTTGGGAACTATGGGGTTACCATCATCTTATTGACGTGTATGATCAAGCTCTTATTTGTGCCGCTGCAATACAAGAGCTATAAATCGATGAAGATGATGCGGGCGATCCAGCCCAAGATCAAAGAAGTCCAGGAGAAATACAAGGGTGACCGCGATCGTCTGAACAAAGAGCTCATGAAGCTGTATCGGGATCAAAAAGTGAATCCGCTGGGCGGCTTTCTCCCGATGTTCTTGCAGATGCCGGTCTTCATCTCCCTATTCAATGTCCTCTACATGACGATCGACTTACGCCAGGCCCCTTTCATGCTCTGGGTTCACGATTTATCGGTGCAGGATCCCTTCTATGTGCTTCCGGTGCTCATGGGGGTCACGATGTTTATTCAACAGAAGATCACTCCCAATACGATGGATCCGACACAGGCAAAGATCATGTTGGTACTCCCCATTGGCATGACATTTCTGTTCATCAATTTTCCTGCGGGCTTGGTGCTGTATTGGCTGACAAACAATACCCTGACCATTACCCAACAATTGGTCACTGATCGCTTTCTGCTAACCGACAAGGCCCTCATCGCGGCAGGGGCCGAGCAGAGTAGCAGCTCGAGCGCATAGGCGCCTTGCCCCACTCCCCCTGCATTTTTGCTGGTCAGCGGAGCCATATAGACCGGGGTGTGATCAAGATACGGTCAGTGAAATAATGAGAGTTTGCGTGTCCTGCCTGCCTCGCTCGGCATGCTCGTCTCGGGCGTAAGACGCTGGCTGATTTTTTCAGTATCGTGCGAGTGAAAGTGGCGTCATGAGTGGAGGACTCGATGATACGATCTGTGCCATTGCCACCGCTGCAGGTGAGGGCGGTATAGGGATTGTTCGTTTGAGTGGCCCTCAATCGCTTGATGTCGCTTCCCAAGTGGTTCGCCTTCGATCTGGTTGCCCCCTTTCATCGATGTCTTCACATACATTGCATCTTGCTGATCTTGTGATCCCTGCATCAAACAAGTTGAGCGATGCTAGGCCCGTCCCTTCTCGCCCATCAGTCTCAGGTCTGCTCGATGAAGCGCTTGTCGTCTACATGAAGGCACCACGATCGTTTACGGCAGAGGACGTGGTCGAGATTCAGTCACATGGGGGGATGTTGGTGCTTGAGCTCGTCTGCAAGATCTGTGTTGAGTCGGGTTCGCGGATGGCAGAGCCTGGCGAATTTACGAAGCGCGCCTTCCTCAACGGACGGTTAGATCTCTCTCAGGCGGAAGCCGTGCTCGATACGATCAAGGCCACATCGTACGCAGGGCTGAATGTCGCTCAACGCCAGCTACGGGGCGATCTCGCTCGCGAGGTGGACCAGGCTCGAACCTCTTTGCTGACTGTATTGGCCCATGTGGAAGCAGCGATCGATTTTGTGGACGAAGATATTTCCTTCCTGCAACATGATGAACTGCTGCGGATTATGAGGGAAGCCTCTGCGGTAGTTCACAAACTGGAAGCGACGGCGCACGACGGTCGAATCTTGAGAGAAGGCGCACATGTCGTGATTCTTGGTCGCCCGAATGTCGGCAAATCCAGTCTGTTAAACCGTCTTCTGAGGGAAGAACGAGCGATTGTCACGGCAATTCCTGGGACGACGAGGGATGTCATAGAGGAGTCTATCGATCTTGACGGGGTCACAATTCGTTTAGTTGATACGGCAGGAGTGCGAGAAACGGACGACATTGTCGAGCGTGAAGGGATCAAACGAACTCGTCTTGCACAGGATGAGGCAGACCTCCTACTCGTGGTCGTGGATGGGAGTGTGCCCCTCACGAATGATGACCGGAACCTTTTGATCGCGGTCAAAGATCGGAAGCATGTGGTGGTACTGAACAAGTCGGATTTGCCTGACGAAGCCAACCCGGATGCCGCACTTGTGGGCCATTCCTCATGCCGTATTTCCGCAATAACAGGTTCGGGAATCGAGATGCTGAAGTCGATTCTTCGTGTTCACCTAACTTCTAGGGGTTTTGAAACAGCGGAGAATGTCACAGTCACAAATGTGCGACACCGTGACGCATTACGCCGGGCCAACGACTCCTTGGGCCAAGCCCTGGAATCCGTACAGTGCGGAATGGCAGGAGAGCTTATCTCGATCGATGTGCGCGCCGCAGCCGATGCCCTCGGTGAAATTACCGGCGCCATCACGACTGACGAGATCCTTGGCCGAATTTTTTCAGAATTCTGTATCGGTAAGTAGGAACAGATGGACATGGGAAACGTCGTTGATGTCATCGTAGTGGGCGGAGGTCATGCCGGCTGTGAAGCCGCCTTGGCCGCGGCGCGCATGGGTGCGCGCACCTTGCTGCTCACGATGGATCGCGACCGGATCGCACAAATGTCCTGTAATCCGGCGATCGGAGGCATAGCGAAGGGGCATCTGGTCAAAGAAATTGATGCGATGGGCGGGGAGATGGCGCGGAACACGGATCAAGCCGGTATCCAGTTCCGTTTCATCAATACGAGCAAAGGTCCGGCGGTGCGAGCCTTGCGCGTCCAATGCGACAAGAAACTGTACCGAGACGCCATGCGACGAACGTTGAGCCAGCAAGCGGGACTGACAATCGGCGAGGGCACGGTTGATCGCCTGCTGACGCATGACGGCTCGGTTACAGGGGTAGTCACGGACCGGGGCGATCACATAGAGGCGAAAGCTGTTATTTTAACATCAGGTACATTCCTTAAGGGTCTTATCCATATCGGCTTGAATCATTTCCCTGCAGGACGAGCCGGGGAGGCGTCCGCCGAGCACCTCTCTGATTGTATGCGCGACCTGGGGTTCGAGGTGGGCCGGCTCAAAACCGGCACACCTCCTCGTTTGGATGGTGCAACCATCGACTTTTCCGTGATGGTGCCGCAACCGGGGGATGATCCGCCGCCGCCGTTTTCGTATCGGACCAGCCGGATTGAGAACAAGCAACTCCCTTGTCATTTGACCCATACCAATCACGCGACACATGAATTGATCCAACAGAATCTTGACCGATCACCACTCTATAGCGGCATCATTGAGTCAGTTGGACCGCGGTATTGTCCGTCGATTGAAGATAAAGTCGTGCGTTTCTCGGATAAAGAGCGTCATCAGATCTTTATCGAACCAGAAGGATTGGACAGCCGAGAGTTTTATCCCAATGGGATCTCCACCAGCCTGCCAGTTGATGTGCAGGCCGCGATGCTGAAAACTATTCCGGGGCTAGAGCAAGCCGTCATGCTCAAACCTGGATACGCGATCGAGTATGACTATTTTCCCCCACGGCAATTACACCAGACTCTTGAAACGAAGCTGCTCAATGGCCTCTATCATGCCGGGCAGATCAATGGGACATCCGGATATGAGGAAGCAGCGGCTCAGGGTCTCATGGCTGGGATCAATGCCGTACTGCGGATTCGAGGAGAGTCTCCGTTGGTACTTGACCGTTCACAGGCTTATATTGGTGTCTTGATCGACGATCTCATTACCAAAGACGCCCGTGAGCCCTATCGCATGTTTACCTCACGGGCAGAGTATCGCCTCCTTTTGCGTCATGGAAATGCCGATCTACGACTCACTGATACTGGGCGTAAGGTTGGATTGATTGGAGACGAATTCTATGCAAAATTTCAATTGAAACAGAAGGCTATTGAATCTGAACTCGTACGACTCGAAGAACTCCGACCAAAACTTACCGAAGCGGTTCGCGAACGCTTGGCAAAGGTTCATATTGATGAAATATCTGGACCCTGCACTGCAGCTCATCTCTTACGTCGCCAAGGGACGAATTATACGACCCTATTAGAAGCACTTGGAGTTTATGCATTGCAAGACGCTGAGACTACTGATGAAATAGAGTTGCAGATTAAATACTCAGGCTATATCAAGCGACAGCTTCAACAGATAGCTCGATTCAAAAAACTTGAAATGAAGCCCATTCCTATGACATTCAACTACGATGCGACTCTTGGCTTTTCACGAGAAGTTTGTGAAAAACTTAAAAAAATTCGTCCTGCGTCTATTGGTCAGGCATCGAGAATTTCAGGAATCACACCAGCGGCAATTTCTCTTCTCCTTGTCTCACTAGAAAAACACAAGGGAGAATCCATGCGAGATAGCCTTCTACAAACCCATTCCTAGACACATAAATTCAATTATTTATACTGTCTGTTCCAGAATATCTTGACCTCACCATTTGTTTCACGTAATTGTTCCACGTGGAACATGAACATGAATTGTGCGAGTTCATGATTAGCTCTGCACAGGAACTTGGGCTGACAATCAGCGAAAGTCACACAGAGCAGTTTGCTCGCTATCTTACTCATCTCATTACGTGGAATAAGACAATAAATCTCACAGCGATCACCGATTCTAAAGAAATAATTACCAAACATTTCGTTGACTCACTCGCTGCATTTGTCGCGACGAGTTTTCGGCAAGATAGCCGAGTGCTTGATGTGGGATCTGGTGGAGGGTTCCCTGGCATTCCTCTAAAAATCGTGAGATCTGATATTCAGCTCACTTTAGTAGAACCAGTTCAGAAAAAGTGCTCATTTCTCAATTCAGTGATCGGTCTGTTACAACTTCGTAGTGTGTCTACATTTGCTGGAACCATAGAACAATATGCCAAGCAGGCTCTTAACGATTCCATCGATACGGTTGTCGTACGAGCATTGAAGTTTGATGATATACAAAAACACATCCCCGCATTGCTTACCGAAAAAGGAAAAGTTGTTTTATATCGAACATCGGTCATCGAAAATAATGAAATAGGGGAAGAGTTTCATCGATTGAATGAAACAGCTCTTCTTCTCCCTCATGGGTCAGGCAATAGAGTCATTACAGTCCTTGAGAAAAATAATTCAGTCACATAATCAAGGCTATACGTATATGTTCCACGTGGAACATTACTGAGAAACATAGAAAGGAAAGCCGACGTCGCGATACTCAATATGGCCAAGATTGTAGCGATTGCAAATCAAAAAGGTGGTGTAGGCAAGACAACAACCGCTGTGAATCTCGCTGCTGGTGTTGCAGTTCTGGGCCAGCGCGTCTTACTTGTCGATATGGATCCTCAAGGAAATGCGACGAGCGGACTAGGGGTTGACCCCAGATCTTTACAAATAACTTTGTATAACTGCCTGATTAATCATGCAAAGTTTCATGAAGTCGTCAAAGTCACAGAAGTGAGTGGTTTATCACTTTTGCCGGCAAATGCTGATTTGTCAGGGGCAGAGATAGAGTTAGTTAATGTCGAGGATCGTGAAAAATTGCTTCAGCGCTTCTTGCGGGATGTGAACCAGTTATTTGACATTATTTTTCTCGATTGCCCCCCTACATTGGGAATTCTGACGGTCAATGCACTTGTTGCCGCACAAAGCATTTTGGTTCCAGTTCAATGTGAGTACTATGCCATGGAAGGGCTAAGTCGTTTGATTGGAAGCATTGATCGAGTTCGTCAATCCTTTAATCCTGATCTCAAATTGGAAGGGATCGTCTTGACAATGTTTGATGCGCGGAATACGTTGGCGCGTCAAGTTGTTGAGCAAGTTCGGGAGCATTTCAAAGAAGCCGCCTACAAGACGGTGATCCCTCGCAATGTGGCTCTGGCAGAGGCTCCAAGCTATGGACGTCCAGCTATGCTGTATAACGTCGCATCGGCAGGGTCTCAAGCCTATTTGTCTTTAGCCAAGGAGTTTATGAGTCATGGAGAAGAAAGCGCTCGGTAGAGGACTCGACGCACTACTGCCTGCCACCAAGACCGTTGCGACGTCTGAATTGTCAGAGGTCCAACATCTGCGTATCGATGCGATCGTGCCCAATCGATATCAGCCAAGGCAAACGTTTTCTCCTCAGGAACTGGCAGAGCTTACGGCTTCATTGAAAGAGAGTGGATTGCTGCAGCCGATTTTAGTGCGCCGCAAGGGTGACGGAATCTACGAGCTCATATCTGGCGAGCGGCGTTGGCGTGCGGCCAAAGACGCAGGTCTGGAGACAATTCACGCCGTCATTCGGAATTGTGGAGATGAAGAGTCTGTCGTATTGGCAATGGTGGAAAATCTTCAACGAACAGATCTCAATCCCATGGAAATGGCGAGGGCCTACCACCGGATGATGAACGAATTTGGACTCACTCAGGACATAATTGCACGGCGAGTGGGTTGTGAGCGATCATCGATCGCCAATGTCGTACGCCTCATACAGCTTCCCGTAGAGGTCCAACAGCTGATTGAATCGAACCAGCTCTCTATCGGACATGCTAAAGTGATTCTCGGTCTTCCGAGCCAAACTGAACAGATTAAAGTCGCTCAGCTTGTGGTGTTACAAACCCTATCGGTGAGAGAGACAGAAAAACTTATAGAATCCTCACTGGTTACAAAGAAGCGAGGGACAAAAGAGTTACGGCGAACACCCTGGTCTGATGTTGAAGAACGATTACAAAAACGATTGGGCACCAAAGTCATGATTCAAAAAGGTCGGCGTGGAGGAAAAATCATCATTCATTATTTCTCTCCCCCTGAACTCGACGGAATTCTCGAGACTCTTTTAAATTAATCCCCACCTTCACTTCTTCGTCAAATCTGTCATGAGAGATAGAGGCATACTTGTTGCTTCTACGTAGACGTGACCGTATTCATTCTGACCGACTATTTCCCCATCAATAAATACATCACAGCTTTACAGTTGCGCCGGTAGTGGGATCACCAACTCGAGGAGGCGAGTTCATGTGGGGGCAGGAGAAAAAAGTGGGGACGAGCTCACGCGAGCAGGAAGGTAAAGAGGTCGTTATGGTTGCTTCCAACTCAACAAATACCGATGGGGCCGGGGATATTAGTGCCTTTGTAGGGAAAGGGGTCGAGTTCAAGGGCACGATTTCCTACAGCGGTACGGTGAGAATTGACGGATATCTCGACGGAGAAATTCATACGGATGGCGTGCTGCTGATTGGAGAAGAGGCCGTTATCCAGGCAAAAATTACCGCAGGAACCATTGTGTGCAAAGGGAAAATTACCGGGGACATCGTAGCGAAAGAGTGTGTCAAGCTCCGGACTCCGGCCATCATGAACGGAAGTATCAAGGCACCGATCCTTTCCATGGAAGATGGCGTGCTCTTCAACGGGGCGCTCGAAATGGCGCACAGCGTGCGCGAGCTTCCTCGTGACACCACGCTCCAACCCGTCGGAATGATCGCGCCACCCAGCATTAAGCGAGTCAACGGGTAGAGAGAAATTACTATTAGGTATTTTACATGCCAATTTTCAGCATGACGACAGATCATGCGTGTGCAGGAATACTCTGAGGAGGCGATCATGTGGGCAATGAAAGAACGGGGCCAGCAAGTCGATCAGAACAGCGAGAGCTTCACGTTTCTGGGGAAAGGCACAGACTTCAAGGGCGTCGTGAGTTTTGGTGGCACCATTCGAATTGACGGGCGTGTCGAAGGCGAGATACATACGACCGGAACGCTCATCGTTGGGGAGCATGCGATGATCCAAGGCATCGTGTCAGTTGGAGTGCTCATGAATAGCGGCAAGATTCATGGCACCATTACGGCCGTTGAAAAGATTCAGATCCTGAAGCCCGGTGTTCTTGTCGGCGATATTCGGACCCCAGTCATCGCAATCGAAGAAGGTTCTCGCTTCCATGGCATGTGCGATATGGGCGCGCACCTTGGGAGTGGCGAACGCGCCCTCTCGCTCGACATGGCTCCCGGCCTTGTGGCAACCGCCCAATAGCTGCAGGGAATAGCTCCAGGACCCGCATTATTCACGAGGATTTGTGAATAATGCGGACTAGCCCTTTTCCTATCTCCCCAGTACAATAGCCCCCTATGGCACGACCTACCGTTCTTCTTGGCATGAGTGGTGGAGTGGACAGCTCTGTCGCCGCAGCGCTTCTGGTTCGCCAGGGCTACGACGTTCAGGGAGTCACGCTTCAGGTGTGGGAGCACGAAGACGAAACAGTCGCAGTCTCTAAGCGGTGGGAAGAGCGTGGGTGTTGCAAGGTTGGCATTGCCCAATATGTGGCTCAGACATTGAAAATCCCACATGAAGTGATCGACACCAGAGAAACCTTTCGCGCCAGCGTGATCGACGACTTTGTTACCGGCTATCTCGAAGGCACCACACCCAATCCCTGTGTCCGGTGCAATGAGCGCGTGAAGCTACGGAGCCTCGTGGAACTGGCGGACGAACGCGGGATCGATTTTGTCGCCACGGGCCACTATGTCCAAATCGACCAATCCGAGGGAACACCGACTCTTCAGCGAGCAGCCGATCCCAAGAAAGATCAAAGCTATTTCCTCTACCGTCTTCATCAGTCATGGCTCACTCGCCTTCTCTTTCCAGTCGGTGGCATGCGGAAGACGGACGTATGGATAGAGGCGGAGACCCTGGGCCTTCCCGCGGACGAATTGAAGGAAAGCCAGGAAATCTGCTTTGTGAGCCATGGCGATTACCGAACCTTTATCGAGAAAGAAGCACCTGCCGCCAAGAAGCCTGGGGCATTTGTGGATGGTGAAGGGCGCTATTTAGGGGACCACGAAGGCATCGCGTTCTATACGCCGGGACAACGGCGGGGGCTCGGTATTGCGACCGGCCGAAGGCTCTATGTTCAGGAAGTACAACCGGAAACCAACACGGTTGTCCTGGGACCAGAGGAATCTCTGCGTCGCAGCCAATGCGATGTAGCCGACCTGAATCTCTTTGACTCCTCACTCCTTCGTGGAGCGACCGATGTCACGGTCAAAGTCCGGTATGCCACGCCTGCCGTGCCAGCCACCATCCAGTCTCGTTCAGATAGCACCCTTCGCATTCTGTTCCATGAGCCACAGCGCGCATTGAGTCCGGGGCAATCAGCGGTGTTCTATCGAAACGATCGCGTGCTGGGCGGCGGCATCATCCAATCACTCTAGCTTCATCATCATCCATACCGTCCATATTGACAGCCCTCGCTCCCCAATGCTAATTTTGGTCGCCGCTTTTCGTGCGAGCCACGAAGGCTTACCCCTTTATCTAAAAAAAGAGTGAACGGACCGTTATCGTGATTAAGACAGCAGTGGCGCGACGTTATGCGCAGGCGTTATTCGAGCTACTCGACGTATCCGGCATCGAACCAACCCGTGTGGCCTTAGCGGGGCTCGGGCAAGCGATCAAGGATTCGGTCGACCTCCGCCATGTCGTGGCCTCACCAGTGTTTGGCGCCGAAGACAAAATCGCCGTCCTTACAGAGCTTGGTTCGCGATTGGGGTGTCCTCCCATCGGAAAAACCTTTCTCGAACAGTTAGTCAAAAAAAATCGCGTCGGCTTTCTTCCTGAAATTGCCGAGGCGTTCGCGAAACTTGCCGATGCATTGAAAGGCACCCAGCCGGTCACCGTCTTCTCCGCAACGGCGATACCCCCAGGCGAGCAAGACCAAATCAGCAATCGCTTGCGCACAGTGCTCAAGCGCCAAGTCGAAGTCACCTTTCACACGGATGCCCGCTATATCGCCGGCATGCAAATCCGTCTCGGCAGCACGGTGGTCGATAGCACCGTGCTAGGCCGGTTACAAGCGATGCAGAGTTTGTTGACGAAGGAGTAGCTATGCAGATTAAGGCAGAAGAAATCAGCTCGATTATCAAAGAGAAAATCAAAGGTTTCGACAAACAAGTCGATGTCAAGGAAACCGGTTCCGTCATCCAGGTTGGAGATGGGATTGCCAAGATCTATGGCCTTGACGGTGCCATGGCCGGTGAAATGCTCGAATTCCCCGGCGGCCTCTACGGGATCGCCCTGAATCTTGAAGAAGACAACGTCGGCGCCGTCCTCATGGGCGATGACGTGGGAGTCAAAGAAGGCGATCCGGTCAAGCGCACAGGGCGGATTGCGGAGGTTCCAGTCGGCGAAGCGTTGATCGGCCGGGTCGTGGACGCGATCGGGCAGCCTATCGATGGGAAGGGTCCGATCAAGTCGACGCTCACGTCCCGCATTGAGGTTGTGGCGCCCGGGGTGAATACACGCCAGTCGGTGCGCGAACCCTTGCAAACGGGTATCAAAGCCATCGACGCCATGATCCCCATCGGCCGTGGCCAACGTGAGCTGATCATCGGCGACCGGCAGACCGGCAAGACGGCCATTGCCGTCGATACCATTATCAATCAAAAGGGCCTGAACGTCTTTTGCATCTATGTTGCCATCGGCCAGAAACGTTCCACCGTAGCCCGCGTCGTCAAGACACTTGAGGAAAACCACGCGATGGAGTACAGCATCGTGGTGGCCGCCACCGCGAGCGATGCGGCACCCATGCAGTACCTCGCGCCTTTCTCCGGCGCTGCCATCGGCGAGTACTTCAGGGATAACGGCAAACATGCCTTGATCGTCTACGATGACCTCTCTAAACACGCCGTCGCCTATCGCCAGCTGTCTCTCTTGCTCCGCCGCCCACCTGGCCGCGAAGCCTATCCTGGCGACGTATTCTATCTGCACTCCCGGTTGTTAGAGCGTGCGGCTAAGCTCAGCGACAAGCTTGGAGGGGGAAGCCTCACCGCACTGCCTATCATTGAAACACAAGCCGGCGACGTGTCCGCATACATCCCGACCAACGTCATCTCGATTACCGACGGACAGATCTATCTCGGTAGCGATCTGTTCTACTCCGGTATTCGTCCGGCGATTAACGTGGGATTGTCGGTCTCTCGGGTCGGCGGCTCGGCGCAGATTAAGACCATGAAGCAGGTGGCCGGTACCCTCCGACTCGACCTCGCACAATACCGCGAAATGGCCGCGTTCTCGCAGTTCGGGAGCGAACTCGACAAAGCGACGCAGATGCAGCTTGCGCGCGGCGTTCGGATGGTGGAATTGCTCAAACAGGGGCAATACAAACCGATGCCGGTCGCCGATCAAGTGCTGTCGATTTACGCCGGCGTTAACGGATACCTCGACGACGTCCCAGTCGACAAAATCCAACAGTTTGAAGCCGACCTGCTGCACTATGTGCAACAGCAGCATCCGGAGCTAAAAAAAGAAATCGCGAGCATTGGGAAGATCGATGACAAGGTTTCTGGAAGACTCAAAGAGATCATTGCGACCTTTAAACAAAAGATGGGATATGGGGCGAAACCATAGTTCATAATTTTCAATTTTGAATTCTCAATTGGGGCGCCGAGGCCCCTGAAGCTATGCCAAGTTTACAGAGTCTACGCCGTAAAATTGCGGCGTTTAAGAATACACAGAAGATCACCAAGGCCATGAAGATGGTGGCCGCAGCGAAGCTGAAGCGGTCGCAAGACCGTATTTTGGCCGCGCGCCCCTACGCCCTGAAGATGCGGGGGGTGGTCAGCAACTTGAGTCAACGCGTGAATCGATCCTCCCATCCCCTCTTGCAGAAGCGCGAAGGGAAGAAGGTCGAAGTGCTTGTCGTCACCAGCGATCGCGGGCTGTGCGGCGGGTTCAACGGCAATATCGTGCGGAAGAGTTCGGAGTTTGTACGGCAATGCGAAGCCCAAGGGTCGCAGGTCAATTTGAGCATCGTGGGACGCAAAGGCCGCGACTATTTTCGTCGCCGTACCTGGCCGATCAGGCAGGAGTGGACCGGCATCTTCGACAAGCTCACCTTCGAACATGCCATCGATATTGGCGGCGATCTGACCGACAATTTCGTCAAGGGGACGTTCGACGAACTCCACATCGTCTATAACGAGTTTAAGTCGGCTATTCAGCAACGCGTAATCGTGGAGAAGCTCTTCCCCGTCGATGCTACGGCCGAATTCGGAACAGCACAAGCGGAAGGCACGACTGGTGGAAGCTACCTCTATGAACCGGACGAAGCCGAACTCTTAAACGTATTCATCCCCAAACATTTCCAAACACAAACGTTTCGTATTTTGCTGGAATCGGCTGCAGCGGAACATGGCGCCCGGATGGCCGCGATGGACGGTGCAACCAGGAACGCAGGACAATTGATCAAAAAAGTGACCTTGCATTACAACAAGACCAGGCAGACCGCCATTACCAAAGAACTGATGGACATCGTCGGCGGCGCAGAGGCACTAAAGTAGATTGGACGTTTTGGGTACTGCGTTCTGAGTAATAACGCCACCAGAACCTACAACTCAGACCTCATGACTCAGATTACAGAACTGGCAAGAGAAGGAGCGTTATGAGCACAGGAAGAGTGATTCAAGTTATCGGGCCAGTGGTGGACGTCGAGTTTCCTCCCGGCCAGCTGCCGAATATTTACAACGCGCTCAAAGTGATTCAGGAAGAGAATACGGCTGCCGGCACGCCGGCTGTCCGCATCACGCTTGAAGTCGCGCTCCACCTCGGTGAAAACCGTATCCGCAGCATCGCGATGTCCACGACCGACGGTCTCACGCGCGGGATGGCTGTGAACGACACGGGGGCACCAATCTCTGTGCCGGTCGGCCGCGAAACATTGGGACGGCTGATCAACGTGTTGGGCGAGCCGGTCGACGAAAAAGGCCCGATCAAAACCACCAAGACGTATCCCATTCACCGACCTGCGCCGAGGCTCGAAGATCAGGACACCAAAACCGAAGTGCTCGAAACCGGCATCAAAGTCATCGATCTGCTCGAGCCCTACAGCAAAGGCGGTAAGGTCGGCCTCTTCGGCGGCGCCGGAGTCGGAAAGACCGTCATCATTATGGAGCTCATCAATAACATCGCCTTGCACCACGGTGGATTTTCTGTGTTCGCCGGCGTCGGCGAGCGGACCCGTGAAGGCAACGACCTCTGGCACGAAATGCAGGAGTCGAAGGTCATCGACCCGGATGATTTCACCAAGTCGAAAGTTTCGCTGATCTACGGCCAGATGAACGAGCCGCCAGGAGCCCGTCTGCGAGTCGCCTTGACCGGACTGTCCGTCGCCGAATATTTCCGCGACGAAGAGAACCAGGACGTGCTGCTCTTCGTGGACAATATATTCCGGTTTACCCAGGCAGGTTCGGAAGTGTCCGCCTTGCTCGGTCGTATGCCGTCGGCCGTCGGCTATCAGCCCACCCTCTCAACCGAGATGGGCCAACTGCAAGAACGCATCACCTCCACCAAGCGTGGATCGATTACGTCGGTGCAAGCCATCTACGTGCCGGCTGACGACCTGACCGACCCAGCTCCGGCCACCGCATTTGCGCACTTGGACGCGACGACAACGTTGTCTCGACAACTGGCTGAGTTGGGGATTTATCCGGCGGTCGATCCGCTCGATTCCACCTCGCGTATTCTCGATCCGCAAGTCATCGGTGAAGAGCACTACAAGGTCGCTCGCGGCATACAGTCTGTGTTGCAGCGGTATAAAGACCTCCAAGATATTATCGCCATTCTCGGTATGGACGAATTGTCCGAAGACGATAAGATGGCCGTGGCCCGCGCGCGAAAGATTCAGCGCTTCTTGTCACAGCCGTTCCACGTCGCCGAAGCCTTCACTGGTTCGCCCGGTAAGTATGTGAAGCTCAAAGACACGGTGCGAAGCTTCAAAGAGATTCTCGCCGGCAAATACGATCACCTGCCGGAACAGGCCTTTTACATGGTCGGCCCAATTGAGGAAGTGATTGCGAAGGCGGAAAAGATGGGGGTCAAGGTATAAGCAGACGGGCGCTCTTGTGCGCGCAGACCGCGCACGATGAAACAAGTGCTCGGTCGATGCGCGCACGTCAGAGCATCCCGCCTACTTATACCTTTTGATAAGCGCGTAGGAGAGATATGGCAGGGAAGATTTTATTAGAAGTGGTGACGCCGGAGAAGTTGCTCTTGAGCCAGCAAGTCGATGAGGTCATCGCCCCAGGCTCAGAGGGTGAGTTCGGTGTGTTGCCGGGACACACTCATTTCCTGTCCACATTGCGTATCGGCGAGTTGCGCTATCGCGTCGGGGATCTGACCAGCCACATGGCGGTCCTTTGGGGCTATGCAGAAGTCACACCAACCAAAGTGACGATCATGGCCGAGATCGCCGAGAAGGCCGAAGATATCAATGTGGGACGTGCCCAAGCCGCCGTTGAGAAGGCCGAGGAGCGACTCAAAGCCGGCGGCCTGCCGTCCGAAGTCAAAGAAGCTGAAATCAGCCTCGAAAAAGCCCGCCTCCGAAAAAAGATCGCCGACCGCGCCCGCAAGACCAGCCACACCTAATCTATACCATCCTCACTCGGCCAGTATGTCGAATGGTGCCTCTGCTGACTCTTAGACCCAGAGCACAGAAGGGAATGGGCGAGAGCATGCCGGGCAAGGTCACGCCATGACCCCGGTATCTCTTGCTGCATAGTCAGCCATCACGGCATCAGCCGCCTTCCGGCCAGACAGCAGCGCCCCATCAAAGGTTCCAGACTCTCGATAATCGCCGCATAGGTACAGGCCTGCGGTCAGTCGTGGAGACACCTCTCCATCGTGCGCATCCAGCAAGTCGACCGGAGGTAAAGCGTTGCGGATCCGATCGGTTCAGAGATGTCGCCATGCGTCGACGCCAGGGCCGAACCAGGCGCGGAGAAATATTCGTACCGCTTGAGGGAGATCGCCAGCTAGTGTGTTCAGCCGATCGGAAAGGCTGACGGAGACTAAGGCTCGTCCCGGTGGCGAATAGGAGGGAGCCACTTCGCTCAACACGCACAGAGTCCGGACCAGACCTTCTGCGTCACCGTTCAGTACTAACCAGGGACCGCGTATCGGAGGAGCGGGCGCATCAAAATACAGGCAGGTCGACTCTCGTGACGCACCAAGTGGCGAGCGCTCGCCTCGCAGTCTGGCTGCGGTCGCATAATCGGTGGCGATGACTAGGGCGTCACCGGCGAGACGTTCACCAGACTCCAGCACAATGCTGGCCCCTTCAATGTGGTTCACAGGTGCCCCCAATCGAATCGTCCCCACCGGCAACGCGGTGGCTAGTTGCTGGGCAATCGCCCCCATCCCGTCTCGCGGGAGTGCCACTGCCCCACGGGAGAAGGCGGCCCAGACTAATTCAAAAAATCCAGCCGGGCGTCGACAGCGCCTGTTCCAGAAACACCCCGCGGAGAAAGGGGTGGAAGAAGCGCGCCTGCATCATGTTAGAGAAACCATACGCCTGCAAGACATCCAAGGTCGAATGAGAGGGGCCTCCCACCTTCGCACAGAGGCGATGCTCCAACGCATCTCGTCGAAGGCCAAGCATTCTGAACTTGTCGGCGAGCGAACCAATGGGACTGAGAAGTGACTGCACGATGTCCTGAGGCCGACGAAGAGGATCACTCATCCGATGAAACTGCCCAGCATAGCGAACGAGCGGTTCACCTCAACAGAGTGGTAAAGCGGGGAGCACACAGGCAGGAACGGTGGACCATGCGGCGAGAAGATATCCCGAAACTCTTTGATTTTTCAACATTACTCTGAGATCGTGATTTGTTGCGGGAAGACGGCATTATCGTACTCGAACGACTGAACCGTCACCGGCTGCTGCAGGCGATTCCAAAGATTGTGGTAACGGGACAAGATACTGCAGTAGCGGTGTAACAGGCCCGGGAGTATGGAGCAATCGCAGTCCTCCGGACTGCCCATGAAAGCGAACGAATTGATCGCGACCATCCGAGGAATTCTTGGTACGCAAGAGTCATCGATAGAGACAAGGAGACAGCATGGCCGGGTTCATCTTGCGGAGGGGTCAACGGCTCAAGACATTTGCAACCATGCGCTACTTTGGGGACGGGGTTGCCGGTGACGGAATCATCAAAGACCTTTCGCTGAACGGGAGTTACATTACCGGGAATAGGCCGGTCTCCTTCGGGATGGTGCTCGCCCTGCATATTTATGTGCCGGGAGACCCGGAGCTGTTGTTGATCGATCGCGCCACCGTGAAATGGGTCAAGCGGACTGATTTCGGGGTGGACTTCGACACACACGAGCTGAAGGTGGCCGAGCATATCACACGGGTCATCTCCACGCTGGTCAAGACACATCATGGCTCATCCCGTGATGAATAAGAAAACCGGGCAGGTGTATTGCCCCTCTTGAATGTGGAAAGGTCGCCTCAGGCCTTGGTAGGAACCTCTCCGACAGTGCCTTCGTAACGAGACGCAGGAGATGCGGCCGGATGAATCCCACCAACATCGCCAGCGTCAGGTCGTTACTCCACTTGCTCCAGCTTGGCCACATAGACGCGGACCAACTTAGTCTTCACCGCGAGCTTTAATACATCCGACCAGGGCAGGTTCGCAGCCGCTGGACCTGTTGGCCGAATCGCTGAATTATACGCATGGCACCTTAAAGAGGCTGAGCCTTCACATCAGTGGAAAGAAATTGTCGCTAGACTTTCTAGCCCCCAGGGAAAAGGGCTACACCTGTTACAACCGGAAGTGCCAAGATCCAGGCCTAACGAATGGCGTTCAGGCTTTCCTCATTCATCGCCTTCTTCTCATCATGCTTGGCGGGTTTCACAGGGGAACCTTTCTTGCCCGTCTCCTGCTTTGCGGCAGGAGAAGGGTTATCGGATTTAGGGAGAGAGTTTGGACTGTCACCACAACGGGTGTATCAGATTGTACATAATAGTTGAACCCAAATTTGTTGAGGCGGGTGCTATCAGCTTCAACCTCATCTAGTTGACCACGACATATATCACCGGGTACGGAATGTCATCGCGCTTGCCGCTCGATTG
>JACMLT010000111.1 GCA_014379455.1 Nitrospiraceae bacterium
ACCGATGGCGCCCCCTTGGGCCACAGTGTGACCTGGCCATTATAGGTTCCGGGGAGAAGCGCGCCGGGTGTGACGCCGATGGTCGCGGTGCCAGCTCCTGTCCCCGTACCTGGCGAGTGCGATAGCCAGGGGGCGTCATGGGAGATGCCCCAGGGTAGTGCGCTGCTCCCCGTATTGCTAATGGTCAAGGTCTGGGCTGGAGGAGTGCTGCCCCCCTGGGTCGCGGTAAAGGACAGGCTGGTGGGGGTCATACCGATGGTAGTCGGTATCGGTGCCGCGGTGACGGAGACGGGGATCGTGATGGGAGTTGCTCCGGATGCGCTGAGAATAATGGTCTCACTGACGGGAGCGTCTGAAAGTGCTGGGGCCGAAGGCGGCGATACCAGCTGTGCTACCCCTGACATTTCTGCAGATAATCTTTGCATCGTTCGCCCGCCGGCCCGTCCTCCTCCTGATGAAGGCGAGTTGCCTGCGGCTGCCGCGGCCAGGGGGATGGTACTGGCGGGCACTGTGCCAGTTGCAGTAAATCCTGTGGGGGGTGCAGCTGATGGTGTGACGCTTATGGGTGCAAGAGGTACGGCTGCTCCAATACTTCTACCCGACACTGACGGTTCCTCGGGTTGAGAAATCGTGCCATCACGTTGTAGCGACAGTGGGGATGATGGCACGGAGTTGACAGATGAGGAGTCCGATAGAGAAGGCTCGACTGATGCGAGAGGCAGATTCTGCGGCTTTCGAATCACTCGGTGCGACTTGTGAGTCGAGGTTTGCGAGTCCATCTTTTCGGCGGGTTTCGTCGAGTATCGATGGCCGCCGACTCCGTTTTCGATGCGCTGTCCTTGAGTGCCTATTCCGCCGGTATCCTGGTTGATCGGTCTTATCAGTTGCTGAGCCGAAGCAGGGGGAATAGGCTGAACCAGGGACAGGAAGACTGTCATGAAGGCCAGTGAGATCGTGGAAGCAGCAATGCGATGCTGGTGTATCGTTTGGTGCATGCACTCCTCCGTAGTATCGACTCAACCCGCTACCGTGCGAACTCATTGCGGTGTTCGTCAGCAATTGTATGAGAGACAATCCACCTGCACAGAGGGAATGCTGGTTTGTGCCGTCGACTGCCAGGGCCGTTGGGTAGGTAGAGCAAGAGTAGTGCCACGTCGGGTAACACATACGCTGATCAAATCTTTAGACCCGATTCAATTTGTTATAACAATAGCTTGAAGTGTTCAGGTGCTAAGGATGTGAGGTGGTTGGGAAGTGAGACAAGTAAAGGGGGAGAAGGTCACATTCGATGATTTTGAACAAATTATGTTCGAAGTTAAGTATTCATTATAACACATTGATACAATAAGCTAAATAGTTATTTATATTAGAAGATGTACGTGCTGGAAATCTCGTGTGTGTATGAGGTTTTCAGGATGGTACGGCGTTTAAATTGTTGTCTATTTGTCCGTCTGAGGAGGAAGAACTATGGGATGTGTACGGCGTGAGCTCTAATTCCAAGTGCTACACTACTAGAGCTATTGTGGTTCGGCATAGGTTCTAGATCATGGGGAAAAATACTTGAAGGCTCTGTACTTGTTATTAAATAGATCATTACCTACGCAGATATATGTGATGGCGGAGTGGAACGCATGGGATTAGGACTGTGCCGAGTGGCTCGCGTGTAAAACTGGACATGACTGCCCCTCATAATCCGTCTTGATTGAGGCATACATCAGGAGCCATCGACTGATTACACACATGTAGCCTGAATTGGCCAGGTTGTTCGGAACGTCACCTGTACGACAATCCGTACGTTGGTCAGTGAGGCAACAAAGACAATGACACGTAGGATCTCAGGAGCCGGTCGCAGAGATGGCACTTGTGAAAACATCCGGAGCTAGAATCGCCGCGATCTGTACTTGTGTTCCCAGCAGGCGATTCGACAACCTGACTGACTCAGCCGAGTTTAGCGACGAGGAAATTCGTAAGGTGACAGGAATGGCAGGCGTCGCTTCCAGACGGCTAGCAGGAGACGCTGTCTGCAGCAGCGATCTCTGTGTCGCCGCCGCACAACGGGCCTTGGATAGAGTGGGTTGGAAACCGAATTCAATCGATGCCTTGATTCTGGTGACTCAAACACCGGATTATTTCTTACCCTCTACAGCCTGTGTCGTCCACCACCGCTTAGGGCTGGCCGACCACTGTGCCGCATTCGATGTGGGGCTAGGCTGTTCCGGCTATCCGTACGGCATGTGGCTCGCGGCCATGATGCTTCAAGGCGGTGGCGTACGCCGTGCCACCGCATCATCTACCCAAACAGATTTTCGTCTTGCCATCACTCCCCAAGAGCAGCTCTGGTAAAGTCATGAAAACAACTCTGAAGGGTACGTACGAGCCTGCCTGAGGACCACATGAACGATTCGATATGCGAGCGAGTTCGGCGTAAACGGCTAATTTGTGAAAGAAATCTACTGTATTTGATGTCAGAATATATGTAAGTAGACATATCTCAGTCCGTATCTCCTTCCCCCGTTAGATCCTACATCAAGATGCCTTGGAGAGATTGCAGGAAAACACGAACCAGGGTCAGTCGCGTCCGGTTACATGAAGGGGCGAATCGCTGAAAGCCATAAAAATTCTAAAGATGGATCAACACGTTCTGCCAAAATGAATAGGTGCCATATGCCGGCCTTGCGTAACTTCGTTGACGGAAACGCGGCATTCTGCCATTCTCAGCGAAACGGACGGAGGGGTTTATGTCTCAGGCAAAAAGACGAAAGATTGCAGTGGTGGGCCTTGGCTACGTGGGCTTACCCATCGCTGTCGCATTCGGGAAGCGGAAGCGAGTGATCGGTTTTGATATCAACCAGGCAAAGATTGCGGAGTTACAGAAAGGCCTTGACCGTACCGGTGAAGTGTCTGCTGCAGATCTGAAAGCCACAGAGGTTCACTACACATATCAGCCCAGCGATCTCAAGGCGGCAGATTTCATCATCGTGGCCGTCCCCACGCCGATTAATGAAGCCCTTCAACCGGATTTGACGGCTCTTCGCAAATCATCTGAATTGATCGGGGCAAATCTTTCACCTGGATCGATCGTGGTCTTCGAGTCGACGGTCTACCCCGGCGCCACTGAAGAAGTGTGTCAGCCTATTCTTGAGCAGGCCTCCGGGATGAAGTGTGGAGTGGACTTTACTCTCGGGTATTCTCCTGAACGCATTAATCCGGGCGACAAAGAACATACGCTGGAAACGATCATCAAGGTTGTGTCAGCTCAAGATGCCGCGACGCTGGAGATTGTTGCCAAGACCTACGAACTTGTCGTTAAGGCGGGGATTCATCGAGCATCGAGTATCAAGGTTGCGGAAGCTGCAAAGGTGATTGAAAATACCCAGCGGGATCTGAACATTGCGCTGATGAACGAGTTGTCGCTCATTTTTCATCGTCTTGGGATTGATACCAAGTCAGTTCTGGAGGCTGCGGGCACGAAGTGGAATTTTCTCAAGTTTTCCCCTGGATTGGTAGGAGGGCATTGTATCGGAGTTGACCCGTACTATCTGACGAGCAAAGCCGAGTCGGTGGGCTATCATCCCCAAGTGATTCTCGCTGGGAGGCGTATCAACAATGGCATGGGAAAGTTCGTTGCGGAACAGACGATGAAACGGTTGGGTGAGTTGGCTCGGCCGGTCAATGATCTCAAAGTCGCTGTCCTGGGGCTCACGTTTAAAGAGAATGTGCCGGATTTGCGGAATAGTAGAGTGCCCGACATTATTCACGAGCTGCGAGAGTATGGTGTCCAAGTTTTGGTGCATGATCCGATCGCGCAATCGGAAGAGGCAGTCGAAGAATACGGTATTCATTTGAGCAAGTGGGACGATCTCAAAGATATCGATGGAATTATTGTGGCCGTTGCCCATCGTCGATATGCGGATATGGGGCTGAAGAAGCTGCTCAAGCCTCTCCGCAGCCAGCGAGAGGGCGTGGTGATTGATGTGAAATGTCTGCTTGATCCGGCGAAACTTCCTAAGACGCTCAAGTATTGGCGTTTATAAGAGGGGAGCAGGCCGCGTTATCCTTCATGCTACACCGGGACCGTTCTCTGTAGTCTCAGGCGTAAGGAGCTGTGGAAAACAAGCCTGTGTTCATCGGGGAGTCTTCAGTGGCTGCCTGATGACACCGATATTCCTTCTTCTTAGCATAGCCCTGCGGATTGCATCCATGCTGGCTTAGGCAGTGCGAGTAGATTCTCACAGTAGGCCTCATCCGGCGTGTGGTCGTTACGCGACACACGTAGTCTGTTTCGGCTCAAACGGATACCGCTCGATTCCTCGCTGCAGATTGTTCACGGCATCGTACACGTGTCGAGATACGTTTCCGCGTATTTGACACTCGTCGAAAATCATTCCGCGAACACGTTATTCCCCCAACAAGCGCTCACATTCCACACTGGTTTTGATGCCATGGTTTTTCAGCAGCCCTCGCGCTCCTGGCTGGTGAACTGGCAGGCTTTCGCTCCTTCACTATGGAACGAGATTTCCTCACGTCACCTTCATATGCGTGATCCTCTGCCGACCATGTTCTACATGGCTTGTGTTGAACAACGTGGGCGCGAGGCATAGCGGACAGGACACCAGTCGATTCCTGTCAGCTGATTTTTTGATTCTCGTTGCCCCACTGTAAAGAGGCTGCTATAGATTTCCTGTGGCATCACATTCCAGTCGATTCTCTGTATTCCTCTTTCGGCGCTAACTCTGTTGCGTGACCTATGAATATCTTGGTCAATAACATTGTGAGACATACGGCAGTGAAAGTATGGATTGCCATTGGAGCCACGGCCTTTCTTGCCGGCTGCGCCTACTTCAATGCACCTGACATCAAGCGTGGGGATCAACATCTCTCAGCAGGTAATTGGGCGGAAGCCAGTCTCGCCTATAAGCATGCACTGAAAGAGGATCCATTCAATCCCACGCTACAGAGCAAATATGCCATGGCTCGAGAGCGAGAAGCGGCGGCGTATGAGGAGCGAGGGCGGGCGTACCTCAAGGAACATCAGCCTGATCTCGCATCGGAACAGTTTAAGCGTGCACTCATCATCGAACCGTCCAGTCTCGATCATCAATCGGGGTTGCTTGAAGCGCTTCGCTTGAATGATGCCCGCAGCCAGAATCGAGAGGCAGATCGTCTTGCCCAGCTCGGTCGGACCGACGAGGCCATGGAGGCTTATGCCAGGGCGGCTGAGATGGATCCCTCATTCAAGGAACCCCTCGAGGGCATTTCTAAACTTACGGAAGAGCAGCAGGCGCTGAACCGCGACGATCGACGAAAACAACCGGTGACACTTCGGTTCCGCAATGCTGGACTGAAAGAAGTGTTGGAAGGGATTGGAAAGGCCAGAGGAATCAACCTCATTTTCGACAAGGACGTCAGAAATGATCCGGTGACCATTAGCATTCAGGATACGCCGTTTGACGAGGCCTTCAATCTCATTCTCAACAGCAATAGCCTCTTCGCCCAGACCGTCTCTCCAGGCGTCATGATTGTCAGCCCTAATACCAAGCAGAAACAGGAACAGTATCAAGATCTGATGATTCGGACGTTCTATTTGTCCAATGCCAAAGCGAAAGACATGCTGGTGTTGCTGCGGAGCATGCTCGATTCCAAGCGGATGCATGCCAATGAACAATTGAACACGATTGTCATTCGGGACCAACCAGAAAAACTGGAGATGGCAGAAAAGATTATCCTGGCCAACGACCGTATGGATTCCGAAGTTCTGTTTGATGTCGAGGTTCTTGAAGTCGACCGTACGGTTGATCAGACCTATGGTCTGACCTATCCGAAACAAATCGCAGCTGCCATGGTACCTCCGGGGATTGCGGGACTGATCGCCGGAACTCTCGCACAGCAGTTCACGCTCAACCAACTCACCGACCTTGGCGGAAGCAGCTATCTCTTTAAGCTTCCGACCAACATCCAG
>JACMLT010000112.1 GCA_014379455.1 Nitrospiraceae bacterium
GTGATCAGTGGGACCTTTCGGCCCGAAGGGAAATCTCCAGATTTCGATCTCGCCATCAAGATCGAACGCACGAAGATGCGTGCGATGAACGACCTCTTGCGGGCTTATGGCAACTTTGACGTGACCGCCGGCCTGTTTTCATTGTACTCCGAACTGAAAGTCAAACAGGGTCATGTGGAGGGCTACATTAAACCTCTCTTCAAAGACATGAAGGTGTACGATGCCCGGCAGGACCAGGAGAAAACACTGTTTCACAGGCTCTATGAAGGATTAGTAGGCGGCGTGGCCAAACTGCTCGAAAACACCACCCGAGATGAAGTCGCCACCCTGACAGATGTATCAGGCCCCTTAGAGAACCCCCGCACCAGCACCTGGCAGACCGTGGTCAATTTGATCACCAACGCCTTCTTCAAAGCGTTCCTGCCCGGCTTTGAAAAAGAGATCAGACCATGAGGGTTGCCCACGAATTTTCTGGTGGGATGAGAATGCGCGCGGGATTCAGGTATCCCGCATCGGCCTTATTGAATTGATGGCCGGGTATCCACTGAGTGATCCGTAGCAGACGAGCAGGAAGACTCTAATGCAATTACAATAGGCATCTTTCACAAACATCAATGCTTCACATCGCCATTTAGTGTTTCAAAGCTCTGCTTGCCGCCCAGAATGTAGCCCTGTCAAATACAATCCATCCTGCGGTGAGAAAGCTAAGTGAACTTTGATTTCGGCCTCCTTTGAGCTGCTCAATAAACTAAGGCTGGGGGAGAGTATTGAGCGGCGCACCCGGTGCAATCGACGCCTTTTCATGCGATCCAGAGCGCATCATCGGCTCCATCAGCGGCGCGACGATGAAACCAACTATTCGAGATTGAAGATGGCTATTGGCCGCAACCAGGACGAAGTTTCAGGATCGCCAGATTTGCACGTCCGTCTCTGCGTATTGCGCTCGAGCAATTCGCAGCAGAGGCATGATGATGATAGGGCGGGAGCGATGAGCAGCCAACAACGCGAGTTTAGAGGGCAGTTTCAGAGGAGGGTTTATAGTGTTCGAGCCGGTAGAGAAAGATCTCTATCTCGATTTTACGGGACACGGTGCTAATTACCTCATATTCCGCGTCGCTGAAACCATGCCTTTCATGAAGAGAGTCGAGCAGTATTCCGGCGGCGCATATGAGGTCTCTTACTTCTCTAGAAACTTCCATGATCGGAGTTCCTGGTCCTTACCGCTATCAGGTTAGTGGGTCGTTTCAGAGCAGGGCGCACAGTAATGGAGCTGATAGAGAATGGCTTCCCTTTCAATTCTTTGGGTCAAGTCACTAATCGTCTCGTATTCATGGTCGCTGAAGCTCTGCTGTTCTAGATTCGCAAGAAGTGCTTCGCAAGCGCATATGACGTCTCTGACTTCTTTGGAAACTCCCATTGGGGGGGATATTACAGGCCCATACCTAAGACCCGAACTGGGAAAAGCCCTAGCGGTGCTCATCATCCAGGATGGTAGCGTATGTCGACCAACAGGAACATCGAATGGACCGATCGCACGAGGACTCGAGCGAGCATTAACTTTCATACAACACAAGGAGGGCGAGAGGAAAATGCCGAGCGGTTGTTAAGATGAAAGAGAGGATGTCATGAGCCAACCGGACAAGAGGAGGACAGGATGGTGATTATCCCAATCTGCCTGGGGGCTCTGGGCGTGCTAGGCAGGGTAGTGATGAAGGGGTTTGAATGACATGTATACCTTTCATCCAGCTATCCGTGAAGTCCCGGGACGGCTACCTGGGCATGAGGAAATACCAAAGACGAATTGACAATTGCGCTTCCCCCCTTTCAGGTGCGGAAGCGCGACCTGGATTATTTGAAAAACAAGAAAAACTGCGGCTAAAGTCCGCCATAACCCGTCATCCAAACTAGCGATATCAACCTACGGACACTGCAAGACCTCACTATTCCACGCTTCTCACTTTTACTCACTGGACCAAGCCTCGCCAGGCGCCAGTTTCTCCGCCACGCGATTCGATAAATGTCTTAAATCGCTCCAAATCACTCTTTACACGAGAAGACACGACTAGTCCCAATTCATCTCCCACTGTTTCAAGCACACCCTCAGTCTCATAGACGACGTTCAAATACACTGTTGACTTCATATCCGAAACGGGCATAAACGTCACGACCCCTTCATTCATAGGGCCGCTTGTGCTCTTCCAAGCGATACGCTCGTCCGGCATCTGCTCTGTAATTTCTGTCTCCCACTCTTTTACTCGTCCCCCAATCTCGGCTTTCCAATGCAGATGGCGATCATCCAGCTGCTGAACTTCTTTTACCCCTTCCATGAACTGGGGAAATTCCTCAAACTGCGTCCATTGGTTGTAGGCTGTCCGTACCGGCACGTTGACTTCTATGGATGTGGCAATGGTCGACACAGTGACTCCTTTTCGTTAGGTAGAGCAATTCACTGAATTGTTATGCGGCTTTCAGTTATCCCCCTTCCTCTTCTCGCCTGTCGCTCCCTGATCTTTGTCATTCCTGTGATCAGTAGATTGTTTGGCACTGCTGTTGTCCTTCTTCATCTTGGGCTCCTTGTTCTTCCGGCCACTTTGGGGACCTTTTTCCGCAGCCGGACCGGACTCTCCTTTAATCATATCCTGATTGCCTTGAGAGCCTCTATCGTTCGACATGTCTTTTTCGGCCTGAGGATGCGCGGCATCGGCATCAGCATAAGACAGACCAACACATAGGACGAACCCACACGACATCACCCCGACAATTTTCGAAATGGGTACCATGAACAGCCTCCTCTGTTAGACACACATAGATACTCGCTATCCATCCATCCTATCCCTCCCAGAGTGTTTTCAGACCTATGAAGGTGCCTAGTTTTTGACTGTTGAAATATTGTGTATGGCCATCAGTGACTTCTGCTGCCCCCGCATTGCATAGTCACGCGGTCCGAAATGAAAAATGTCAGCATACTCCCGCCATCCCGGCAATGCTGAATCTGACCAACTGAAGCGTCCCACTAATTCGAAGTCAGGGGGAAGGTCATGCCGAAGGATCAGACAGGCGACAAGAGGGGTGGAAGAAAATGGGGCCGCCACTCTGTAAGCAGCTACATCGTCGAAGGTGAACTATCGCGACGGAGGTTATGTGACCGGTCAAATTAGCACTGCGTGCCTACCCTAAAGCGCCGCTCGCGATCTGTACTTAACCAAGTCGTTTCAATCGGCGATTATGAGGAGGCGGCTGCCCGCTGTCAGGCTTGTTGCAGTGGGTTTCAGCGATGGCCACAGACTGTGCGCATAAAAAATACGGACTCGAAGATTGTCAGACGAGCTCACTGTTAGCACTATTTTTTCTGCATCTTGAGGGCGTGCGGGCCCACCACTCCGGTTACGGCTCCATCTCCCTCAAGTACAATGGTCGTGAAGTCATGATAGGAAGCAAGACCGTATTCTCTTGCAGCAGAGTCTAGGTCTGTTTCATCGACCATATGCTTCTCCATGAGAGTCCTGTTAAGGGTTCCGCGTTCGTAAAGAAAGACCGGGCGGCCTTCGATAAACTGCCGGATGACTTTCGTCTTCTCGGAGAGCCAGCCCAAAAGGAGTATGGTAATCACGCTTGCGGCGCTTCCCCAATAGCCCGCCCCCTGATGGTTTAGCCCCGAACTAGCAGCTTCTGCGATGAGAACAAGAATCACGAGGTCCTGTGGGCCTTTCTCTCCGAACACACGCCGTCCAACAACCTTGAGTCCAAGCAGGACTGCGACAAAGAGCGTGAAAGTTTGAACAATAGAAAGAAGGACGAACCTTAGCGGAGGAACATCGAGAATTCCGACATACTCCATGAATTTCTCCTCCTTCTTGCAGGTTGCAAGTCCTTTCAACCAGGGTGCGAGACGAACCCGCGAATCGATAGGGTGTCCGGGCAAACATCAGGAGCACGTCGTTCTAATCCGAGTTCGTGTCTGAGTCACTGTCGTTCAAGTCAAGATCGACTGCCCATGAACAAAAGAAGTACACCGTCCAGCTCCAGGGATTTCTTCGTTGAGAGTTTTGCTCATGATTATCGATGAGAGGCGAGCTCTGTTTCAAAGCCGGGAAGGTTCGACTTGAAGAAGGCGGTTTTAACCAGGTTGAAGACTGTTTGCCATGTGCCGGGCTGAGGGTTTTCCACGGCACCTGACAAATCCGTCCGAGTGACAACTTCTTCCCGTGGTGTGTTTTCGAGGATCTGGGCTAGGCCTCCCACCAGGCTTTCGTATAGCGTGCGAAACACATTTTTCTCCTTATCCTGCCGCCATTAATGAACAGTATCAAAATGAGACGACAAAGATACTAGGCAAGACCCTAACCCGCATAATTCATGACGGTAGGTCACGAAATCGCTGAGACGCATTGCGAATCCTGCGAAGAGTTGTACGAATTGGATACCCACTCGTGCAGAAAGGAGCGGATTCACATGGCGAGTCGTCAGCCGAAGGCAGCGAAAGTCTGCCTGAATAACGCAGGCTTGTTTAATACACCGACTCGATCCAGCAAGTCCGTCAACTTGTGGATGGGGCAATGAACGATAGGAATGTCCGCTTATGTTTCCTCCTCCCCGGCCTGCCGTATGAGGACCTCGCGGAGGAGCGTCTCCAGTTCCTGGTGCATGAGCTGAATGCTCGATTCGAGCTGCTGAAGCATGGCTTCGCGGACGTGTAGTTGTTCACTGTCGTAGACGCCTCCCGATCCGAACAGCAGTGCTTTCCGCTCTTTCTCGCGAATTGACCCCGATTCTCCCAACCTTCCCTCTTCCTGCCAGGTCTGCAACATGACGTCTCTTAAGCTATGCCCTTCGAGGTCCCGGATCCCAGGCTCCGAAAGAAATCGCCAAGCCCTTTTGGAAATGAGTTCCGATTCGGCCAACCCCTCCCAAACAACCTTCAGATGATTGCGAGGATGACTGAATTCCTGGCGCACCTTGGTGAAGTTAGCGGACGTCCCGAACAGCACTTCCAATGCGCCGCCGGTCACCGATACGATGTTGCCCGCATCTCCCGCCCCCGTCGCCATGCCGATGCCTCCGGACAAAATATTCGCCAACCCGCCGAAAATGACGCCAAGAATGGTTTGTGAGGTCGTGCGGGTGGTTTGAACGTCCCTCAGGCGATCCTGGACTTGATCGGCTCGCTGTACCTCGCATTCGATTTCGGCGACAAGACCGGATACTTCCAGCGTCGCCAACTGCAATCTCGTCACAAGCTTCCGCCGGACACGCTCGATGTCGGACAATGCCGCCGGCTGCAACTCCAATCTCGCCATCTGGTTCAGCAGCGGTAGAAGACCGGTGACATCAGCGATATGCACCCCGATCGGTGAATAGAGCTGGACCGCCGCGTCTTTCTCGACGGTGTCGTTCAACTCCTGCCGCCGTTCGTTCTGGCTTACAGGGAGACTGCGCACCTCGGAAGCGCCGGAGAGGCACCGGCGATCGAATGAGTATGTGCTGGCAGAAGGCGGCAAGGTGGAAACACAACCGGCACTTAAAAGCAGTGATGAGAGTAATCCCAAACACCATCTGTATCGGCGCATAGCTCATCCTCTCTCTCTAGAAGTTCATCAGGCTGTCGTTCTCCTCTCCACAAGACTATTGATATCAGTAGCGCCGGTCAATTCCCTCTCTATCCTCACCGTTGACGGTTCCTTTCATCTATCTGAGTATGGTTCACCTATGAAGTCTCCCGAGTTTCAGCTAAGTCGCCGGCAACCCACCCTAACCCAAGTCCAGCTGGGTGGCCGTCAGGCCGTTCCCACGCCCCAATGCGCGGAAAACCCGGTCTCGTAAATCCTGAAAATAGGTGTCCGCTCCTTCTCCTCCATCGAGAGTCAAGCGTCCAATGGGAAAGTGCATACGGATCGTCTGCACTTACATCAAAAATGCTCCAGGCTCTGTCGAAATTTCGCTAAAATGCCGCGAGAATCTCCCCACCAAGGAGGTTCTCATGGACTAACCGAAGTGGGAGCGGATCAGAGATTCGGTTCCCGGAAGATCCGGTGATGTGGGTCGCACAGGCGCTCATCGGCGCTTTATTGAGGCCGTGATATGAATGATCGCACCGGGTGCCAGGGCGCTCGTTGCCCCGCATGGAGGGGCTGGTGTCACCAATAGTTCCGGCGGTGGGCGAAAGCGGGTATCGGTCAAATGATTTTCAATACCCTGGAGATCAATGCCGACACAGAATGGCTGATGATCGATGCCACCATCATTCGTGCCCATCAACACGCCGCTTGCGCAAAGGGGCAGCAGACGCTGGCCTTAGGGCGTTGCCGGCGCAGGTTTAGCACGAAACTGCATGCCGTGTGCGAATGCGTTGTGCAATCTGCTCCGGTTCATCATGGCGGGGGCGAACAGCATCATTTGTCCACAAGCCCAGGCGCTCCGGGAGGGATCCACGCTCACGCCGTGCTTGCCGACAAGGGTTATGATGCGAATGAGATGGTCACATGGATTGAGTGGTGATACCCCCGAGGTCGGAATCGGACGGTCCTCCGCGACTGCGACAAAGCACTATACAAGAAGCGCAATCAGGTGGAAGGGATGGTCGGGGCCCTCAAGCACTTCAGTCGGATGGCAAGCGGTACGACAAGACAGCGCTCTTCTTCCTGCCATATGTCCAGCTCGCAGCCAGTTACTTTATGGCTCAAGTAAATATAGACAGACCCTAGTATCTTAGTCCGAACGTCAACCCTGGCATTACATGTGTGTCGTTCCCGCTGCCCGTGTTTAAATCCGTGAAATTAAGCAGAAACGTGGAGGTCAGACCCACTTGTTGAGTCAAAACATAGTCTAAACCCACCCCAAGGGGAATCAAAAATGAGGTATCGGAGTTAAGGAAGTTCGCATGCACGAAACCAACGCCTCCCTGGAGGTTCGCCCTCAATCGCGTATCCAACCCGGCCAGATCAAGCCAATATTTCCCTTGCCCCGAAAAGCCGATCTGAAATAAATCTCCCGTTATGGCTAATTGTGCGAGAGGGCCGACAGAAAATTGCTTGTTCGTAAAGTAATCAGCATGTAAATTAGTTGCAAACGCCGTCCCATCAGGTGTATTGCCTAAGAACCCAATGGAAGCTCCTGGAGACCACGCTCCCACTTGTGGTTCTGCCGCATCTGAAACCCCAATGGGGATGACGCTCACAAGTCCCATCAGACAGACGGCAAATATGAATCGTGCTGCACACTTCGTGAGCTGTATCATTTCGACTTTCTCCCTTTTCATTTTGTTTATTTCGCAGCATCGATAGCTATCAACCTATCGCGACCACCTTCATGCGAATACTGGAGAATCACTTTGTTCCCCCAAAAGCCGAGGAATGATAAGTCTGAAATGCTACTGCGATCTGATGATCGCATATTACTTATTCCTAGAACTCTGCAATTGTTTGATCGTGGTGGCGGTCCCCATATCCGAGGCCTCGATACGAACCTGATCGCCCTTCTTAAAATGACAGTCCCCTCCGCCTACCACAAAAGCAGACCCTTTGGCGACATCCTCTTTTGCTTTCAAGTCTGTGGTGCCCACCACATCTTTCAACTCGCTGGGGTCCTTGGATAATGCACCGACTTTCTTCTGAGTGCTCCCTTCATGTAGCTGTTGAATCATTTCTTGCTCAGACAAGACCTTTCCTCCCTTGCCTGCTTGCTTTTCCATAAAAGGAGTCGGAGGGATTTCTTGATGCTCTTTCGCGCCTTCTTGTCCTGTCGAGACCCTTGCGCCTTGGCCTTCTCCACACACTTTATTTGTATCTTTCGTCACTCTGAGACTGATTTCCTGACCACGATCCCCTTTGACAGAATACCGCTCCCCTTCAATCTTGGTAATTTCTCCCACCACAATATCCGGTCCCCCCATAATGACGTTTGAAGAATGACTCTCTGATCCTAATCCAAGGCCCTGCTGGCCCTTTTCGTCTGATGTCTCACCTTTGGCGGTGCCATCAGCCGCTGATACTAAGGAATTATTGAAAGAAGAAACAACGGCGATCGCCAAAATCAACGGGATGATCTTGCCATTCATATGCTACCTCCATATTTGTTAGAAGAGAACGTCTAAATACAGTCATGAGGAGTGATCGAAACGATATCACCCATACGCTTCACTGTACGCTCCTGGAGACCCGTCGGAACTGGGAAGTTTCCTAGTTTTTTAGCCCGCATTATTCTTGTCGTTTCGTAGAGAATCGCGCGGTCGCCATGCGTGACAGGCGCGCGAAGCCGCGAGGTAAGGAGGCAGACTTTAAACAGTTTGTAATACCTCTCTGAGTTTCGTCAAACCACGTCAGGGCGGCTGATCCGCCCCCACCTGCAGTGCGAATGTTATCGAAATAGAGAGCCTGACGACATCACTCATGCGGTCGTGACTGGCCATCGATAGACGCACCGGCGCACGAGGTCTACGCATCTGAGAGGTGGCTTATAATACTGGGGTTATTCCTTGTATGGACTGTCCGGGAGATGCAGTAGCTTGAAGTTACTCAAGAAATCGTGACAATGGAGGCATGGGAAAACATTGCGCTATCTGAATAGGGGGGGTCCTCCTCCATGCCCTTGAGCTCCGGCAATATGAGCGGCTGCTCTGGAACGAGCGGAGCTGGAACAGACAGCGGCGTTCGGTAATTGTGCCTTTTTGATGTCATGTAACTGTGGGCAGTGTGTTCTTCGCCCACTGTTACGCCTCAATCGTTCAAAATTATCGACGTGCAAGTATGAGACGCTGTTCAACTGTCGCGTGAAACATCGTTCACCAGATCGGCAAGGCGTGATATATCTTTCACTTCATGCTTCACGAAAAACATGCTTCCCAGGCAATTGCGCGACGCACCGACATGAATTATGTCGGCTTATGGCCTAAGTCGCGAGCGGCACGTGCGGCGAGCAACAATTTCGTGTAGATTCATATCATAAAACCGAGTTTGCAAAGATTGGAAGGATTCAAATTATGGATGGAGTATCGCGTTCGATCACACAATGGCGTGGCTACTCGTATCCTCTTGGCGCCACATGGGACGGCAAAGGGGTTAACTTTGCCCTCTTTTCCGAGCATGCCACGGGCGTGGACCTCTGTTTGTTCGATTCCCCGGACAACGAAAAGGAAACGGAACGTATCCCCATCACCGAATACTCGGACCATGTCTGGCATATCTACTTACCGGAGGTGTTGCCAGGCCAGCAATACGGCTATCGGGTGCATGGCCCCTATGACCCTCAGCAAGGACATCGTTTCAACCCCAATAAAGTGCTGTTGGATCCTTATGCAAAGGGCATTGGGCGCGATGTGAAATGGGATGATGCGGTATTTGGATACCGGGTGGGTGACCCGGAAGGAGATCTCTCCTTCGACGACCGTGATAGCGCGGCATTCGCGCCGCTCGCGATTGTGATTGATCCGGCGTTTACCTGGGGGAATGATCGACCACCCCGCACACCGTGGCATAAAACCATTGTCTATGAGCTGCATGTCAAGGGCTTTACGCAATTGCATCCGGCTCTGCCGGAGCGCCTGCGAGGGACCTACGCGGGCCTGGCTTCTGAAACGGTCATCAAACACCTGACCGATCTCGGGGTCACTGCGGTCGAACTGGAACCGGTGCACTATTTCCTCAATGACCGTCATCTGCTCGAACGGGGACTGACGAATTACTGGGGCTATAACACCCTGGGATATTTTGCCCCGGCCCGCCGTTACGCTGCCAAGCACATTCAACAAGACGCCGTTCAGCAGTTTAAGATGATGGTGGCAGGTTTGCATCAGGCCGGGATCGAAGTCATTCTGGATGTCGTGTACAACCATACCGCGGAGGGGAACCACCTAGGTCCGACCCTCTCTATGCGGGGCATCGACAATACCGCCTATTACAAGCTTTCAGAAGAGGATCGTCGCTATTACAGGGATTATACCGGCACTGGCAATTCTCTCAACGTTCGACATCCCCGTTCGCTCCAGCTCATCATGGATAGCCTCCGCTACTGGGTCACCGACATGCATGTCGACGGGTTCCGTTTTGATTTGGCGAGTACCCTGGCCCGGGAACTCTACGAAGTCGATCGACTTGGCGCGTTCTTTGACATCATTCACCAAGATCCCATCCTCTGCCAGGTGAAGTTGATCGCCGAACCCTGGGATGTGGGAGAGGGAGGGTATCAGGTCGGAAACTTTCCCGTATTGTGGAGTGAGTGGAACGGCATCTACCGGGATAACATCCGCCGATTTTGGAAAGGCGATGAAGGACTCCTCTCGGAATTCGCCACGCGTCTCAGCGGCAGTAGCGACTTATACAAGGGCGATGGACGGAAACCCTACGCGAGTATCAACTTTGTGACCTGTCATGACGGCTTCACGCTCGAGGATCTGGTGAGCTACAACGACAAACACAACGAGGCCAATGGCGAGCACAATCAGGATGGCGCCAACGACAACAATAGCTGGAATTGCGGCACGGAGGGGCCGACTGATGATCCGACGATCAACGTGCTGCGAGCGCAACAGAAGCGAAACTTCATGGCGACCTTGCTCCTGTCTGCCGGCGTGCCGATGATTTTAGCCGGAGACGAAGTCGGCCATACGCAGCATGGCACTAACAACGCCTATTGTCAGGATAATGACACCACATGGCTGAATTGGAATATTTCAGACGAACAACGAGCTTTTCTTCGTTTCGTCCAAGCGATCATCACTATTCGGCGCACCCAGCCGGTATTCCAGCGAAGGAAATTTTTCCAAGGGCGAAAAATCGATGGGGCCGATGTGCCGGACATTTCTTGGTTTGAGCCATCGGGCGAGGAAATGACCGACGAATCCTGGAATGCAGGGTACACCCAGTGTCTTGGTGTTCGGTTCCCTGGGGATCTCATCGGCGATGTCAACGAACGGAACGAACCGATAACCGGGGACTCGATCGTGCTCTTGATCAACGCCTATCATGAGGCGATACCCTTCAGGCTCCCAGCCCGCGGCAAAGGTCAGGAATGGGAGCGGTTGATTGATACGGCTGATCCTGAAGCGGACTCTATCAAGAGAAAAGGTGGAGAACAGTATGAGATCAAAGGCCGCTCTATGGTAATCCTAAGGGCTAAACCGCCACAGTTCGAGGAATTGCTGTCTTGACTCAATATGAAGCACGGAGACACGTGCAGCTCACCAGGAAGATTCATTGAAACCTAATTGGGAAATCATGAAACCTCGATGCGGTGCCATTGTACAAAGTGACGGATCGGTTCGATGGATCGTATGGGCTCCGAAGGCAGACCGCGTCGAGGTCGTACTGATCGAAGGTGACACGCGAACCTTCCATGAGATGACCCGTGAGCAACAAGGATTTTTTAGTTTCCTCAAGGACCATATTCCGAACGGACAACGATACGCCTATTGTTTAGACGGAGGTCCGGAGCGTCCAGACCCCGCCTCGTGCTGGCAGCCAGATGGTGTTAATCAGGCATCGGCCGTCCTCCGCACCGATGAATTCACTTGGTCGGATGAGGGCTGGACCGGAGTGTCGCGGGAAGATCTGGTGTTCTACGAACTCCACGTCGGCACCTTCACCCCTGAAGGCACATTCGAAGCGATCATCCCCCGCCTGGCGACGTTGCGTGATTTGGGTGTCACGGCACTCGAGCTGATGCCGGTCGGGCAGTTTTCGGGAACGCGCAACTGGGGCTATGACGGCGTTCACCCCTATGCGCCGCAACACAGCTATGGCGGACCTCATGGACTTCAGCGTCTGGTCAACGCCTGCCATCTGCACGATCTCGCACTGTTCCTCGACGTCGTCTACAACCATATCGGGCCGGAGGGCAGCTACCTGGGAGAATACGGCCCCTACTTTACGGACCAGTATCGTACCCCCTGGGGAGCGGCCATGAATTTCGACGCCCGTGGCAGCGATGCCGTGCGGAATTTCGTCCTAGATAACGTCACGATGTGGATCGATGCCTATCATGTCGACGGCCTTCGTCTGGATGCCGTGCACGCGATTTACGATTTCGGGGCTCGGCATATTCTGCAAGATATTAAAGAGACAGCGGACAAGACTGCGCGAGCACGCGGGCGCAAGATCCATATCGTGGCCGAAAGCGATCTCAACGATGTGCGCCTCTTACTCCCTCCTGCTGAGGGAGGCTATGGCATCGACGCGCAGTGGAACGACGACTTTCATCATATGGCGCATGTCGCGCTCACCGGTGAGCGTCAGGGATATTATGAAGATTATGTAGAGACGGAACAGTTTCCTAAATTAATGGAGCACACATTCGTCCTAGACGGGTGCTACAGCCCCCATCGGGGCCGCTCTCACGGGGGACCCGATGCTGGACTCCCAGGCGATCATTTCATTGTCTGTATTCAGAACCATGATCAGATCGGAAATCGCGCCTGCGGCGAACGGTTGAATGCGCTGGTCTCTTCGGCAGCGCAGCGGTTGGCTGCAAGTTTACTTCTGCTCGCGCCCTATCTCCCACTGCTGTTCATGGGGGAAGAATACGGAGAAGAGCATCCGTTTCAATTTTTTTGTTCGTTCAGCGATTCGGCACTGATCGAAAACGTCCGCCGAGGCCGGCGGCGCGAGTTCGAGTCCTTTCATGCCCATGGCAGAGAGGTACCGGATCCTCAGGATGAGGCGACCTTTGCCGCCTCCCGTCTCACCTGGTCGTGGGAGACCGATCCACGCAAGGCTGGACTGCGCTGCGTATATCAGGACTTGTTACGTTTCCGTCGTGAGTGTCCGGCGCTACGCGATTATTCCCAGCGTTCAGCCCGTATGCTGCCGGATGCCCAATCAGGCACCATTCTGGAATTGGTTCGGGGGGAGCGGCGGCCTGACGCCGGAGGGATAATACAAGCCTTCTTTAATCTCACCGCTCAGCCGCAATCCCTCCCTTTTCAGGATCTTCCCGCTCCATTGTGGACGTCGGAGGCACCCCACTATGATGGCGAGCGACGGGCCGGTATGCCCCATGATCTTTTACTTCCATATGAGTGCCTGGTCTTCGGCTCCCCCCAGTGATCGTCGCTCAGCGCAGGCTCATGCGACAGCCGGAGATACTTTTCAGGATGCGATGTCGAACCCGCCAACATCAGAAGGGTCAAAGCAATGAGCACTGATCCATGGGGAATCGATGCAACATACGAGGACGCCGCAGGAACAACACAAACAGTGTCCGAGCAGGCTATTGCCAGGATCAGAACATCGATCAGGCGACCGCCACGCCCGGCTCGATCGCTCTATGAGGAATGCGTCAAAGTCATCCATCAAGGCCAATCCTTCCCATTACCTACTGCCGCCGAATTACAATTAGAAGACGGCACAATCAGACCGATCCACGACCGTCTCCCCTCTGATCTACCGATCGGCTATCATCAGCTCATCCCCCCAGACAGATCCTCCCCTGTTCGCTTGATCGTCAGTCCCGGACGTTGCCATCTGCCTCCCGGTCTACGTATCTGGGGATGGAGCGCGCAAGTGTATGCCGCCCGAAGCCGCCAGAGCTGGGGAATCGGCGATCTGGCTGATCTACGGCGTCTGGCTCAGTGGTCGAAAGATCTGGGAGCGCGAATGGTTCTCATCAATCCGTTGCTCGCCGCGTCACCGGTGTTGCCGCAGGAAGCGAGTCCCTATTCTCCATCGAGCCGACGTTACTTGAATCCGTTGTATCTCCGGATCGAAGATCTCCCTGGGGCTGCTCGTCTCGGGCACGATCTGCAACGACTTGCCACGTTGGGTCGCGCGCTCAATGAAGACCGGCATATTGACCGAGACCGAGTGTTTCTTCTGAAACAAGAAGCCTTGCAGTTGTTGTGGTCCCATTGTGAGGAAGATCCAGCCTTTGAGCAGTTTTGCATCGTAGAAGGCCGCCCTTTGCATCAATTTGCCGTCTTCTGCGCCTTGGCTGAATCGTATGGCTCAAGTTGGCGACAGTGGCCCTCTGCCTATCGCCACGCTAATTCTCGTGATGTCGAACAGTTCGCTCACGCGCACGCTGACCGCGTAGAGTTTCATGCATGGTTGCAATGGCTGCTGGACCAAC
>JACMLT010000113.1 GCA_014379455.1 Nitrospiraceae bacterium
AGCCACGCAAACAGCCGTTCAATCTTCCAACGTCGGCGATACCGTCGCAGGCGACGCAGGTCCTGGGTCGTATTTTTTCGATTCATGCGGTGTGGGGCGATCAGTTCAATTCCGTATCGGCGAAGCTCGCTATCCAATTTGTCGGAGTCATAGGCATTGTCGCCTATTAGATTTTGGGGCGCATCTGGGATGACCATCTGGACGAGCGTGTTGGTAGCTAACTTCACCTCGTGAGGAGTAGCGCTCTCGACACAGATGGCAACGGGGAGACCATGCCGGTCTGCCACAGCCATGATTTTCGATCCCTTACCTCGCTTTGTTTTCCCGATCTTGGAGCCCCTTTTTTCGATGGTACGAAACTCCCATCGATGAAGGCCTCTTCTACGTCGATCAGGCCGTGGATTTTGAGCTCTGCAGCAAGAGCCTCCAGAATTCCTCTCATCACTCCGGACTGGACCCATTGCTGGAATCGGCGATGGCAGGTCTGGTACGACGGATATCGATCCGGAAGTTCAACCCAGGGAGCACCCGTGCGTAAAACCCATAAGATACCGTTCAGAACTGCCCGCCGCGCCTTCCAGGGCCGACCCCGGCCGTCACGTCGCCTGGCGGGCTCTGGGACTAGGCCTTAAACCAGTGCGATTGATTTGACTTTGAAAAAGAAAGACCTGAAAGGTGCTCAATAACGGGCTATATTGTGTTTTGCCAAAAAACCAAGAGCCCGGAAGGAGCACATTTCAGGTGAAGAAAAGATACCACAAGACATTGCGGCGGGACAGTAGATCGATCGCGCAGCGGCTAAAGAGGAGGAACTTTGCCGCTCAGCCTGAGCCGATGATTAAGGATGTGAACAGTGAGTATGAGGTAAGTGAGCGAACGCGAGCGATTGGGTATGGAGGAATTGGAGCGATCCACACGATGGTGTGCCGGCTGGGACTAGATCAGGAGATTAACGAAAAGGTGGAGCTGTTGAAGGTTCATCTTCCCTATCACGAGTCGGATCATATTCTGAACATGGCCTACAACATCATGTGCGGGGGAACGTGTTTGGATGACATCGAGAGATTGCGGCAGTGCGAGAGTTACCTGAACGGGCTGGGAGCGGAGCGCATTCCTGACCCGACGACGGCGGGAGATTTTCTGCGAAGGTTTGCTGATGGGGGATCGATACTGAGTTTGCAAGAAGTGATTAACGGAACCCGGAAGAAGGTCTGGGAGGAGCATGGGAAGCATGACAAATCGTTTTTAGACGAGGGGATCATCGATGTCGATGGAACGATTGCGGAGACGAGCGGGGAATGCAAGGGAGGGATGGATATCTCTTACAAGGGGACGTGGGGCTACGCACCTTTGATCATTTCGTTGGCCCACACGAGCGAAGAGCTTTACTTGGTGAATCGGTCAGGGAACCAGACGTCGGCGGACGGGGCAGCGGGGTGGATGGACCGGGCGATCGATTTGGTGGGGGGAGTGTTCAAGAAGGTGTGGCTACGTGGCGACACCGACTTTTCGTTAACGAAGAACTTTGACCGGTGGAGCGAGCGAGTCAGTTTTGTGTTTGGGTATGACGCGAAGGCGAACCTAGTGAAGATCGCCGAGGAACTGCCGAAAAGTCGTTGGAAAAAGCTCAATCGGCCCGCCCGGTACGAGGTGGCGACAGCAGCACGGGAGCCTCGTGCGAAGGTCAAGGAAGCGCTGGTCAAGGAGCGTGAATTCAAGAACCTCCGGTTGAAGAGTGAAGAGGTGGCTGAGTTCAGGTATCGTCCCACGGCTTGCAAGAAGGAGTATCGGATGGTGGTAGTGCGCAAGAACCTGAGCGTGGAGCAGGGGGAAGCAGTGCTCTTCGACGATGTCCGCTACTTCTTTTACATCACCAACCACGAAGAGAAATCCAAGCAAGAGATGGTCTTCTTTGCCAACCACCGTTGCAATCAGGAGAACCTGATTGGGCAGTTGAAGAGTGGGGTCAACGCGCTGCGGATGCCGTCCAGCGATTTGCACTCGAACTGGGCCTATATGGTGATTGCGGCGCTGGCGTGGAATCTGAAGGCTTGGTACGGACTGCTGGTTCCGGACAGGGTAAAGGGAGACGAGATTGTGCGCATGGAGTTCAAGCGCTTTCTCCTGAGCTTCATGCTGCTCCCCTGTCAGATTCTGAAGACCGGTCGGCGGGTGGTCTACCGGATTCTGAGCTACAGCGAACACCTGAAAACTTTCCTCGCAACATTTGAGTATCTCAAGCAGCTCAAGCTGACGTGAAGTTCAGCGCAGACATGATGTGACCCGCACCATCTGCGCGAAGAGGTGAAAACAAGGGTAGTAAAGGAGACCACGAGACAAAAACGAGACAACAGAGTGGAAAATGGAGGAGGCGAAGCGAGGATAGGTGTCTATTAAATCCGTAAAGTTCAAGCCTCTGAGAGCCCCTTAACCTAACCCACTTGCGCTGCCTCTCCTGATTTGCGACTTGTCCTCGTAGAGGACATCTTCGCTTGTTTTAGGACTAGGGGGTCAAGGATCTTCCACTGTTGGTCTGTCAGGTCACGTTTATGGCACATTCCTGTGTTGATGCCGTGAAGCAGTCCGCGCAGCGCCCGGTCAGCCGACGATTAGTAGAACTACTTCCGGATGGCCGACAATTCGCTGGGCAGACCACTCGGGTTGCCAAGCCGGAGCTCAGTGGGATGTCTCGATTGCGTAGTGGTCAATCTACTCTTGATGCATGGGTGCGGCCGTTCCGTCGGACCACTTTGCAACTTCGACTGCGAACACAAGAATCGGCGGCAGCCCTTTCGCCTGGGGCGGTTCCTTCGACGATAAGAACCAGTAAGGACCGGCAAAAACTGGCGAGCCCGATGCGCCAGCCCCCCAATCCTTACCGTCCTTGAGCGCGGTAAAGAACATCAGATGTGGTCCATTGTGATCCCCTGCGTCGTATAGATATGCCGACTTCGACATCATGAACACCATATTGCCGGTTTCGAGATCTGGCAGTTGTTTATGGTTGAACGCCGCCTTAAGGGCCGAAACGATCTCCGCCTTAGAGTGGCCGGCCATCACAATCCTCGTCCGCATCTCAGCTATCGGCACTTTCGTTCGCGCAGCCTGGCGTTTCAGGCAATCGGCTCATCTAACTTTCGGGTTCCTGTTCTCAGTCGCTTCAATCGGTGCCAACCAAGTTC
>JACMLT010000114.1 GCA_014379455.1 Nitrospiraceae bacterium
ATTCCTCGGGGTGGTTACCCCGGGGATCGTACATGGTTGTTGGCACACGAAGTTCAAGTCGGCACCAAACAAAAACGACCTACAGACCGCACCAATACTTGATCTTTGCCTCGGCGCGGGTCATTTAACCGGACACCAATGGGCGTACGTATGCATCGACGCTTCCCTCCGACGACCAAGAGTGCTTCGCCAATGCGCAGACCGTGGTGGGACCACACGAGGCCAGCGGGACAAGCAAGGGAAGTGAGAGTTCGAGGTAAGAAGTTCGAGGTTTCAGGAATTTTCGATTGTGGCAGTTAGAAGACTTTACTGATCCTTACGGTAGTCAACTGATCGTTTCACCGATACGGAATCGCGGATGAACATGGCTGCAGCCTGACCGCGCCTGGTCACTTTCATCTTCTGAAAAATGAACCGAACATAGTTCTTCACCGTCTTATCACTCAGTTCGAGCGATGAGCCGATCTCCTTATTCGTTTTCCCCTCGGCGATGAGTGCAAGGACACGCTGTTGCTGAACAGAGAGGGTCGTCCGCTGAGGCTCTAATGCCTGTTCGTTCTGCAACCGCATACGGGTCAGGACAGGCTGAGTGATGGCCGGATCGAGAATCGACTGCCCTTGGGCCACAGCACGAATGGCTAGCATTAATCCCTCAGCGGTGATCTGTTTCAACAGGTAGCCGGATGCCCCTCCGAAGACCGCGGCGAGCACCGCCTCATCGTCTTCATAGGAGGAGAGAAACAGTACACGTGTGGCGGGACAGGAATCCCTGATCACGCGGCAAGCATCCACCCCACTCCCGTCGGATAAACGGACGTCCATCAAGACCACATCCGGCTTCAGACGGCAGGATTCGACTACCGCGCCCTTCATGGTACCCGCTTCGCCGACCACAGCGATATCATTGTGTCGACTCAGCATCGCTCGCAATCCTTCTCGAACCACTTCATGATCGTCCACGATCACGACGCTGATTGATTTCTTATCACGCTTGCTCACGAGCATCCTCCCTAGCGAACATTGTCCGCCAGTACAGACACGATCTATAGTAGTGCTTCAACGCACTAGCCAATCGTCGCAACAGAGGGTATCTTGAGGCGATGCACACAGAGAATAGAGATGACGCACAGCGATATGAATGAGGGAGGAAGAACGCGTCATCAACCTATAGACCTCAGAATACAACTTTTGCATTATTGTTAAGGAACCATACTATCTCCCCCTGCCATTATCAATGAGTCTAATTGGCCCTGTGTCATCCTGTAAGCAATACAGGCAGACAGATAAATCAAATAATGCCATAAAAACTGACCCGTGATAGCTTACGTATAGATACCTTAATAAAGCCACACTGAAAAGGCTGACTATTCCACTCCCCGTCTCACTGAGGCGCCTTGTCAAAACATAGGTACTGTTTTCGTTCGTCGTTCGGACAACAATTCATGAACCCATTGAATATGTGAAGCCCATCAAACCGTCAGATTCATGTCTATCTTCCATTGCCCGATTCACAACTCATGATCAAGAGCCATCGGTCGCCGAACGCGGCAGAAGTATTGATGGGTCATGTGGGTAAAGGTTTCTAGACATCCTACCGACAAGAGAGTGTACTGACCTACGCTGAACACCGATCTGTATCAGAGAACGATTGCAATATGGACACAGCCATACATGACCCACACAGCCTGGAAATGCCTGAGAAGATCGAACAGGCCTTAGTCGAACGGATCAATACGGATCGAATCGAGCTTCCTGTCCTGCCACAAGTCGCTGGCCGGGTCATGGCACTGGCCCATGATCCCTCTGCAGATGCAGCCCGTTTGTCTGCCCTAATCCACCAAGACCAGGCCCTGGCAGCACACGTGTTACGAATAGCCAATTCGCCCGCGTATATGCCTCGGACTCCGATTGCCTCACTCCAACATGCCGTGGCCATGCTCGGCGTGAATCAGCTGTCCGAGATCGCCGTCACAGTTTCTCTGAAGAGCGGGGCCGTCAAAATTCCAGGACATGAAGCGGACATCCGGCAACTCTGGCGGCACGCGCTGGCCAGCGGAGCCTACGCGAAAGAGATCGCGCGTATGCGCCGCTATAACGTAGAAAGCGCTTATCTTTGCGGACTTTTACATGCAGTCGGAAAGCCGGTCGTGCTCAAGGCCGTCACGGCCATTGCCGCAGACCTACATGTCCCCCTTGGGCGCGATGCCATCCACGCATTCCTTGACGGCTATCATGCTCGCGTAGGCAGCGTGATTGCGGCTGAATGGGCCTTACCCCCACAGGTGGCCGAAGCCATCGCCTACTATGGGGCCTATGAACACACACCTACACACCGCCAGGAGGCGATGATGACC
>JACMLT010000115.1 GCA_014379455.1 Nitrospiraceae bacterium
CACCGAGTTCGATGTCAACGGCATGCGCCAGCCGGCCAACTTTCCGACGCTGTTGCACGTCGATCAGGCGTACGCTGAAGAACTCTCCGCGTTCACCGACTGCATTCGCAACGGAACACCGCTGCCGATCACGCCCCAGGAGGCACGCGGGGCCGTTGAACTGTCTGTTGCGGCGGTTCGCTCCAGCCAGATCGGCAAGCCAGTGGCGTTGCCGCTTAGCACGGCAGCAAGCAGCGCGGGAGGGCAGTGCTCCGGCTGGATTCCTATTGGTGTCATCGACAAACCTTCATATTCTTCCGGAGCAGCATTGTACGAGGCTCGCCGATGATTACGGATGACACGCAACATGGCCTCGCGGTTTTTGGCATAGCCCGGAAAAGGCGACAGTTCTGCGGCCATTTCCGCTGAGGTGCTGTAGGACTCGCCGGTCATAATGGAGGTCAGCGCACCGCAGATGGCCAGTGCTTTGGGAGAGTCGTAGGGAATGCCTTGCCGCATCAGCACCGTACCTAAGTTGGCATAGCCGAGCCCCAGCGTTCGGAACTCAAAACTCTTCTCGGCAATAGAACGGCTGGGAAACGACGCCATGAGGACGCTGATCTCCAGTACGATCGTCCAAAGGTGCACGGCGTGGCGGAAATTCTCCAGCTCGAATTGGCCGTCGGTCGAGAAAAATCTGGCGAGGTTGAGCGACGCCAAATTGCATGCCGTATCGTCGAGAAACATGTATTCGGAACAAGGGTTGGAGGCATTGATACGGCCGTCTTCCGGACAGGTATGCCATTCGTTGATGGTGGTGTCGTATTGCGTGCCGGGATCCGCGCAAATCCAGGCGGCCCAAGCGATCTGATCCCAGAGGTCCCGCGCCTTGATGGTCTTCGAAACTTTGCCGTCGATCCGTCGCTTGAGTTGCCAATCGCCATCCGCCTCCAGCACCGCAAAGAAATCATTGGGAATGCGTACGCTATTGTTTGAGTTCTGGCCGGACACCGTTTGATAGGCCTTACCGTCCCAGTTCGTGTCGTACTCGTGAAACACAAAATGTGTGAACCCTTGCTGCGCATAGGAGAACATCCGTTGGATGTAGGCCTCTGGAACCGCATCCCGCCGGGCGGCGGCCATAGCCTCCCTGAGGATCGGATTCTGCTTGGTATCGACCTCGATTTTCATCTGACCTGATGTATCGACGACATGGCAGGCCTTGAGAACAGCGTTGAGGCGCTGGGCGCAGACTTTTGAACCGGTCACCATGGCGGCGACTTTTTGCTCTTCCACCACCTTCCAATTAATAAACTCTTCAATGTCGGGATGATCCAAATCGAGACAGACCATTTTGGCAGCCCGTCTGGTCGTCCCACCGGACTTAATCGCGCCAGCCGCGCGATCGCCGATGCGAAGGAACGACATCAACCCAGACGAACGTCCGCCACCGGACAACGGTTCGGCATCGCCGCGAAGCTTGGAAAAGTTGGTGCCGGTCCCCGATCCATATTTGAACAGGCGCGCCTCCCGCACCCAGAGATCCATGATGCCGCCTTCGCTGACCAAGTCATCATCAACGGATTGAATGAAGCACGCATGTGGTTGCGGATGCTCAAACGCATTGGTGGCTTTGACGACTTCATGGGTTTTGGGGTCGACATAAAAATGCCCTTGTGCAGGCCCTGAAAGCCCATAGGCATAATGAAGCCCTGTATTAAACCACTGGGGAGAATTGGGCGCAGCCATCTGATGCGCGAGCATGTAACAGAGCTCATCATGGAACGCATCGGAATCTTCCGGAGTTTTGAAATAGCCGAAATCCTTTCCCCAGGAGGTCCAACAACCGGCGAGACGCTCAAATACTTGTCGGGAGTCACGCTCTCCCCCCAACTGCGGCTTACCGTCAGACCCGATGATCGGGTTTCTCTGCTCATCGTGCTGCGGCACGCCGGCTTTCCGAAAATATTTCTGGGCGAGAATATCGATCGCGAGCTGAGACCAGGGCTCTGGAATGTCGATGTGTTCCAACTTAAACACGGTCGATCCGTCGGGATTACGAATTTCCGACGAACGTTTCACGAACGGCAGGTCTTGATAGGGACTTTGTCCGCGATGTGTAAATCGGCGTTCTATTCTCACGATTTCCCCCCAGTCTGCATATAGTATGGAACTGCTTTCGATCCCAAATTAAAATAGCCTGTCTGCATCTTCACTTTCAGTCGATATACTAAGTGTTTTCGACCCCCTACTTTTGGTGGGTATTAAGGAAAGGTAAGCACGGATTATCTATATATAGCGATCATCATAAATTGTCAACACCAAATGTAGTGGTGTGCCTGGGGAAACGGAGGAGTTTCTGTGGATAACAACAAGTGGTGAAAAAACACCGACTTTGGAGAATTTCGACCGACTTATTCACAGAATTTCGACCAAAAATAGGCCGCAGTTTACCATTCACGGAATACCACCGTACAAAAAACTAGAACATACGGCGGCCAAGGGTCACAATTGCTTCATCCACTCCCTCAATGGGAACGAACTGGTTGCCAATGCCGATCACCACCACTCGCGTACCCAACACCGTAGTGTCAAACCGGCTGAAAATTCCCCAATTTTTGCGCGTGGTGTGAGGACGTACCATGCTATCGAGCAACTCCTGACTATGCCTGCGAAAGATATTCCTGACCACCGTTCCCTCCCGTTCTGGCGTGGACTGATCCATCCGATCCAAGGCCTTGGTGAGTTCGGCTTGCACGAAGCTAAGATATTGATCCATGGTAGGGTTCATCAGTGCCAGCACGACACTCACCGCCAATACCGCCACAACGAAGCTTAAACGTAGAAGACTCATACTGGGCTTTACTTGTTGTTGAACCGATGGCGCAACAGATTCGATGGAAACGGAGACCGTGGCTCCCCTTTGACAAACAACAGCCGGATGACTAGCCTAGCCCGCATGATTCATGAAGGTTCGTTGCGAACGCGTGCAGACGCGACGCGAGACGGGCGCTCGGAGTCGTGAAGCCTTGAGGCATACTCGCGCAGTATGCCGAAGGGCTGAACGGCGAGACTGCCCGCCACAGCCGCGTATCCACGCTTGCAGCAGACACGTCATGAATCATGCGGGCTAAGCCCGTGAGGTTTGTGGCAGCCATCATGCTGCTCTCATTGTGTGTATCTGGAGGATCAACATGTTTGTTTGGAGCAAACGCCTTGTCGGAGCCTTATTAGGGGTTTTTGTGATCATGTTAGGAATCTTTCTCTTTAAGACCGCCCCGGACAACACAAGTGACCTCACGAATTATACAACCGGCTGGATGACCCTCAATTATGTCGGCTTGATTGTATGGGTGTTTGTCTGGATGATTGATCAAGCCCGCATGCGCGGAAAGAATTTCTGGGTGTGGCTTGTCCCCTTCGTCCTAGCCCCCCTCCCGACATTAATGCTGTTCGTCTTGTTTCTCCAGCGACGCATCTAGGAGCCTGTCCGACATGGACCGTTCTACTGCGGCGAACGATCCGCCGCCATCTGCGTCGTTCTCGACCCGAAAAAATCCTCAACGTATTCCAGTGAATACGCCTCCAGTTTTTCCGGGCCTGCGGCCTTGCATCTCGCCACATCTCCTTCGCCTCGTCACGGACAGCCATGTCGGACAGGCTCCCAGCCGTTAAAGATCGGCTGAGCCGGCTACGGCCTGTGCATCACGACCCACTTCTCGATGCAACTGTGCTCTGAGAACCCACACCAACCAGATCCCTGGCAGCGCGACCAGAAACGACCAGAAGAAAAACTGTGCCCAACCAACCATTTCAACCAACTCCGCCGACGGACGACCCGAGAAGACTCGCCCGAGCGCTTCCAGGGAAGAGAGTAATGCGAACTGAGTGGCAGTATAACGATGGTCACATAACGACATAATGAGTGCGACAAATGCGACGGTACCCATACCGCCCGTCACATTCTCGACAAGAATCGATGTCATGAGTGCCATGTAGCTCTTACCCATCCAGGCAAGCCACATAAATCCCAAGTTCGAAACCGCTTGGAGCAGACCGAAAAGCAGGAGTGATCGAACCATTCCGAGCTTGGCCATGGCAACACCCCCAGCCAATGCACCGATAAGTGTCGCTCCGATCCCAAGCCCCTTTACATACCCAACTTCGCTGACAGAGAAACCTATCCCTCCAATAAGAAATGCCGTTTGAAGCG
>JACMLT010000116.1 GCA_014379455.1 Nitrospiraceae bacterium
TGTCGCCTACCTGACAGAAACCCCGGTCTGGAAGACCACCTATCGGCTCGTCTTGGACGAGGAGAAGGCGCCCTATCTGCAGGGCTGGGCCATTGTGGAGAATCAGACCCCACAGGACTGGCGCAATGTGACGCTCTCGCTTGTCTCCGGACGGCCGATTTCTTTCACGATGGATCTCTATCAACCGCTCTATAACCCACGTCCCGTCGTTCAACCAGAGCTCTACGCTAATCTCAAACCCCAGACGTACGGTGATGCCATGGCCGAGCTGAAACCGATGGCGTCTGCCGCTCCAGTTCGTAGCGAAATGAAACAAGAGCGATTACTCGGCAAGATGGCCCAGGAGCGCTTCAGTGAACGTTCAAATGTACCAGCTGAATCAGCCGTCGCCGCCGAGATGGGAATGGGTCGGCTCGATGAAGGCGTAGCCCCCATGGCGATGGGCGAAGACAAAGGCGAGCTGTTTGAATATCGTATCGACCAACCCGTCACCCTCGCCAAACACACCAGCGCGCTGTTGCCCATCATCGGTCAAACGCTCCAGGGGCAGAAAGTGTCGCTCTACAATCAGCGCGTCAATGCGAAACATCCACTGAACGGGTACCGGCTGAAAAACACATCGGCCCTTCATTTGATGCAAGGCCCTATCACACTCTTCGACAGCGGAACCTATGCCGGCGATGCGCGCATCGAGGATCTTCCTCCCGGGCAAGACCGGCTGATCAGCTATGCGCTCGATCTCAAGACCGAAGTGGAAGCAAAACTCGAAGGCGGGACGCAAGAACTTGCGACCGTCACGCTGAAGAAGGGCACGATGCTCATCTCCCGCCGCTTAGTCGAAGACCGAACCTATCTCGTGAAAAATCGCGACATGAGAGCCAAGACCGTCTTGATTGAACAGCCCTACCGTGTAGACTGGAAACTTGTTGAGCCAAAAGAACTGACAGAGCGAACACGCGACCTCTACCGCTTTAGCGTCGCAGTCGATCCGGGAAAAACCGCGACGCTCCGCGTCAAGGAAACGCTACCCCTTCAGGAGTCGATCCTCTTAATGGAGGGCGGGATCGACCAGATCGCCTATTACCAGCAAGCGAAGGAAATCAGCCAAAAAGTGAAAGAGGCGCTCCAACGGGTGGTTCTATTACGCAGTAAGCTGGACGATGTACGTGCCCAACGGACGCGCCTGGACCAGCGCACCGCCGAGATCACGGCGGAACATGCTCGCATCCGCGAAAACATGCAGCGGCTCCAGCAGAACTCCGATCTCCATACTCGCTATGTCAAAAAATTGGACCAGCAGGAGACCGAACTGGAGAATCTGCGTAAGGAAATCGAGCGCCTCAAAAACATGGAGGAAGATCATCGGCGGGAATTACAGAACTACGTGATGAGTCTCGATGTGGCCTAATCCTATTGGCCGAAAAACCGCTGGACATCAGCTATGGGCGCGCATCCGACAAGGATATTATTATCCGGCGAGACAATGAGGGGAACTCCAGCCTGTCCTGTGAGATGCCAGGCCGCTTCCCATTCTTGGGCAACCCGGCGATCCTCGCCATTGATTGTACCCACACTCTCTGGTGAGCCTCCTGCCTTCTCCACCAACTGCCTGAGCACCTCCGCGTCAGAGATATCCTTACTTTCACACCAAAAAGCCCGATAGGTCTCGCGCACAAACGCCATCGCATGCGATGGGTCGCGCCGTAGGAGTCCCACCGCTTGTTCAATCGCTGGTTTCGTATTCGGCTTCCCAGAAGGGAGCGCAAGGGGCAATCCTGGCGCCAACCGCTGCACAACCGACACCTCATGGCGCAGCTCAGCGCCCAGCGAGCCCTGCCACGGCTTCATCGGGCTCGGCAGATGCGAGGCATGCTGCACACCTCTCCATTCACAGCGCGCGAGCAAGCTCATCTCGTATAGCCGTTCGTGCATGGCATAACAGAACGGACAGTTGAAATCGCTATACAGAATGTTCCGCTTTTCAATCACTCTGCACATTCTCCCATGAAGCCAGCCCTGCACTTAGCGTCTTGGCATTGATCGCGAACAGCTATGCTCGAACGATATCCATTATCGTAACTGGCTGTCAAGCTTCCGCCCATGAGTAACACTGCGAGGGAAAACAGATTGTCAGCAGAAGACTATGGCGGCGATTGAACAGAACGCACGTCTGGCTGTGTGAGGAGACGTTCCAGTTTTGCACGGAGAGTGGAGAGGGTTATTGGCTTCGTGACGACGTCATCCATTCCGGCTTGCCGGAGCTTCTGTTCGTCCTCAGATGACGCGTGCCCGGTGAGGGCAAAGATGGGCAGATGCCTGGTAGTGGTTTGTTCTTGTCGCCTGATCTCTTGCGTGGCTTCATAGCCATTCATCTCCGGCATCTCGCAATCCATCAGCACAGCATCGTAGGTGGCGTGGGCTATAGAATCCACAGCCGCGCGCCCGTTCCGTGCTACCTCCACCTGACACCCAAGCTTCTGCAGAAATTTGCACGCCACAACCTGATTGATCTCATTGTCGTCTACGACAAGAATCCGGAGCGGGGTGGTGCGGTCCGCCATCGATGCAAGAGATGGCTTCACAGCATGAGCAGACGTCTTACGCTGAATCGCAGGCAACAGGCTTGTCATATAGGTAAAGGAACTGCCCTTTCCTGGCACACTCTCCACCATCATGGCTCCACCCATGAGCTCAACCAGTTGGCAACAGATCATCAAACCTAGCCCAGTTCCTCCATATTGCCTGGCTGTCGACGCTTCTGCTTGAGCATAAGCTCCGAATAATCGCGCCTGCTGATCCGCAGTGATGCCTATGCCCGTGTCTTTCACCGTCCACTGGAGTACGATGGCATCGGAATTCTCCTGATGGCACGGCACTGTCTTCACGGATACGTGAATCCCGCCCTGCTCGGTGAACTTAATGGCATTACCGACCAGATTAAACAACACTTGCCGCAGGCGAATCGAGTCACCGCGTAACTCAGCTGGGATATCCGGCGCCAGTTCAACCTGAACGATCAGCCCTTTCTTCTTGGCCGCTTCCGACGTCAGCGTGACGACATCCGCAATGAGAGAACGGAGTTCAACGTCGGCGACTTCCAATGACATCTTTCCTGCCTCGATCTTCGAGAAGTCGAGAATATCGTTCACGAGCACTAAGAGCGACTCAGCCGACCGATGCATGGTTTCCAGTAATTGCCGTTGCGGATCGGTGAGAGCGGTATCCTGAAGCAGTTGCGTGCATCCCAACACGCCGTTCATCGGAGTCCGCAATTCGTGACTCATCGTGGCCAGGAAGATTGCTTTCGCACGGGACGACTCTTCTGCTGCTTCTTTCGCACCACGCAATTCCACATCTGCCGTAATATCGGTTCCATAAGCTCTGACCTGCTTCAAATCTCCCAACGGGAAGAAGGACCAGGCCAGCACACGCGCTTCAACGCGATGTTCCAATCGAATGGTGGGTTGCTGCGAATCAAGACAGTGCTTCAGCACATCCGGCAAGCTCGGCGGAAATACGGCTTCCACCCGTCCTTGGATGGAGGTACCGCGACTGAGGAGTTCCACCATGGCAGTATTAGCGTAGAGCATGATGCCGGTTTCATCGAACTCCACAATGGGATTCGGCGCATCCTCCGCGAGCCTGGCCACCCGTTGAATATCCCGCTCCGCTTCCCGTTCCACCGTCAGGTCACGACAGACAACAAGAGCCCCAACACACTCCAGGCCTTGACACCTGGGCCAGAATGTCACCGCGATCTCACTCCCGGTACCATCGGCTCGTATCCACGGAAGGGGCGACACCATGGTAACCTCACCGGTTCGTACGGTGTGTTCCAAGGGACAACCGTGATGGATTTCCCCCTTAGAGAAAAGGCATCCCCCCAACTCGTGAAACACTGAGCCGATGACATCCTGATAACGTCCCATAAGCTGCTGTGCCACGGGGTTGAGAGACAAAATCCGGCCATCACGATCCGTCACAAACATCGCTTCCCCGGATGACTCGAGAATGAGAACCGTATCCTCCCGAGTGGGCAACCAGGACAGGTTCCCCTTGGGGGCAGAGTCTGGGGTGGGACTGAAAGACAGGCTCACGCGGCCACCTGTCTGAGAACAGCTTCGACATCGAGGCCTTCTCGAACGGCATTCCGTACATCGCAAATAGTCCGTCCTCCCTCTGGTTCATGCACTAAATCCAAGGGAATGGGTGGAACACATGTCGTGCCGGACTGGTCTCTGCAGATATACAGAAGGGGCAGGTGAACTTTCCCTGGCGTGATTGCGCCGACGACCGCAAGCTCCCCGGAGCTCAAGCTCACCACACTGTAAAGAGGATATACGCCGATCGCTCGAATCAAGTGCGACACGACCTGCGAGAGCGCTTCATCGGCTCGATACCGTTGGTAGAGCTGCGTCAAGGCCTGATTTGAAGACATCGGGGTAAGACCGGTCTGTCCAGTGACAAGCTCATCGTACTGATCGATAATTCCAATCAATCGAGTCGTGTCATGATGTGCCGCTGACGTCTCCCCAGTCTGTTCAATCTGCGCGGTCAGACTATGATGACCCTTCACAATGGCAAGAACGGCCTGGTCGGACGATCCGCTCTTTTCGAGGATCGTGCCCCCTTGAATGGTATGGCTCTCGTACAGAGCCTGTTGAGCCAGCGACATCGTTTTGGGCCGCTTCACAATATTCTGAGGTAAGCGCGTGAGCCCGATGTCATGCAGCAATCCCCCGATCCCCAGCTGCTGCAACCGTTCACGAGAATATTTCAAGGCCTGCCCAAGCATCACGGAAAGAGTACACACTGTCAGACCATGTTCGTGAAACGTTGGGTCTGGCTGTCGCAATCCCAGCACTGCATAACAGGCGGCCTGCGCATCAAGAATGTCGCCAATAACCTCATCGGTGAACTGGCAGGCGACATCATACTTTACAAGCCCGGTTTTGCGCGTCTGATCAAACAGGTCATTCAGACGCTTTACAAACTCGGCACGACGCTGCTTTGCTATGGAAAGATTCTCAGCCAGCACTCCCGCAGGAAGCGGTGAAGATGAGGCCGCAAAAGGAGCAATGGGGTGTACCGACGCGGGGCTTTCGACAAGAATGGTCTCGACCAATGCTGAGCGAGAAGGTTCATGATCAACAACATCCAGCCCCTGCCCTGTGTCGATTGTCACCTCGGCAATTCCAGCACGCCGAAGAGCCTCAATTTCCGATTGATCCTTGATCTTGAACTTATGGCGAAGAAACGGCGTCTGCAACCACGATCGATCTACGCCGATCAGGTACATGCCAACCATGAGACGTGTGAGTGGAATGGTTCGTTGGGCCACAGATCCTATCCTCAAGAGCACTAAGGGCATTCGGCCCTACTTTATCGGTACATTTTCCTAATTCTTCAGCCCAGGATCTGGAATGTCTATTCTTCGATAGTGTTCATTGAAGTCGATCCTCACACACTGGTCTCCACACCATGGCGCCATTCGGGGATCAAGTTCCCGTTCAACTGACCGATACATATGCCGACAGGGTGCAACAGGCTACCCCGCCAA
>JACMLT010000117.1 GCA_014379455.1 Nitrospiraceae bacterium
GCACTCCAATCCGTCGGCTGCGCCACTAATCCCTACACCAAGCGCTGGCAACTCCTCCTTATTCCTCAATCGTATGAGACAAGCCTGGGTGCTCAAGCCTATCAGGATGTGTTGTCCGATCCGAAATTAAAGGTGTCGCAGGATCCCGCCGAGGAAGATCCGGTGCAACGGGTCTCGGCTCGCATCATTGAGGCCGCCAAGCATTCGAAATACGCAGAATCGGCCAAACAATTTCAGTGGGACGTGGCCGTCATTAAAGACGATAAGACCAAGAACGCCTTTGCCTTACCGGGAGGAAAAATCGCCGTCTATACCGGCATCTTCCCGGTCGCTGAGAATGAAGCAGGCCTCGCGGCAATCATTGGGCACGAAGTGATCCATGCGCTTGCGCGACACGGGTCCGAGCGGATGAGCCAGGGGGTGCTCGCTCAAGTTGGACTCGTCGGCGCATCCATTGCCATGCAAACTCAGGGTTTCAGCCCAATGACCAGTCAGGCCGCAATGTCGGCACTGGGGGTAGGCGCAAAGGTTGGGGTGCTTCTTCCGTACAGTCGGGCGCATGAGTCTGAAGCCGATTACATTGGACTGCTTCTCGCTGCCGAAGCCGGTTATGGTCCTCAGGAAGCGGTCCGGGTTTGGGAACGCATGCAACGCTCATCCGGGGGCAGCAACCCCAGGAATTTCTCTCGAGGCATCCAGGCCACGAGACACGAATTAAGCGGTTAACGGAAAAGATGCCCGAAGCGCATGCGTTATATCAACAAGCGAACAAAGCGCCAGTTGCCCAACTTCCCTCCCCTCTCCCTTCACCACCATAGGCATTCCAAATTCCGCGGCACGAGCCCTCTCGTTTCTCCATAACCCAGGCGGTGTACATCAAAGCCTCGGCGTACTCCCAGACCAATATTGAAGCTGTCGTTACGATCGGGTGCCCACTCGACTGGATGCTCTTGAAAAATTGGTCATGCGGGTACCAGTTGAATCGTGAGGGGCTGGCGAAAGTCGAAGGATTCTGGCATCATGAGGGCATGCCAAAGCCAAACGCCGAGCAGCAGCAAAAAAAGAGTCCCACCGCTCCGATCCGGGAACCGGATATAGTCAAGAAGCCCCTTAACAAGCAACCGCGCACTCGAAAATCTAAGTCCTAGAGCTCAGCGCATCTCTCTGTGATAGGAAATACGAAGGTCGTACCCTGCTGCGGTGGATGTTTGCCGTTGTCTCAGTGGCTCACTGGGCACTGACGCCTCGCGCACCGTGAGAGAGGCGGTCGCGCTCGCATCGTGAACCAAAGTCTGCAGATGATCGATCAAAATCTTGACTGTCAAGATCACCGCTCCGGCGGCTCCAAGTGAGAGACCATGAAACGATGAAGGTCCTCTTTCGTGATCGCACCATCAATCACAATTGTTTCACCTGCGGTGTCTGCCATTGGGGCAGCAGATCCATGCTGGGCGGCCCAGGTAAACAACTTCGTCAGGTTCTCCCACGTCATTTCCATCGTGACTCCTTTGGCTCTATCGGGCGGCCCGTTGCGCTTTTTCTCCGCTCGATCTGCTCGTCGATCGGCGCAGACAACGGCACGGAGTACCACCTGGACGGCGTCCGTCGCAAACAGGTGGGCAGACGGCAATCGAATGCTTAGCTGCGAGACCAGCGTATTTCCATTTCTGCACGCCCATTCAAAGCGCTACGAAGTAGGGAGACTAAGGCCGTATCAGCGCCGCCTTTCTCGAATAGATCGAGCGTAGCCTCTGTGAAGTAGTAGTCCTGATCGTCCCCTGACTCTTCCTCAAGCTGGTCGACAAGGAACCGCAAATTGTCCTCGGTAATGGTGCCTATCCGCGCACCCGTGTCTTTGTCATGTAGTTGAATCATTCAATCTCCCCAGTATTCGTGTTCTGCCGCGTCATTGTCGCGTTGCCTTCCACTACTTGTCAACGTGTCCCAGCGTGCAATTATGAGCGACGGCTCGATGCGGCGATTGATTCACTCGATATCCTTGGCTCGCACGGTTACTTGGTCGGCGTCACAAAGACCTACCGCAAGCCAATGGCGAAGCCGTGCCACCATCCAGTGAGAAATTTCTTCACGATGCCTTGATTACTCCTGACCTGCCTGCAGTTGAAGCCACGCTCGATCGCAACGGGCTCTTGCTGCAGGACACCTACCTTATGGGTTCACCTTGCCGCCGGGTCACCCTCTCATTGACCCTTACCCGGCTCAATAAGAAGCGGATCGAAGTGACTGATGATGTGAAAGGCGATCGAGAAGAACGTTGGCAGTTAAAATTCTATCCAGAGGCAAGGCCAAATCAGACCAGCATCTCGACGCAGAAGGCTGGTTCCATGTCTCCCCAGCCATGAGACCATCGCTCCGGGATTGTGCACGATACATGGAATTGACTTCAGCCATAACGTCGTCTCCTTTCCTGTTGGTCTTACGTATACCTTACTCTGACAGGGCGAAGCAGCTAGGCATTCCCCTAGGAAGCCACAGAAGGCTAGCCCGCTGATGCTCCTGCCCGGGCAGGACTCAGGGGGATTGACAGAAATATGCGATTAGCGAAGGCGGTCAAGATCGTGGAATTAAATGTCCGTTCGTTCTCCGACACAGGAGTGGCCTATGCCAATCGGCCGGCCTGACACCATCCTGGTTCACCCTCACGTGTGAAGTCCTGCCCGGGCGAAACTCTCACCTTGAGGAATGCTTCAGCATATTTGAACTCACCTTGGTAACAAGTACCTTCTGTGCTCCACATTCGTGACATATCATTCTCATGCTCGGAAATGGAGCAGTTTCGCCTAGTACTGACTCCATCCTTCTCTATGTGTACAAGCAAAACCAGATGGGAAGGACTGACTACGGCAAGATCCTTCAGAGCGAATTAGCCAGAGCCGGAGTAGGCCTTACCCGGATTCACATTGACACCTTTGGGAACGAGACCTCTCTGAACTCCTACGGGCACTGTCAGCACGTCTTCCTGGTTGCTGTCCTATACTGAGCCGATACAGAGCTAATGGGCCAATACCTCGCACAAACCAGAAACATCGAAGAAGAGTTGTCTTGAGAATGACATTTCTCTGAGTGAACGAGCACATCTTGCCTACCAGCCTTGAGTCGTGGGTCAGTGTCGGTTCGTAGACAACGGACAGGCAAGAGCTATGAAGGGATCTCTGGTAGAGATTGATCCAGAGATTGAAACGGCTCTGTCTACGGTGATGCCAGGAGTGACGTGGACGAATTGGAAGCCGGTGTTCTTACCTGAGACTGATGGACTGGTGGAGACCTGGACTAAGACAGTTCAAGACTTTCTCATGGAGTATGACGGTGTGAAGATCGGCAGCAAGACCCTGAAGAGAACAGTCCAGGCAGAGAAACTAACCGAGTCCACTTGGAGGCGAGTGGTGAAGGCAAGTCTTCTACCCCGCCAAGCCCCTAAAGAAATATGGGGGATGACGGTGTGGAGTGGAACCTGAAAGGTCAGCGTCTAGTCAGGGTCTCCGCAGAGTCATTTTTATTTAATGCAACATAATCAATTACTTACACCATGATGCCACTAAGGGGGCTTGGGGTGGTCGTTCAAACTCTTTGAATTGGACTACTTACCTCGACACGGCCTTCATAACGCTCCACCAAGGACAGTCTGAAATGCGCATTTATTAGAACCCCCACCCCAGAACACAGCCCCATGGAGTAACCCAAGGCGTTCAGGTTTTCAAGCGACTGATGTACATCAACAGGATGATTTATTTCTACGATGGGTTTCTCCGTTAAGACCTTCGTAGGAAGTTCATGCATATAGAGCGATTTGTTTTCGTATTCGGCAGGAAACGAAGATTTTGTCCAGGATTGCAGCGTCACGAGAACTGAGATTTTGGAGAATGCCGATGAAAGCCGGTTCCACAACAATTCCGCTATCAGCATCAGGTGCGGTCACAAGTAATTGCGCCCATCGGTCCTGAAGTTCGTTGTCTTCTTCCATAGAGCCAACGGGGGATTGTAGATACGATTCCCTTTGGGACCGCGATAAATAAGGGGCTTCACCTGAAAATGGGCCAGACGCCCAAGCACAAATGCATGCGTTCGCTCGTTGGAGGGATCGAAGGGGCCACATGGACCCTTCGACAATTATCAATCGGTACCTCAGGCTGGACCGACGCAAGGGATTACCCCAGTTGGTCCTCCTCCCGCACTGAATTACTATTCGAACACCTGATTCAACCTCAGGCAGAGCCCCATGCCACATAGGATCTCGCAAGCAAAACATCGCCGATCGGGTGAGAAATGAAAAGAGGGAGTGTATTGAAGAGGCTCGTACGTCACCCGTGGGAATTTGTGGGTTGGATCCTGCTCCTCGGCTATGCATTCAACACCGTTCGTCGTGGTTATCCGCCCTCTGGAGCGGTGGACCTCGGGCGACAGGAACAAGGCCAGGGCACTCCACCTGCTCGAGCCCTTCAGGACGAACTCGGCATGGCAGGGAAGAGCGTCCTCCCCATCGGACACGGCCTGCCGAAAGCCTGGCAGCTCGTCAAGAGAACGTACTACAAATGGAACGAGGACCACGCGCCGGGACTGGGTGCCGCCTTGTCTTACTACACCGTCTTTTCCCTCGCCCCCCTGTTGATGATTGTGATTGCCATTGCCGGGTTCGTGTTCGGACAGGAGGCGGCACAAGGCCAGATCATGGGGCAAATTCAGGGCTTGGTTGGGGAAGAGAGCGCGAAGGCAATTCAAACCATGATCGAAGAAGCGAGAAAGCCGGCCACCGGCATCCTCGCCACGGTGATCGCGACAGTCATGCTGCTATTTGGCGCAACGGGTGTCTTTGCTCAACTTCAGGAATCATTGAATATCATTTGGAAGGTGGAGGAAACGCCGGGCGAGGGCATGTGGAAAACGCTCAAAGACCGCTTCATTTCCCTCATGGCGGTGCTGGGGACCGGATTCCTGCTGTTGATCTCCTTGGTGATCAGCGCGGGGCTCTCGGCGGTTGGCGCGACGTTGGAACATGTTCTTCCCGGCCCCGAATTTGTTCTGCACATCATCAATTTCCTCGTATCATTTGCTGTCGTCACACTCCTCTTCGCGATGATTTACAAACTGCTCCCTGACAAACCCATTCGATGGGGGGATGTGTGGATCGGCGCGAGCATCACGTCGCTTCTTTTCACGATCGGAAAGTTCTTTATCGGCCTATACCTTGGCAAGAGTGATGTCGGCGTCGCCTATGGGGCCGCCGGATCCCTCGTGGTCATTTTGATCTGGGTATACTATGCGTCGCAGATATTTCTGTTCGGAGCTGAGTTCACGGCTGTGTATGCGGAGTCTCGTGAAACCCAGCTAGCTCCAACGCCCCACGCTCAAGAACCTGGGGGCACATTGGCAGGTAACACACTCTAAGGTTGCGCCCATGAGTTCCTGGCTCAACGAGGATATACGTGTTACACGAGATCTTGAGTACAGCATGACACGGTTCTTCAAATGGTTGGCGCTGACCGCTCTTGTGATTGTATTACTGGCGATGGGCGGCCTGATTGTGGTGAATCGGCAATTGCCCGCGCTTATCGAACGTCAACTCAACGAGCAGGTGGAAGGGTATAGATTTACGGTAGGCCAGGCGACCCTCTCTCCCGCACTGTCGCTCGAAATCCAACGGTTGACCATGATTCAGACGGACCATCCCGATCCGCCGGTCGCAGTGATTCCCCGCTGGGTCCTCAGCATTCAGTGGAGTCAAATCTTCTCTGGGGTGCTGGTCAGCGATTATCTGGTCAGCCGTCCGATCCTCCATATCACCCTGCCGCAGGCAAAGCAGGAGCTTCAAGAGGAGGTGCCCATCCAGGAAAAAGGATGGCGCGAGGCCATCTATTCGTTTTATCCCATCAAGATCAACGAAATTAAAATCGAAAATGCCGACGTCACCTATGTGGATCAGGATCCGTCTAAACCGCTGCATTTCACGCAATTCAATCTTCTCGCTGGGAACATCCGGAACATCAGGTCCCCCAATGATGCGTACCCGTCCGATCTCACCCTTGAGGGTCACATCTTTGGTTCTGGACGAATTGAGATGCAGGGCCATGCGAATTTTCTTGCCGAGCCACACGCGGGGATCAAGGCTGATCTGGCCTTGCAGCATGTGCCGCTCGAGCCTCTATTTCCTGTCACAGCGCGCTACAATGTGCAGATACGCGGAGGGGTACTCTCGGCCGAGGGGCAGCTTGAATACTCCGCCAAAGGTGAGACACAAGCGAACTTGAAAATGCTGACAATCGAGAATGCCCGCGTGGATTATGTCCACACCTCTCAGACGACCGCCAAAGAAACGCAGGTAGGCCACGCTGCGGTGAAGACCGCCAAGAAGCTTCAGAATAAGCCGGAGACACTCATTCGGATCGATCATGGAGAACTCACAAACAGCGAGTTCGGCTTTATCAACGAAGCGGCCAAGCCGCCCTACCGCGTGTTTTTAAGCAACGGCGCACTTCATCTAGAGAACATCAGCAATCACCTCAGCGAAGGCAGCGCCCTCGTCAGGCTCACAGGCGCATTCATGGGGACCGGAGAGACCGTGATCAGTGGGACCTTTCGGCCCGAAGGGAAATCTCCAGATTTCGATCTCGCCATCAAGATCGAACGCACGAAGATGCGTGCGATGAACGACCTCTTGCGGGCTTATGGCAACTTTGACGTGACCGCCGGCCTGTTTTCA
>JACMLT010000118.1 GCA_014379455.1 Nitrospiraceae bacterium
AGATCCCAGAGATGCCCTTTTCCGTGAAAACCCTCGCCATGGTACAGAAAGGGGTGACGGGTCGAAATGCGCTGCCCCGCTCGAACGGCATAGTTCTTGGCCACCTTATCCTCCTCGGTAATTGTGCTTCGATGGACGGCGTCTCCTTCAAATATAGCAGGCCTGTTCTTGCGCGATAACGCGTGTTGGGGGAGGGACGGGACGGGAATTCTTAAGAAGGAACCCCTTGGTTGCTGTTTGACCGGATGACGTGAGGGGGAGGGAAGGGCTTGAAGATAGCCAGACAGGGGGAGGTACTGGTTCAATGGAGCGAGGTGAGACGCCCGCGTGCGGTTTCCGCCTGCGGGCTGGAGGGGTAGAGACGGACAATCTCTTCGTAGAGTTGCTTCGCGTGAGCGACGTTATGTTGCCGCTCTTCGAACTCGGCGGTCTCGAGCAGTTCCTTCGGCTTATCCCCGCTGCAGGCGGCTAGGACCACACCGAACACAACGGCCCCTATATGAATCCATCGTCTCATCGTTACCCCGACAGCTCACAATGTTTGCTCTCAGTGCCGGTCACGGCTTATGGAGGCCATCCCGCCAAAGCGTTCAATTCCACGTCACAATACATGGTCGAGTGGTGAAACACCACGCGAACCGTCTTACACAGAGAGCGACTCACGCTGCGGCAAAGATCGATCGATACCATATCGCGGCGCGGTGATGCCTTCGCTTCGACAACGCGGACATCGGCTGGGCCTGGTGAGTCGTCTGCGATCACGGAAGACAAAATCGCAGTCCTGGCAGCGAGATGGCTCCAGCACAAACCGGCTGGTCTTATCACGCGCGATCGATTTGACGACATGGACGAGATGGTCTTCGACCTGTCGTTCAGGAATCGCGAGCATCTGGGCCAGCTGGTGCGTCGCCAGACGCGTACCGATCAACAGTTCCATGATGCGCTGGCGCGGGGTCCGTTCAGGAGGGAACATCAGGGTATGGTAGGCGGGCAGAGGCTGAAGTTCAAGAAGCGTCCATGGAACCATGGTCGAAGCCCACGTTGGCTGGGCAGTCTCCCTCCATCAGCGTGAATATGGACACCGCTTGATCGCACCTCCCTCAATTGAGTGTCTTCGTCGCCACCACGCCGTTCTTCCCGACGTAGGTTCAACGGAGTGCGGGCGCTCGCGCGCCGGGGTCTTCGACCGCAAGCATGCGACTGAGCAGAAATACGAATGGCTGCTCCGGCCGAGGTTCAAGCTCCCGATCCATCACCTCTGGGATGTCGCGGGTCCGCTCGGGTTTTTAACCAGCGACCGACGATGCCCGACAGCAGTGTACCTTTTCGTTTGGGCCGGAAAGAGACATCATCACCGTCACACTCATCGCCTCAAAAGACGCCGACTGAACAGGAAATGAGCCTGATTTTGTCCTTGTTTGAGAGCGAGTCTTCTCGTAGAATTCACGCTCCCTTCAGCATGAGGTGTCCGTGCGATACTTGGCGTTCCACATCTTGCTACTGCTCCCACTCACCGCCTATGCCGGCAATATCAAAGACTCAGACCTGATCACCAGCAATACGTTCTTTCTTCCGCCCAGCACGGCAAACACCGTCTTCATCCAAACGCGAAATTCATCGGACAACGAGGGCGTGTCGCTCGCCGACCTCGGTGCTCGCCTGACTGCCAAAGGCTACCAGATCATTCAAGACCCCAGCTTGGCGCACTACATCGTGCTCGCGAACATTGTCTACTGCAATATCACCAAGCCAGAGATGCCGGTCGAAAGTATCGTGGCCGGCGGGTATGGATCGGGAATCGGTTCGTCGATCATGGGCGGCCTGCACGGTCTGACCGGCATGGCCAGCATGGCAGGCCCCCAAGGTATGATTGTCGGTACCGCCGCAGAAATGGGTCTCGGTGCCATTGAAGGGATCGGCAGTGCGGTTGGCAGTCTATTCAGTGGACCCTCAACGCCCAAGATGCCTAACGATGTGAATTACGCCTGTGTCGCCGATCTGCAGATTACGGAACAGGGTGCCGCAGCTTCCACTCCGTCCACGGCGAAATCCGGCAACAACGAACCCGGTGTCTACCAGACTCGCCTTGCTGCCGACGTGCATCAAAAGAAACTCGATGAAGCGGAAGCCACACCCTTGTTGCAGCAACGCTTGAGTGCCGCCGTGGCAGGAAATTTTTGAGATGAGCTGTTCGTCTGATCGCCTCACGCCTTACGTGTCACGTTTCACGAGGCTGCTCGTTGCATTGTTCTTGTGCAGCCTGGCCACTGGCTGCTCCAACATCATTCGCTCCGGCCTGATGAACAGCAATACGGTGTTCCTCGATCCCAGCATGAACCGCACCGCCTATCTCCAACTGCGGAACATCTCGGAGAATCAACAGATCACGCTCACCGCTGTTCAGACCAAACTCACGACCAAGGGCTACCAAATCACCAAAGATCCTGAACAGGCGAATTATTGGATTCAAGCCAAGGTCGTGTATTGCCATAAGGGCGCCGACGGCGTCACGCCGGAATCTGTTGCGATGGCGAACTTCGGCGCTGGTGTCAGCAGTGGGGGAACCCCTATGACTTCCGTAAATTCGATGGGCGGCGATCAAATAGGGAGAGTGAAGCCCGGCGGCATGGGCATGGGCGCATTGCCACTGGGTGGCGGGATGCCCGACATGAACGCCCTGATGGCTCAGGCTATGGCCATGAGCGGCGGGCGAGGAGGCTTTCCCGGTATGCAGATGCAACAGGCTCCGAAAGAAGAGGGCGACACCTATCTCTGCGTGACCGATGTGCAAATTACCGATCGCAAAATGGGCAAACCCTTAGGCCAACCCATGGCGGGGCAAGTCACGGCCGGACCGAAAGTGCAGCAGATGCGGATGGTGGGTCACGTCCGCCAGAAGGATCTCGATATTCCTGAAGCCACCCCGATCATTCAAGAAAAGATCTCGACCGGTATTGCCGGATTGTTCTAGCCGGTCTCGATCGCACCGCTTCCTTCTGATCCTCTGCGATCTTTCCCTTGATCCTGTTATACTAACCCCGTTCGAGATTCGTTCACTCCTCACAAAGGCGGTCACGCGATGAGCGCTCCCAGTTGGGACGAACTCGCCGAACTCGCGCTGAAACGCGTGGTGGCCTCCGGGGCTGAGTACGGCGATGTTCGCTTCCTCGACAGTTCGACCCAAACCATTCGCGGTGAAGACCGCCGCATCGCGTCCATTCAAGACATGCAGGACAGAGGGATTGGGATCCGCGTCCTCTATCACGGCGCCTGGGGGTTTGCGGCCAGTTCGGTGCTGTCGCTGGAGGAGGCCCCGCGTGTGGCTGAGTTGGCCATCGAGATTGCGAAAGGCTCAGCGTCTTTGGTGATCGAAAAAGTGAAGCTCGCCGATGAGCTGGTCCATCGTGACCGCATCGTCACGGCGCGGCGGATCGATCCATTGGCCGTCGCGCTCGACAAGAAAACTGCGCTGCTCCTTGAGACAATGGAGTCTGTCCATCGGCAGCCTGGCATCGTGCGAAGCAGTGCGAGCCTGTGGGCCCGTCGGGACCGCAAGCTCTTTGTGTCGACCGAGGGGTCGCGCCTGGAATTCGACCTCCTGGCCGTGAACGGCGATTTCGATGCCACGGCGGTTCATGATGGGCGGTTCGCCTCGCGGAGCTTCAATACGCCGTTTCTTCGGATGGGCTATGAATTGATCGAGGACGCCAACTTCCTGGACGAGGCCCCGCGCATCGCGGCTCAGGCCGTTGAGAAAGTGAAGGCGCCCACCGTTGAGCCAGGTCTGTATGATCTCGTCCTCGATCCTGAACATCTGTCGCTCACCATGCATGAATCTTGTGGTCATCCGAGCGAACTCGACCGCGCGCTTGGGTACGAGGCCAACTATGCCGGCACCAGCTTTCTCACGACCGAAAAACGAGGAACCTTTCGATACGGCTCTCCGCACGTGAATCTCGTGGCCGACAACTGCGAATCAGAGACCCTCGCCGCGACCGGTTACGACGACGATGGCGTGGCCTGCCAGCGATGGGACATTGTGCGCGACGGCATCTTTGTCGGCTATTGCACCAACCGCGAGGTCGCGCCGAAAATCGGCGAAACCCGCTCGCGCGGGTCGAATCGGGCAGATAGCTGGGGCAGCGTCCCGATCGTGCGCATCGCCAACATCGGCCTTGAGCCGGGCACCGCCACCCTCGACGAGTTGCTCGCCGATGTGAAGCACGGTATCTACATCGAAGGCCACGGGTCCTACAGCATCGATCAACGACGGTATAATTTCCAATTCGGTGGCGACGCATTTTGGATGATCGAGAACGGGAAGCGGACACACATGGTTCGTGATGTCATCTACCATGGGATCACGCCGGAGTTCTGGAACAGCTGCGACGGGGTCGCAGATCGGTCACACCGTCGGCGGTATGGGTTCATTACGTGTGGCAAGGGCCAGCCGAGCCAGTCCGGATGGATGACCCATGCGGCGTCCCATGCGCGGTTCCGCAACGTGAACGTCATCGGAGGTCAGGCGGGATCATGAGTACGACCAGCCACAAGACCTGGCCGAAGCTGACGGGCCGGGACGAGTTCCAGTTTCTCGCGGAGCTGGTTCTGAAACGTTCGACCGGCGACCACACGCTGGTGTCGTTGCAGGATCAGCAGAGTGGGACGACGAGGTTTGCAAACAATCAGCTCGTCCAGAACGTCGATACGAGGCGCGGGTCTTTGCGTGTGACGGTGGCGTTCGGACGGCGTCACGGCACCGCCGGTACGACGGACCTTTCTGCGGGGGCGGTGCAAGAGACGGTGGCCAGAGCCACGCAGATCGCGCATGTATCACCGGACGATCCGGAATACCTCCCTCCGGTGGAGCCACAGTCGTATCTGACGTCTCCGACGACGCGGCCTGAAACTGCCGCTGCCGGGCCGGCCCGTCGACTGGAATACACGAACGAGGCGATCGGGCAATGCCGGATGGAAAATCTTGGTGCAGCCGGGATTGTGTCCTCGTCGATTGCGACGGTTGGAATGGCCGCAAGTACGGGACTCTTCGCCCACGAGGAACGGACCGATGCACGATTTAGTCTTACGGTTCAGGCCGGCGAGGCCACCGGCTGGAGTGCCGCAGCCCATCGGTCCATCGACCATCTGAGGGTCCAGGAGCGGACACTCACCGCGATCAATAAGGCTAAGCGGGGTCTGGAAGTGCGCGAGATGCCGCCAGGGCGCTATACCGTGATTCTTGAGCCGGCTGCCGTCGCGGGGCTGTGGTCCTCGTTGCTCTGGACGCTCGATGCGAAGTCCTACGAGAAAGGCACAAGTGCATTGACCGGCAAGCTGGGCCAGCCGATCGTCGACACACGACTGACGTTTCGTAATTTGCCGACGCACGAGGATCTCTTGGGCATCGGGTTCACCAGCAATGGATTGCCGACCGTGACATCCGACTGGATTACAGATGGGGTGCTCACACAACTTTCATACGATCGGTTCACGGCGAAGGAGCGAGGGATCGATAAGATCCCCACGCTCGACGCCCCTTGCCTCTCAGGAACAGGACCGTCCTTACCGACGCTACAAGAATTAATCACGCGCACGGAGCGCGCGATCCTCGTGACGAACTTCTGGTATATCCGGACGGTCAATCCTACCGATCTCACGTTGACCGGTATGACGAGAGACGGCACGTTTCTCGTCGAGAATGGAAAGATCGTTTCGGCGGTCAAGAACTTTCGGTTTCACGAGAGCCCGCTACGAGTCTTCAACCGGATTGACGCGTTCACCAAGCCAGCTGAAGCGATTACATCCGAAACCGGCAAGCTTCTTGTGCCGGCAATGACGCTCCACGACTTCAATTTTTCCAGCGTCACTCGATTCTAAAATTCGTCGGCCATGAGGATAGGTTCCCATCGGTTTGTTGACCCGACGGGACAGCAAGGGTAGACAAGAGAGAGGGAAATAGACATGGCTATGACACGGTGGTGTCTCATGAGTGCGCTGGGAGTGGGCCTATTGGGTGCCGGTTGCACCACCGCAGAAACGTCTGGACAAGAGGACCTTGGGCGAGGGATCGTGCGGGGCACGCTGGGCGCCCAATTGGCTCACAACGTTCGGCTCGCAATTCCGGCGCATACCGTTTCTTTCACAGGCCACGTAACGGCGGTGGAGGGTGGGGCCTATGTGCTTCAGGAAGTCAGTGGTATAGAGCGGCGCGTGGCGCATGACGAAAATACTCGAATCGATCGACCGGCTCATGTCGAGGATCGGGTCGAGGCCTTCGTGGATGACAGAGGCCGCGCAGTCCTTATTCGAAACATTGATCAGGACGAACAATCTCAGTAGACCAAGATGGTATCAAATCTTGACGGAGGCCCAGACGAATGCGAATGATAAAAGCATTGACGTTCGCGACACTCTTGGTTGTCGGCATGACGTGTTGGGCTGCGCTGTTCTCATCGACGGAAGCCGCACCCGCTGACCAGGCCGACGCTCCGGCGCTCTTCGACAATCTCGGCTCTCTCCACCATCCTATCACCACCACATCGGAACAGGCCCAACGGTATTTTGATCAAGGACTCCGACTCGTGTATGCCTTCAACCATGAAGAAGCGATCCGGTCATTCGAGGCTGCAATCCAACAGGATCCTCAGGCGGCAATGCCCTATTGGGGCATTGCGCTGGCGCTCGGCCCCAACATCAATCGTGCGATGGAAAAGACGCACGAACGCCGCGCCGTTGAGATGATCCAGAAGGCGCAGCAGCTAGTGGACCACACGGCTCGTGGGGAGCACGCGTACATCGAGGCGTTAACCGCACGGTATGTGAGCCGAAAGGGGATCAAGCGCAAGGGACTCGATGAGGCCTATGCGAAGGCTATGCGATCGGTGGCGCAGCAATTCCCCGAGGATAATGATGCAGCCACGTTGTTTGTGGAATCACTGATGGATCTGCGGCCCTGGGACTTTTGGAAACCGGATGGGCGACCGCAGCCAGGCACCGACGAGATCGTCACCACACTCGAGGCCGTACTCGCGCGAAACCCCGATCACCCAGGGGCCTGCCACTACTATCTGCACGCAGTCGAGGCGTCGTCGCAACCGGAACGAGCCCTGCCCTGTGCGGAGCGGCTGCCAGGTCTCATGCCGGGCGCAGGCCATCTCGTTCATATGCCTGCCCATATTTATATGCGAGTCGGAAAGTACCACGAAGCGGTTGAACAGAATCAGCAAGCCGCCCATGTCGATGAGCAATACTTGGCAGATTCACATCCACCCGGCGAGTACCCCGACGGCTATTACACTCACAATCTACATTTTCTCTGGGCGTCCTTGGCCATGGAGGGACGTAATGTCGAGTCGATGAAAGTGGCTCGCGACTTGACGGCAACGATCACAGAGGAGGAAGCCCGCAAAGACCGCGGGAAAGAGATCTACCTTCCAACCCCGATCTTTTCGATGATTCGATTCGGCCGATGGGATGAGTTACTCAAGGAACCTGTGCCTCCCAAAGGACTGCGTTTAATGGAAGGGATGTGGAGGCTGGGGCGAGGACTTGCCCTCGTTGGGACCGGCCGGCTCCCCGGAGCTGAGGGTGAACACGCCGTCCTTGCTGGCCTCACGAAGCAGATCCGGCGGGATCGCACGGCGGAAGAAAAGACCCAACGGACACTTCTCAAGATTGCTGAGCGAGTCCTGTCAGGAGAGATCGCTGTCCGCCGCCAGCGCTACGATGATGCAATTAGGCTGTTCGAGGACGCGATCAACATCGAAGCGGCGCTTCCCTACTCGGAACCGCCGCTCTGGCCATTGTCCGTTCGGCATCATTTGGGGGCGGCGCTCTTGTTGGCCGATCGCCCGTCTGAAGCGGAAGCGGTCTATCACACGGATCTTCTGCGGCATCCGGACAACGGCTGGGCGCTGATTGGATTGCTCCAGAGCCTGCGAGCCCAACGAAAGGACGATCAGGCGGCTGAGGCCGAAGATCGGTTCAAGAAGGCCTGGGCCCATGCCGACTTCATTCCGGCTGCGTCTCGAATGTAATGGGCTAGCCCGCATGATTTATGAAGGTTCGTCGCGAAAGCGTGTAGAGGCGAAGCGAGACGAGCACTCGGAGCCGTGAAGTCCTGAGGCATACTCGTGCAGTATGTCGAAGGGCTGAACGGCGAGACTGCCCGTCGGAGCCGCGTATCCGCGCTTGCAGCAGAATCTTCATGAATCATGCAGGCTATGGAGAGAGTGCACCGGAGAGCTGGCCTTTTTCGAGGAGGATACCAGAGTTGTCGAAGGGCATGCGGCCGTCTTTCAGGTGCAGCCGGCCCGTGAAGCTGGCGTACGACATCGAAGGTCGAGGTGCTGGTCTGAACTGAGACGACGGTATTGCTGAGTCTGGGAACTGTGAGGGCAGTATTGCCCAATCCTCGCGCCAGCCCTTTTCCCGTTGAGGTTGAGTGTAAAGTCAATGCCCGTCGCGAGCAGATCGAAATTGTTTGGATTGCGGATACGGAGGTCTACTTGCAATCGTTGTTCGAACGCGGTTCCCTCCAAGGGCGTGATATTTGTGACGAGCACCTCCGGGGGTTCGCCTTTCATCAGCCAAGACGCGCGCGGCGCCAGGCCCGTACGTGTAAGAATTCATCACGCTATTCGACTAAATCAGTAAGGAGGATCGTTTCATGAGAAGACAAGCCGTTCTGTCCGTCCTTTCCATAGCCATTCTTTTCATCGGAACCTTGAGTGTTCAGACAATCAGCCAGGCTGCAGCGAACGCAACTCAGGGCAAGGCCTACTTCGCAGGAGGTTGTTTCTGGTGCATGGAGGAAGTCTTTGAGAACGTTGAGGGGGTGCTGTCTGTGACTTCGGGTTATATAGGAGGGACGGTCGCTCGCCCGAGCTATGAAGAGGTGTCTGCGGGACGAACGGGGCATGCGGAATCGGTCGAAGTGGTCTATGACCCGGCCAAAGTAAGTTACCAGAAGCTGTTGGATGCCTTTTGGCTGAACGTTGACCCCATCACACCGAATGCGCAGTTTTGCGATCACGGCAGCCAATATCGCTCCGCCATTTTCTTTCAGACCGACGAAGAGAAGCGTGCGTCCGAAACCTCTAAACAGGCGATCGAGCAATCGAGTCGATTCAACGACCAGATTGTTACGCAAATTGTCATGGCCTCGCAGTTCTACCCGGCCGAGGAATACCATCAAGACTTCTATAAAAAGAACCCTATCCGCTACAAATTCTACAAATATAATTGCGGCCGTGCCCAGCGATTAGAAACGTTGTGGGGGAAACCATAACCTACGCTGTGCGCGTTTATTCGAACGCCCAGACCCTTCGCAAGAATCCCGCGACAAGTCTCTAACCCTCAGTGTATATTTCTATCCCGAGCAACCTGCGCCGATATCTTTACCCTCTGAGATCCAGTCTGTGAAACATCCAGTCAGGCAGTCGACCAGAAAACCAGTGATCGGTGTCATGGGTCCAGCCAAGGCCGGTGCCCGAGAATTGTCTGACGCGAAAACGTTGGGAGAGCTCATCGCACGCCAAGGATGGGTGGTGTTGACCGGAGGGCGCGCGAGCGGTGTGATGGACGCAGCCAGTGAGGGTGCGAAGTCTGTGCCCGGCAGCTTGACGATCGGGATTCTTCCGGATGGCAAAGCACGGGTGTCTCGATATGTGGACGTAGCGATCGTCACGGACCTGGGTCAGGCACGCAACAACGTGAACGTCATGTCCAGTAATATCATCGTGGCCTGTGGGCTCGGCGGTACCGGAACGGTCTCAGAAGTTGCGTTGGCACTGAAAGCAAAGAAGACCGTGATACTGCTGGGGGCCAACAAGGACGGGGTGGGCCTCTTCAAAAATCTCGCACCGCATCTTGTGCATGCCGCTGCCTCGCCCGAAGAAGCGGTGAAGCTGATCGGCGACCTGCTCTAGCTCAACCCCACCTTCTATATCGCCACGCTCTGGCACCCAGATATATCTTGTGGCGGACGCCCCTGGTCCCGAATGGGTCAAACGGATGAGAAGCGAAATCTCTTCAGCATCCTGTCAGAGATTGGCCTTCATAATGATGGCTCGAACTCGTTCACGTTGGGCCGGTCTGATCCCTGTAAACTCGAGGCCGAACGTGGCGCCGCTGACCCACCGTACCAGGGCTTCGTCGATGCGCAGAGGCCATTGCTGGTCGTGAAGAAACAGGGATAGGCGGAGCGTCATGCCGACGTGCACCTGGATAAGGGACGTCGCCTGACAGCCGTTCGTGGAAAGATCGAGGACCGTTGCCTCTCCTTCGAAGTCATCTTCTCCAAAAAAGAATAGACGGCAGCGCAAGCTAAGTCGGCGGCCCCGACGTTCGGCCATCGCGGCCTCGCGGTCAGGGTTTGATGCTTTGGTGGACCTGGGATTCTTCTCGGCCACTGCGCACATCCTTTCTCTCAATCAGCTAGAAAAGAAATAGATCGACCATGAAAGGTTCGCACCGAACGACGTGTTGGCCCACTTTCCTCACGAGGAGCAATCCGAATGAAGAGTGAAGAAGATCCTGATCGCAGTATAGCCAATTCAATCGTGTATGGAATGAAAACCTCGTAATCTACATCGAGTCCGAACCGACAGCTACCAGCGTCGGGGCAGAAAGAGGGCTTGAACTATCTGGAATCTGTCTGCGACGAGAGGGGCTTGATGATTGAGACGTGTTACGACGAGGAAACAATACCTTACACAGCGAATGGCCCTATTGGCCCATTCTGAAATTCGAGCAATGATACACGCCTGTGTTCAGGCGAAGAGCCTCAACATGGCGCAAGAGGTGTGGGACGCACCGGTTCTACCGGACAATGATTCAAGCTGCGTCACAGGCGATCGGGCGTGGGAGGAATTCTATTCGCGATTCGATGGATTGGCCGAGGCACCCTACCTACTTCCCGTTCAATGGCCCATCTTGGGACCGGCTGCGTTGTCTCCCTGCGAGACGAGCGTGAAACGAACGACTGACTCACAGTGAGGACATTTGGCTCGAATGGTTGACTCATCGAGAAATTCATATTGGCTCTCGGTGAGCCACATGAGTTGAGAACACTTGGGACAGCTACGGACTTGCGTTGCCATGACGTTCCTCGTACACTCTGTGTGAATGAATTGCTGTGACTGGGAGATAATCTAGTACAAGATGCCCCCAACCCTCAAGCCCGCCATCACCTTTGCCCAAAAAAAGGACCTCGACCCCGCCAAGCTCGTTCGCCTCTACCAGCAAGCGCCATGGGCCAACGGGCGGATGCTTGAAGATGCACGCGAGATGCTGCGTCACACCGATATCGCTGTGACGGCGTGGAACGGTGACCTGTTGATCGGATTTGGGCGAGTATTAACAGACTATGTCTACCGAGCGACCATCTGGGATGTCATTGTCGATAAGGCCTACCAGGGGCACGGTGTCGGCTCGGATATTGTCCAACGCATCTTGAACCATCCTCGACTCAAAAAAGTTGAGCTGTTTTGGCTCTGCACGCGCCGACCGGGCTTTTACGAAAAACTTGGGTTCAGCTCCAACGAACAAACCGGCATGGTCTGGTCACGCACAAACCAATCCCGCCTTGAATAATCCAATCGCTCACGTTCGCTCTGTACAAGGAAACATCGGACATCCTGAGTAGCCTGCCTTAGGCCTGACAGTGGAGCTCGGTGAGCAATAGATGTCCATTGACAGTCCTGCCATGAGAAGAATGCCTGCTCTCTGTTATTGATGCCCTCTACGACATTCGATTTCGTATCCGTGACAGTCTTCTCGGTGGGGTGGGTGTATCAAAAGAATCTGTTGCCGCAGCGAGCAGACACTCGATGCGGTATACAGAAGGACATTAGAAGGTGTAGCGAACACCGACTAAGAGGCTGATTGAAGAGGCATCGAACGAGCCGGCATCTTGATTATTGATTTCAAGCCCGCCGCGATTCCGTTTCCATGCAGCTTCCGTATTGAGCATAAGATTGGGTGCCAGCGGGAAATCCAACCCACCCGCCAATCGATAGGCAAAGGTGTTGGCATGGCTGATCTTCACCGCATCATTGTCCTCACTGAAGGAGTTCACATTCACACCGATGCTCGTCGAGAGATAGGGCGTGACACCAGAAAAGTGCCCCGGACGAAACTCGACCGTTGGTAACAGCGAGACGGTATTCAGCGTACCAAGGTCGACGGTTGGGTTGCGATCGTCAATCGATCGGCGCTCCCACTCCATCATGAAGCCGAGACGTATCCACTTACTAATCCCGTACATTGCGTGAAGATTGATTGGCGTTGGACCGACGCTGGTCTTCGTATTATCCGCCCAGCTTTGCGTCGGATATTGAAGCCAGTCCGAGCCCCGAGTGTCCATTTACCTTCATTGGCTTGCCCCTCATGTACCCATTCGGCCTGAGCTGGACCGACCGAAGACCACCCCAGAACCGCGACCAAAGCCCCAGCACCAAAAATGAGATGTTTTATGCGCATCGATATCTTCCTCCTTTACACTACGAATAACTGCGTGAATAAAAATCTCGACAAACACACACGTCCCTCTCCGCCGATATACTTGAGGGACAGTACGGCGATGACGGGATTCATCTACCGCAAATCCTATGCCTTACAACACGCATGCGCATAGATGTTTCGTCTTCTGCAATTATCTAGCGATTCGATGACGTCGGTTTTTATCCGAGGCATCTCCGGTACCAGACGGTGCGTGACAAAGCTGCCAATTCGCTGCGACGGCAGCCTTCGGCAAACGGGCTAGTGCGCGTGCAGACGCGTGGGGCGCTTCATTCTTTTTGGAGAGAGTAGCACCGAGATAAAGAAGACCGTTGTGGCGAGAAGGACGATCGCAGGCCCCGAAGGCACATCCCAGGTGGCAGAAATCAACACTCCCGCTACGGACGTCGTGATGCCGATGATCACAGAATAGAGGGTAAGTGTCATCAGACTGGACGTGAGTTGATACGCGGTGGAGGCAGGAATCAGAATCATGGCAAACACGAGAATCGCACCGACAGTTTTCAATGAGACGACCACGGTGAGCGCGACCAGTGTGAGCAGAAGGAAGAAAATCTTTCGCGCTGGGATGCCGGAGGCCTCGGCCATCTCTTGATCGAAAGCGATAAAATACAGTTCTTTCGAAAACAAGAGAATAAGACCGAGCACGAGGATGCTCAACCCACCAATAATTCGCAGCTCTTCACTCGTGACCGACAGGACGCTGCCGAATAAATAGCCGTACACTTCCGCGTTGTAAGTTTTCATGAGACCGATGAAGAGAATGGCCAGCGCCATCGTCGTGGTGTAGAGAATGCCGATCGAGACGTCCAGCTTCATCCGGCCTTTTTCTTCAACCCAGCCTGTGATCCACACTGTGGCAAGACCGAAGATGATCGCCAGCCCCAACGGCGGCCAGCCCATGAGGTAGCCCAGCGCCACGCCGGCAAACGCCGCATGCGACGTGCCGGCCCCGACAAATGCCAACCCTCGCAGCACGACGAACACGCCGATGACGGAGCAGAGTCCCCCCACCATCGCCGCCGCGAGGAGGGAACGTTGCATGAAATCGTAGGTGAACAGTTCAAACATCGGACTGCACGGTCAATGATGGTGGTGATAATCCTCAACGATGACGAAATCTTTCTCCGTAATCACCAGGTCTTTCCCATAGACCTCACTGAGGATTTCCGGTTTGAGCACATCGGCGGGAGGCCCTGCGGCGTAGAGGCGGGTCTTGAGGAGCACGAGCCGGTCTACCCGTGAACGGATCATATTGATGTCATGGGTGATCAAGAGCACGGTGAGGCCAAGTTCGTCGTGTAGATGTTCGACCAGCTCAATTACGTTATGCTGGGCGGTCATGTCTAGTCCTGTGGTCGGTTCGTCGAGTAGAAGGACTTTCGGCTGTTGGGCTAATGCCCGCGCGATAAACACACGCTGCTGCTGGCCGCCGGAGAGATGGCCCAGAGCCGTATCCTTGTGCCTCTCCATTCCGACATGGGTGAGAGATTCGATCGCGATCTCTTGATCTTTCGATCCTGGACGCTTGAACAAGCCCAATGCCCCATAACGGCCCATCATCACCGTTTCCAGCACCGTGACCGGAAAGTTGCGGTCGACAACACCCTTTTGCGGGAGGTAGCCGATCTTCGCCCGGTGGTGACACCGTAATTCATCGCAGGCGCAATCAAAAATATGGAGGTGGCCCTCGACGGGAGCCATGAGGCCCAGTACGGCTCTGCAGAGTGTGGTTTTCCCCGATCCGTTAGGGCCAATGACGCCGACGAACTCGCCTGCGTTGATGGAAAGAGAAATGTCCTTGAGCGCGATGACGCCGGGAAATCCAAACGACGCATGGTCGAACCGAATGATAGGCTCCTGGGAGTCTGGCACGAAACCCGATGCTCCTTCCGGCACTAGTTGAGCGCCCGCAAATCCGCTAGGGAAACTCGAGGGCGTTCGCCAATTGGAGCACATTATAGCGGAGCATGTCGAGGTAGGTCTCGGTCCCTGGCAGGCCTCCCGGCAACGTAGTCAGGACGACAACTCGCGTCTTGGTTTCCTTGGCAAGGAGCTCGGGAAGCTTTTGGCTGAGCTGAATTTCAGACACAATGACCTTGATTCGATCTTTCTTGATCTTGCTGATCAGGGTTTGCAGCTGAAGGGCTGATGGTTCTGTGCCGGACTGCAGCTGGATGGTCGCAGCCACATCGAAGCCAAAGCGCCTGGCTAGATAGGGCCAGGCGGGATGATGCGCGACGAAACGACGATCTGGTAACTGCTTGACCCGATCTGAGAGTTCTTTCCGGAGCCGGTCTAATTGCTGAAGATAGACGGCTTGACGGTTTCGGAAGTCCGCAGCATGGGCGGGATCGGCCGAGATCAACGCTTCAGTGATATGGCGCAGCATGATGGCGACGTTTTCCGGATCCATCCAGATATGAGGGTTGCCGCCTGATCCTGCTGTTTTCCCCTCCTGGTGTATCCCATCTCGATGATCTGTGTGGTCGCGAATCAGGCCGATTCCTTGAGATGTCGTGATGACGCGAAGCGACGGGCTTCCGGCATTCTTCACCAGCGAGGAGACCCATACCTCAAGGCCGATCCCGACCTCGAACAACAGCCGGGCCTTTCGCACTGAGACCAAGTCGCTTGGTCTCGGTGAATAGGTGTGCTCGTTTTCATAGCCATTCAGCAGAGAGGTCACCCGGACATGGTCCCCTCCCACCTGTTGAGCCAGATCCTTGAGAACAGGAATCGTGACGACGATGTTGAGAGGCTCGACCGGCGAGGCGGCACGGGCAAAAGGTGCTGCCAGCAGGCCAATGCCGGCGAGAAGACACCAGACGATTAGAACGGACCGGACGATGAACATGAGCGAGGACGGTAACATCGGGTCCTATCGTTGTCAACGCAACGGTCTGCATCCATAGTTGGGTTGGATTGACGATGTTTCCCTGCTTGACCTCACTGGGTAGTTCTATTAGCGTAGCGTTCCGACAGCGCTTGCGAGACGATCACTGGAGGAATCAACGATGCACATCGTGGGGCTCATGTCTGGAACATCCGGTGATGGCGTCGATGCGGCACTCGTGGACATTACAGGCAGAGATCGCTCGCTGAAGGCGCGGACCCTCGCAGCACACACATTGCCCTATCCACGCTCGTTACAGCAACGCATTCTCTCTGCGTCGGTTTCTGGAACGGTGGCCGAGATCTGTCACCTCAACGCGCTACTGGGTGAATGGTTTGCAAACGCGGCACTGCACGTGATTCGACAGGCGAACCTTCAACCAAACAACGTGGCCTTGATCGGCTCTCATGGCCAGACCGTACATCATCTTCCGCATGGTATCCATGCCCCGGGGGTCGGCGCCATTCGTTCGACGCTCCAGATCGCCGAGCCGGCAGTCATTGCCGAACGAACAGGAATTACCACTGTCGCCAATTTCCGTTCACGCGACATTGCCGCTGGCGGGCAAGGCGCTCCACTGACGCCAGTCGCACATGCGCTACTCTTAAAACATGCGCGCCGCGCGCGGTTGGTGGTGAATCTTGGGGGCATCAGCAATGTCACCTATGTGCCGAAGGGGGGGCACCTCAGCGGAGTGCAAGCCTTCGATACGGGGCCAGCCAATATGGTGCTGGATAGTCTCATGGTCCACGTAACCGACGGACGGTTGTTGATGGATCGTGATGGAAGACTCGCGATGAAAGGACAGGTCGACTCACGACTGTTGGGCAAGCTGCTCGCCCATCCCTTTCTGTCTAAGCGGCCACCTAAATCGACCGGGCGGGAAGCATTCGGTCCTGATCTCATCAATGAACTGATCGCGATTCAGCAGCAACGTAACCTTTCGATTGAGGACCTATTGGCGACATGCAGTATGTGGACGGCCAAGGCGGTGGGGACTGCGCGACGGTGGATCACCGGTGAGATCGACGAAGTGGTAGTCGGCGGTGGTGGTGTCCGTAACCATGCCATCATGAGTCACCTCGCGACGGTCTTCGCTCCGATTCCTGTCACCACATTTGAGGCCTTGGGGTGGGACAGTAAGGTGTTTGAGGCCGTGGCCTTCGCTCTATTGGCCTATCAAACCGTGACCGGCCAGTGGGGCAACATCCCGTCCGTAACAGGCGCAAACCATCCTGTACTCCTTGGCACCATCGTCCCGAATGGGCCTCGCTGGCGCGAATCCTTTTCCGGGCGATAGCGGCACGATGGACCTCGTATTCGTTGGCCTTGCCATCGTGCTCCTGACCTCCCTGGCTTTCCTGGCTTGGCGACTCAAGACGCCGACACCCGCTGGGCCGGCCAGGAAAGAGCCCTTTGTCCTTCCCCAAGATGTCACATTACGCCCTCAGCCTCTGCTGACCAACACTGATCTCTTGCTCTACAACCTCATACGGCTGGCCGTAGAAGACCACTACCTTGTCTTTGCGAGGGTTTCGCTCTGGTCTATCGTCAGTGTTGAGGCAGAAAGAACGACTCGGTCACAGGTATTGAGACAGATTGCTCTGAAGCAACTCGACTTTGTGTTGGTCCATCCAGGAACGAAGACTGCGGATCACGTCGTATTACTTGAGGAAAGTTCTCCTCCTCAGCCACATGAGGTCACTCGGAAGCAAGAGATCCAATCTGTCCTGCAAGCAGCCGGCATCCCATTGACCATCTTGCGTCCCAACACGTCCTATACCGTCCCTCAACTGGCCCAGCTGCTTGGTGTCAGCGATGACGACTGATTGCACGACATCTTGCTGACACGTCCCCCGATTGCATTGTGACGGCATTAGTCAGAGGCGCTATGGCCAGTCAGTTGAGAGGCCGGCTCCTCATCTCGCAACGGCATCGCGTCGAGAGCTTTCCGCGCCAACTCCGCTTCAGCACTTTCAGGATATTCACCGACCACTCGTTCGAACGTCATACGAGCTTTCTCGTGATCCTTCAGTCTTGTATAGGCTTGCCCGATCTTCAACGTCGAGGCCGCAAGCTTCGGACTCAGTGGATAGTCGGATACCACACGGTAGAAGGACTTCAAGGCATCCTTGTTGTGCCCCAATCGGTACTGGCACTCTCCCACCCAATATTGCGCATTCGCGGCCAGCGAGGACTGTCCGTGGAGTTCGAGAAAGAATCGAAACCCGGCCAGGGCAGCCTCGTAATCTCTGTGCTTGAACTCCTCCATCACTCGATCATAGAGGTGTCGAGACGACTCCTGCATGTTGGAAGGAGCGGCAACGGCCAGATTGAGAGAACACATCACCACCATCATTCCTGACAGCAGGCTCTTCATCATCTTCACCATAATGCCTCCGTAGCGCTCGGCAATGTCCCGGCACCTGTCTTCTCGGATAACGCAATCGCCGTGCCGCTAGGCAACGAATCGGCCTAGTTAAAAAGACAACGAATCCACGGGCTTGGTGGCGTTCGACACTATGAGTTCAAGAGTGGCTTCCCCGCCTGCTCGACAGATTTGTACGATCTACGAGCTTACCTGCTTGACAGGATAACGCCACCTACCTAGCAAAGTGGCTTTAGCCAATGGTTTGGAGGGAGCTTGACTTGCCTGGTGATGGTCGAAATAATGCCGCTCGGTCGCTGGGTGGGTTGCGAAAGAACCGCGTGGGCATGCCTACGTTTCGATGGTCTCCACAGCTGCCCCAACAGAATGAAGCGTTCGCAAGACACTCAAAGAGTTCTTTCAGCAAGACCACAGCGAGTGGAAGCCAGATGCGTATCCTGGGAGATGCGTGGAAGGCCTGAACGAGACGGAATGGTACTGGGCTATTCTTCAGTAGCCTGCTTGATCGCCTCCCCTGGAGTAGTAGGAGATTGTGAGCAGCAGAAAGTACAGTGAGGGGAATAGAAGATGATGACTGATCCTCCGCCAAATCCACTCGGGGGGAGAACCTTGACTGTCGACGCACATGATCGTGATTCGTACCCACGACCCAGTGCGGCACTACTCGATGCAGGAGAACAGGATCAAGTGTTTGTTCGCCCTGGAATCTATGAAGACAAGGTCTTTATTACGGGGCGGCCAATTCATTTGGTGGGGGCTGGTCGAGATGAGGTACAAATATTTTCCCGGCGTGGAGGCCCCTTCTATCTTCAGCAAGTCCCAAGCGGTCGTATCTCCGGCATCACGTTTCGCTATGTTGGCAGCGATCAGCACTCGGCGATGAACCTCCTCGACTCCTCCTGTACGGTGACACAGTGCCGTGCCACGGAGGGTGTTCTGTCTGGCGTGGTGATTTATGGCCCACAGTCGCGGCCAACATTTATCGAGAACGACGTCTGTGGCAACCGGGAATCCGGGATTTTCGTGTTTGCTGGGGCACAACCGAGAATCGCTGATAATATCTGTCGCGCGAACCACCATTTCGGCATTGCAGTGCGAGACCCTGGGAGCCATCCTGAGCTCGTGAGAAACCAGTGTCGGGAGAATATGCTGAGCGGGATTCTTCTCTTTCATCATGCGGAAGCGCTCCTCGTCAACAATACGTGCAGTGACAATCAGCACTGGGGGATCGTGATCACTCCAGACTGCCGCCCTACTCCCGGTCGAGAGTCGCTCGACACCTCAAATATTCTTACCCCCAATCCACGCGGAACCTTGATCGTAACAGACCAGCCGTTAGGGGACATCGGACGGTGATGAACCAGGATATCGAAAACCATGATCTTCGGGGATCCGCGTGTAGAGATTAGCAGCGGCCCCGGAGAACGGGAAGATATCTCTGGCCTTGATCCGCAATGTCCGTCGCGGTCTCGTGCTATGGGAGGAGATTGGTCGGGTGATTTCTTGAGGCTTCGTGAAGATGAAACGCACTGCCACCCTGCTGTTTGGCCCGATACATGGCCGTGTCAGCGTGCTTCAGTAATTCGTCAATAGAATGATCGTCTTGAGGGTAGATTGTGATTCCGATGCTGACACCGATGGAGAGGTGGTGCCCCTTAAGCTCGAACGGTGCAGCAATCGATTCAGTAATACGTGTTGCCACCGCGAGGATGTTCTGTTCGGACGAGACCCCCTCAAGAATAATCGTGAACTCGTCCCCACCCATCCGGGCCACGGTATCGACTTCCCGCACACAGATCTTGAGCCGTTGAGCAACGGCTTTGAGCAATTCGTCACCCATGTCGTGACCGAAGGTATCATTCACCGCTTTGAATCGATCGAGATCGAGCAGCATGAGACCAATCGGTTGTTGCATGCGTTTCGTTCGAGCCATGGCTTGAACGACACGGTCGCGAAAGAGGGTACGATTCACCAGTCCGGTTAAGTGATCGTACTGCGCGAGATAGGTCAGATGTTCTTCGCAGCGTTTCCGCTCAATGGCATAGCGGACGGCACGAGCAAGCAACTCGGGATGCCCCTGCCCCTTGACAAGGTAATCCTGTGCTCCTTGTTGAACAGCTTGAAGAGCTAGATTTTGGTCACTCACGCCACTCAGAACGACAACGGGGATCGTCGGACTGGTCGCATGAACCTGCCTGACCGTAGGAAGACCGAATGCATCCGGCAAAGAGAGGTCCAAGAGCACAGCATCGAATCGCTCACGGCTCAGAAGCGCGAGTCCTTCTCCCAACGTTTTCACGCGGGTAATCCTGAACTCCTCGATGCTCCATTCATAAAGAAGATCCTGTGTGAGCTGAGCGTCGACGTCATTGTCTTCAACGAGAAGCGCTTTGATCATCTGACACCCCCGCTCTCGTGTGAACTCCTATGCCGATTCCTCGCTTCTGGGCTGGACTGACTGCAACGAAGCCGGCTACCACGAGCAATTGATTATAGCCAAGAGATGGGGGAGGGCAAAGAAAATGCGACAATATCGTACGCGTCGTGTCACTCTCAAATGAGACACAAAGCCACCGACAGGCGTAGGAGCATCGGCCTCACCCCCAATCTCACTCTCCCTGGTGAAGACATACCCGCTCTGAGTACGCAGCGGCAAACCAACGTAATCGTCACCTATGGGTGGTCAGAGAAACCGTGGCGAGTAATCAGGATGCAGGCACCTTGGTGCAACCTGTGCGGAGCGCTCAGCTCCACGGCGAACCTCTTCGGCTTTTCTTCGATCGTCCAATGTTGTCATACGGTGAGGCAACAAAAAAAAGTAAGAAGTGAGCGGTGCATACCCTTATAGAGGACGACCGTATGGATTGACTCCGCTTAGAAGACGTTCAGGACCGATTGCCCCTTCGCAGGCATACCCTGGCTCGAAGGGCCAGAGAAGGGATCGACCTTGCCAAGAACCTCTCACGTTCACCGTACTCAGCGAGACTCCAAGTCGAGCTGCTTCCTCCCGCATCGTGGAGAGGCAACCTTCGTAGGAATATGCTCGCCGAGCCAATATGATCGGGTTGCCCGTCTGGCTATGGAATACGGTATAGGACTGAGCGCAGCCTGCCAGGAACAATACCATGATGAGTACAAGACCTCTTGTCATACGTGTTGCCCCTCACTGGCCGGTGTGGCTGTTACCAGAAATGCATCCCTTGCTACACGCTGGACCGAGATGCCATTGCGGGAGGGATCTCATTTTTGACGAGACGACCCAAGCGAACTTGGTCTTGACCGGGCATTTGAATAAATTCTACACCAAAACGACGCCCCTCACACCAACGAACCTTGGCTAATCCAACCCGGAGCGGAGGCGTGATATCAGGCACAAGCATTCTCATCTCAAGATAGGAACCGGGCTGTACGGGCTTTCGGCTGTGGATGGCGCAGCCTGGGACAGATAGGTTAAGCACAGTCCCTTCCCCCACATAAGCCTCCCCAGCAAACACAACGGGGAACTGTGTATGGACTCGCTCGCAGTATCGAAGTTTTACCACAGCAATCGACTCCTTCCAGTCAAAGGAAGTGGGAGAATCCAGACTACCACAGTCTCCTTCGGCACGCGAGAGGACCCCTCGTTCGATGAGTCTGACCCAAGGGAAATTGCGACCTCTGCCCTCTCTCACATGAACCGCAAAGTGCGGTGAGGAGGGCCAAAACAAGGGAAACCCTCACCCAAATCTCTCTACGAAAAACTTGGCATGGGCAATTACAAATCATTGTAATATTTATATAAGCAAGCATTTAATCCTCCCGGAAGAACGGCGTAGAACCTGCCTGTACAGCCTCACAAGGCAGGGTCAACCCCCCAGCAACATAAAAGACGTGCCGCAGGGCTACACCGGTTTTGGCACGGAGAGGAAACAAAAATGAACAGGGCCGAATATCACACCGAACCTAATCATAACGGCTTAGGCCACCGAACATTGAGCCATAAGGGGTCAGCCAGATATATCGCCTGCGTAATTCTGACGCTGACGGCAATTTGGGCCCCCTTTGTCCTCGCCGATGCGCAGACCTATGAATACGTCGACCCCGCGAGGCTGGTCAGCCCCACGAATGTCCCGATAAGCCCACCTGTCGCAGCCATTCACCGTAAGACCCGATATCACAGTGGTGTGGCGAATCTGGAACTTGAGCAGGCCGTCATCCGTGCAGCTGAGCAGCACCACGTTCAACCGGCCTTGCTTCTTGCGGTCATGAAAGCCGAGTCTTCCTTCAATCCGATCGTGATCTCCAAAGCGGGAGCAGTAGGACTCATGCAGTTAGTTCCGGAAACCGCCATCCGCCATGGTGTGCGTCACCTCTACGATACGAACGAGAACATCACCGGTGGAGCCAAGCACCTGCGATACCTCCTGGACCGGTTCCACGGTAACACCCGGTTAGCCTTGGCGGCCTATAACGCAGGTGAACGCAAGGTGGATCGATATGGAAAAATTCCACCCTATAAAGAAACACAGGATTATGTAAAAAAGGTGCTTGTGTACTATCGTGGCTACAAGAAGGACGGTTGGGTCATGCCGGTTGTGATTGCTGCCCCGTCTATGCACGCAGGACGACCATACTAATCGATCGCCTGTAATCTCAGCCCTTGGGGAGGCATGGCTCAGAGCAAGGATCCATAGGAAGAGACAGGGCCCAAGCGTCTACGGGGATCACAACGCGAGGCGAACCGTACATTCCGAGAGTTGGGGAAGAAGAGGGGGCGTTAGACAGGCTTTTCAGCAACGTAATCCAAGTACTTCCACAGCTCCTTGGCATCGCCCTCGGCGAATACCAGCGGGGTATTGTTGGCGGATCCAGAGAAATAGATCTTTAGCGACATCTCATCTTGCCAAATCTGTGCTTCACAGTAGCTCACACTATCAAGGTTCAACGCTTTCTTGCCAATGCGAACGAAGTGCATGATATCTCCCCGTTTTGCGAAATTTCTCGCCAACTATATCACCGCACAGTCTTTCGTCAAATGCTTACCGTATTTTCAGGCAAGGTTTCACAGACACTACGCAAACAGAGACTGGGAGAAATTTGCACCTCCTGGTGGTTGCTGTGGCTTACTGCACCTGTGCTGTGATGGCGAAAGGTCCCGCCTTGTTCTGCCGCTTATGGGAAAGAAAGGCAGAGGGATTCTGACCTCCGTCTGTGTGGGCAGATATCTCCAGCCGAGTCTAAACAGAGACCTCTGGACACTTGCCAGAAATGTTCACCCCTAGTACTTCTCCTAGTTATGGAAACCAACCAATCAGTGTATGTTAATCGTTTGAAAAGGCCCCAGGCGATTATGGCGACCCTGCATTCCGTCCGCCACGGTGTTAAGCCACACGCGCAGGCAAGAGCGGTAAGCTGCCCTGCGTGTGGGTCAACATACTGCCGTCGGTCGGTCCGGCATAGTTTCAAGGATTTTCTCCGCCGACTGGCAGGCTGGTTTCCCTGGCATTGCCGGGAATGCGGAAATCAATTTTATCGGCGGAAACGATCCGAGAGCTAAGGACCATCTTTCACAGATTACAGGGCGCAGCTGAGAAAATTCGGTCTACGCAGATGCTCCATGGCTGGATCCACCCACAATCCCTTCCTCATCTCTCTCGCATCGTGCTCTCACCCTTCCTGCACCGTATCTCCCAGCACATACTTCTGACACCAGCACCAACCCTGTGCGATGAGTTCCTGATTCAGGCTCAAACAGTCTGGCAGACTTACATCCTCCATGGTGCACTTGTGCATATCGCAGCGGTGGACCGTGCTAAACCTCTCCGTCTACCGCTGATCTACCCCATGGAGCTGTTGAAGCAGGCCGGGGATTTACGCTAATCAGGGGAAACACGGACAACGCGACCGTTCAGTGCAAGGAACGAGAAGGGGATAGTATAGAAGTATCTGAAACTGTTGGTTGCGGGGGAAGGATTTGAACCTTCGATCTTTGGGTTATAAGGCCGTAAGAAGCATTAAATTAGTTGGGGACTTACAGCTTTTCTATTACTTACGGCGGCTTTTAACAATTCTGTGCTTTTCGATCTGCTCTAGCACAATCGACTGCTGAAAGTTGTTCTCGGCAACGGCACCTTGGCCGACGATTAGACCGAGTGGTTGAGGAGATCCTTGGCAGGTTGATACCCATCGCGCTACGGGAAGGAAGCGTCACTCACTCCACCGGACCGCCGGAACCGTGAGGAAGAACCACAGGTGGGACTATCCCGGGCTGTCTAGGGCTGCTTTCGCCAAAAAATTTCTCCGTGAGTCGCTGAACAGACATTTTGATAATGTTCAGCTCGTCCTTCGTCAACGCGTCGCGCGTGATGGAGTCGTCCAGCAGTCGGTCACATGCGAGGCTG
>JACMLT010000119.1 GCA_014379455.1 Nitrospiraceae bacterium
AAAGCGGTGGTCGTTCGATGCGCGCAGTAAAGGGCAGCCTCGTCCACTCCCCTAAAGGGTGAGGGGGGATTTGAGGAGGGATGGAATGTGGGTCTCCTGTGCTCACGGAATGCGCACGGTAGGAATGTGCTCGTTCGACACGCGCAATCGAGGATTGACCAGGCTGCCCTTGAAAAGTAATGGGGAATTGAATGAACGCGCGGAGTAGGAGGCCAAACAGGCTACCCTCCTGTGAAGAGAAGGTACACGAGCGTTGATAAACCTAATCCATTGCCCTATAAAAAATGACAAAATTCTTTGAAAGAAGAACGTGGGGAAAGGTCCGGTGCGAGCCAATTGGAAGGAGAGTGCAATTTACCAGCCGCATCGAGTGTTTCGTGGTGGAAAGAAATAGAGGCATGCAATAGCCGAGGGCAAGAACTAGGCTGGATACAGATACAAGATATTGTATAGGGACCTGTGTCTATCCGCTTAATCACGGCCTGGCTTGGAGCTGTCTTACCGAGGAGGAGATCGATGATGATTTCACGCAGGCATTTCATGGCGATTTGCTTCAGTGTGGTGGCAGGGCTTTGGTGTACCCCCGGTGCGTTCGCGCAGGCGCGCCCGGCATCGCCGCAGCCAGAAGACGCGGGCCGCCCGACTATCGCGGAGGCGTCGAGAGCCACCCGCTGGGACACGATTCAGTGGATCGAACGGCGCTACAAGATCGAGGCGATACGATTCAAGGCGCGAGACGAAAGCGGCTTCGACTGGCCGGGCAGCGACGAAGTGATGGTCCAGACCGACGACGCCAAAGGCTGGACTGTCTCCAGGGAGATCGGTGGCATCGATTCGGGCGACACCCACAACTTCGACCCCGCTAAGAGTTGCATCGTCGCGGTACGCCCCGGCACCGTCGTACTCGGCGAGTCGTCGGTGTGCGAAGAGGTCGGCGAGCCCGCGCCGCTGGGTTTTCGGGTTGAGTTATGGGAGCAGGACTCGATCGGATTCCCGTATGGTTTTTGCCTCGGAAGCGTAGGAACGCCAGAGCCGGGCCGTCATGTCGGCCCGTATTCCGCTGTGTGCCAGGACGGAACTGGATTTAACGACTTCATTGGCAGCGCCAGGATTGACTATCCGACGCAGGAGCTCGAAGTCGGGCTGCCTCACGTCGGCGACGAAGTGATCGAATCCGTCACACTGGACCCCTGCCCAGACTTGGCGGCCTGCGCCGGCTACCCCGACTACACCTTTACCTGGCGCGTCACGCGCCTGCCCGACGTGCGGGTCGACCTGCGCGCGGTGCTCGACGAGGCGATGCAGAGGAGCGGTGCAGGCTCCGAACTCGAGGCAATCGCCACCGGTCTGCGGTCCTTGCGCGCGCCGAGCCCGCGCAAGATCGAGCCGGAAACGGGCAATCCGCCCCCCGGGCGCTGAGCGGTGCGCCTCCCTCGCGAGTTGCCGAGTGCCGAGGGCGTAGAAGGTGCGATTGTGAAGGGAGTATGTGCCCCCGGGAAGGTCTAATGGGTCTGACCTATTAGACCTTCCCCTTCAGGCGTGTTACATGGACAAAAACCCAGATATCGGCAGCGTATGCGGATTGCGTAAAAAAGGAGTCGGGAGTCTTAATTTCTCATAAGTCTTCCCGGAAATATTTCCAATCCATCGCCCCTTTATATTCCCTCCCGAGCGTTCCGTTTGCAGCTGAGTACTGGAGCGTTCAGCGTCTCAGTAATGGAAACGCAACTGCGCGATCATGAGCGCATCCCCCTCTACGCGATAGACCATTCGATGCTCATCATTTATTCGACGTGACCAGTACCCCGAAAGCGCATGTTTCAAGGGCTCAGGTTTACCCACTCCTGCGAAGGGCTCTCGTTGTGTCTCGCGTATCAGCTTATTGATTCTCTCAACCATGCGCGTGTCTTGCTTTTGCCAATAGACACAGTCGTCCCATGCATCGTCAGCGAAGATCAGTTTCACTTGGCGAGCTTCCGCTCAATACCTTTGCCGGCGTTCAGTTGTGCAGCAGCTGCAAGAAGACGTTTAGCGTTAGCGGGAGTGCGTAAGAGGTATGCGGTTTCTTCTAGGGATTTGTAGTCTTCCAGCGAGAGCATCACGACCGACTGTTCTCCATTGCGCGTTATGATCAGGGCTTCGTGGTCGTCGCAAACGCGGTCCATTGCGCTTGCGAGGTTTGCGCGAACGGTGGTGTACGTAATAGCATCCATAGTAGGCCTCCCAATATGTACGTGTTACCGTACATCTTCGTTTGCCAATTGTCTAGCGCCGCCGACTCTGAGAATGGATGGAAATAAGAGGTCAGTTGTGGCGGCTGCTGCTGGTGGCCTTGTGCGGTCGTGGTCGCGATAGAATGGGCCGTGGTTGAGATCGAGGAGGTGGATGGTGGCGGTGGTGCTCTCATTCGCTCGCCTGAAGAGAGGTATAGGGGCGGGCTGCCACAGTGCCGTCAAGACAACAGATATATATTCATGTCCCAACCACGCCTCTGAGAGCGTTCGTAGTCCGGTGGACGGGCTTTGAGTCCATTCACAGAGGTGGTCTTATGCGGATCCGCGTAAGCTGCCGTGATAAACCACATGGCAGAGAGCAAACAATTGCCGGTAAGGGGGTTAACCGGTTTTCGACGAGAAATCTTCAGGCGTGTTATGCGGACAAACGCCCAGGGATCAGGAGCTTAAGCGGATCGGCCTAAACATTGTTAGGCAATTCATGCATATGAAATACCGGCTGGCAATTTTTGACTTCGATGGAACGTTAGCGGACTCATTTCCCTTTTTTATTCGAGTATTCAATCAACTCGCTGCGCAACATGGTTTCAAGAAAGTTGATCTGGATTTGGTTCCTACGTATAGGCAGTACAACGCTAGGCAGATCATGGAGCAAGTAGGAATGCCTGCTTGGAAACTCCCTTTTGTTGTAAAGAGTTTCACCTCTCTCATGAAGCAAAATGCGGCAAGTATCTCACTGTTTGAACATATCGATGATCTGTTGCTGCATTTGGCGAATAACGGAGTGACTCTTGCCATCGTTTCATCAAACTCCTACGACAATGTCAGCCAGATTCTGGGGCCTGAAAATACGAAACTGATCAGCCAATTCGAGTGCGGAATGTCGATGTTTGGCAAAGCAGCCAGAATACAGAAAGTGCTCAGAAAAACTGACATTCCCTGTCATGAAGCCATCTATATCGGCGATCAAGCTGCCGATCTGGAGGCGGCGCGTAAGGAGCAAGTTGCTTTTGGAGCTGTGTCATGGGGGTACGAAACGATTGAATCGCTCAGAGCGCATTTCCCTGAAGAGGCGTTTGATTGTGTGTCCGCCATCAGAAGAATCGCCTAGCTACGGTTCCACAGGTTGCGACGCCTCCTTCGTTCCGGACAAGATCTTCCGTCCAATGCGTGGTAAAAAAGCCGGCAAGTCGGTCTCATAATGAACATGCTGCCACGAGCCGTGCGCGATGCGAACGAGTATTCTGTATTTCAGGCGAAGGTGAGTCGAGCCATATACACGGAGCCTCGGGCTAGGCGTCTTTAAGGTATCAGCAACGAGGGAGCGGGCGGAGATGGGCTAGGCCGGGCGGCGTGCTGGTGGGCGGCGGCGGCCGCGATAGGACGGACCGTGGCTCAGACCGGGGAGGCGGATGGTGACGGTGGTACCTTCGCCGGGAGCGCTGCCGATGGCAATTGAGCCACCATGTTCTTCAATGATCTTCTTCACCGAGGCGAGGCCCAGACCAACACCGGTCCGCTTCGTGGTGAAGAACGGCTCAAAGACCTTATCGACGATGTCTGCCGGGATAGGAGCCCCGTCGTTCTTGATGAGGATCTGATCTTCCACGCCGCGCCCCGCGCGATGCTGGGTGACCTGAATATGGAGATGCCCACCGGGGTTCATCGCTTCACTCGCATTTCTGAAAATGCTGAGAAAGACCTGCTGGAGCTTGGCTTCATCGCCGCGCACCGGTGCGATCATCGTGGCATAGTCCTTGGTCACCTGTATTCTGGTGACTTCGAGGTCGGTTGCGACGACCGTGAGCGCGCTCTCGATCACTTCTGGAATGCGAAGGAGCCGTCGCGTCAGTTCGAGTGGTTTGGCGAAATCTAAAATTTCGTTGAGGATGGCTTCGATTCTGATCATGTCACGCATCGCGTTCTCGACGCGTGTCTGCGGGTCGAAGTCGAGGATGCCTTCCCCTGTGACCTCTTCTAATTGAGCGCGGATCGAGGCGAGCGGCTCACGCACTTCTGTGGCCAGGAACATGCTGAACTCGCCGATGGCGGCCTGCCGCTCTTGTTTTCTGATGCTGGGCTCCGAAGGACCAGCGGCAAGGGCTATCCCAGGTGCGCCGGCTTGTCCCGTAGCGGGGGCTTGGCTGGTCGATACCGGTGTCGGAGCTTGGAGAATATCTGCAATTTTGACAATTGTGGGCTCAAGTGTGCGGGCATCGGTCTGTTGGTATCGCCCAGCCTCTTTTGAGGCCAGGGTGATGGTTCCACCCACTTGTCCCCGGACAAAGAACGGGATGACGAGCGACGAGAGAAGCCGATCCCTAAAGAGGTATTTGTGGTCGAGGAATCGTCCCTGTGTGGATGCGAGATCATGATCCACGCGTGGCTTACGGTGGCGAACCGCCCACCCGGAAGCTGAGCTGTCAAGCGCCAGGCGGTGTCCGGGCTTCAGATCTTTTTTCCCATCTTTCTGTTCGCCCTTGAGATCGCCGGCCAATCCCAGGATTTCGACATTGCCCGCGAGGGGGTCGTAGCGGCAGGCCCAGATGCGATCATAGGCGACGTATTGGTTGGCATCCGCCAACACGGCAATGATCTTGTCTTGGAACTCCGGTGTCAGTTGCGATGCCGGGGCCGCAAACATCTCTGTCGGAGAGGGCGGTGGAGGGACGGGCTCGTGTGCGACAAACGGGCGGCTGAGCACGATGTTCATATCGAAGAGGCCTTCGCGCTCCAGCGCTTTTGTCACATCGTCGCTGGCCTGCTCCATCAAGCTCTTCTCTTTTTTCGCGAATGCGACACTCTCTTTTCGTCCGATGACGAGGAAGCCGTAAGTTTTGTTTCGATAGTGGAGGGGGATCCCAAGCAACGACTTCGTGCCAGGTGTAATCAAGCGGAGGCGCATGGTGCGGCCGCTCTCCTGGTCGTTTACAGGGGTGGCTGCAGCGATGGTAGATGCCGACAGTGTTCTGAGGATGGCTTGAATATCACGAGGGGTAAAGCCTCGTACGGCATGGCTGACCAGCGGGCCTTGGTCATGGTGGAATACGGCAGCGAGCGCCGCGTCGACTGGCAGCTCGTTGATGACGGAGGTTAAGGTCCGTTGGAGGTGCGTCTCCGGAATGGGTTTGTTCTGTGGCGGAGTTGTAGTTGTCATTTGTGGGTTAGACCAGTCAAAGGAGCGCATTGTAGCAATGCTCGATGGGCAATTCAATGAAAAGGAATAGTGTCAGGCAGGGTTAGGAGGGTGAGAAGGGCAGCGTTTCTATCCTTCTCACAGATTCCGTTATTCGCCGGGATTGATAATCTTCGGTGGACGTTGGGGGAAGGAGCGATGTTCCGTCGAGCGGTTGTCAGAGGCCCACCAGTTGAGGATCATGGTGACGAAACCAATCACGATCGCGCCCCCGACTGCGGGCCAGAATCCTGTGACGGAGAATCCGCTGACCAGATAGGCCGTGAGCCCCAGAAGAAGCGCGTTGACCACAATGAGAAAGAGTCCCATCGAGAGAACGATCAAGGGAAGGGTCAGCACAAAGAGAATGGGCCGGAGCAAAAGGTTCAGAATTGTGAGCACGAGCCCCGCGGCGAGTCCGGCGGGGAGCGAGTCGACTGCTATGCCGGGCACAATCATCACCGCGAGAAATACGGCGATGGCCGTGATCGCCACGCGAATAACGGCCACGCGAACCCCACCGCTGAACAACGAGTGATTGGGCTCAGATGTCATGTGAAGTGGCGGCATCGTTCATCCTCACAGGCTGTTGAAAAGTCTGCCAGCTTCGTTCTCGCATCGCTCAGAGGTTCAACGTACCGAAGCGTACGCCTCGCCTCTTCGCTCGCTGCGGCCTTGCTGGGAAGCCCTTTTAATCAGCCTGCACCCGATTCTGACCCTGAGTCAATGACCGTTTGCTACCTTACACATTTCTACAGGGCAACAGTCGTCTGGCTGTAACCTGCTACTGAATTGGAGCCGGCGGCGTGGGGACCGGTACGCGCTTGGCCGAGGAAAAATGGATGTCGATGGCAAGTAACACGTTGTGGCCTTTTATTTCATTTTTTTCCGCCTTGATGACGACACGATTGCCGACCTCGGGGATGGTGGCTTTCTTCGGATTGCTCTCATCCTTGTAGCGGGTTTTTTTGTTGACTTGCACATTCATCAATTGACCCATGGTCGTTTTGATTTCGACATGGACCGCGTCAATCGCCGTAATCGTCCCGAGTACATGTTGGTCGGCGCTGAGGGCGAAGCTTGGCGCCAACATGAAGAGACACGTGAGCGTGACAGTCAGGCGTAACCACATGGTAAATCCTCTTTCCTGTATCGATGTCGATGCGTGCGTGATGATGGTCGCGATGAGTCTGTATTGCTCCCACAATGTCTCCCTGAAGGAACTGAGCGAAGGCGGCGCCTTCTTCCAGGTCGCTCTTCGATGAAAGCTAGAATGCCTTCATCTGGTCGAGTTCGTTCTGAGTCAGTTGTGGGAGATGACGACCATCGCGGACCTGTCTCCAGCTGTCTCTGTCTTCGGGTTTGGTCACTCTCTTTCCTGGCCGGCATGGCGGTGAAGCGGATACCATTGTGGATTACCCGGTGCCGGTGGAAATCTGGCCGCTCCTGTTGTCAGCATGGGGACCGCTGTTCACTATACTAATTCTATTGTCTGATTGCCACCGGGCTATCCCGATGAAGTGGCTACGCACGGTCCTGCAAGACGATACAATAGCAGTGTGATGACAGGGAGATGCATCAGCAGCCCGCTCATTCCCATAAGCGATTCGCCGATCCAAAACGTCATGCTGAGATTAAAGGCGAGAACACCATAATAGAGGCCAACCCCCAGGAGGAGGCGCGGTGTGACTGATGGAGTGAGTGAGAGAATGGGCAGCCGACGCTCGAGCGGAAAATAGATGGCAAGGGAGATGAGCCCAACGACAGCCCATCCGACATAGTTCGCGAAGGGAACGCCGAAGTGAAAGCCTGGGTCGGGGTAATAATAAATCTTCCCCAGGAACCAGCGGTCGCCGCGGAGTGCCACCGGATCGATGACCATGTCGATGAAGGCAAACAAGAAGGCTGTGACGAAGAGTACGGACCAACCCGTTCGCGCATTCACGTCAAGGTGAAGGGGTTTGAACATCGGACGAGTGGAAGTAGAAGTCGGCCTGGTTGGAAGAAGGAGGCAGAGTGCAACGCAGTAGGCGGCGTAGAGCAAGAAGCTGAATGAGATTGAGTCCATGAACGGGACGTCGAAGAAGTAGAGTTCCTGGCCCACGGTCGAGCCGTTGTAGTAGTACCACCCGAAGGGAATACCGGTGCGTGTCGAAGAAAATTCGCAGACAAAGGCCGTGGCCCAGCTGATCAACCAGAACCGCCAGGTTCTCGGCCAGCCGATCAATTGGATCGCGGCGAACAAAAAGGCGGCAAGAAAGGCGAAGACGTAGGGACGGAACAGGATGGTTTTTACAAAGAGGGTAAGAATGTCCATCAATGCTCGATACTCAATGTGGAATCAATTCCGACAATCTAACATTGAGCATCAAATTTACGCATACCCGTGATCTCGGAACCACCGCACCGCCTTTTCCAACGCAATCTCCGGCGGCGTCTGTGGGATATCGAGTTCCTTGATCGCCTTGCTGCAATCGTAGTGCATCTTATACTTTGCCATCTTCACCCCTTCTAGCGGAATACGAGGGGACTGGCCGGTGAGGTTGGCGATCCATAGGTTAAGGTAGGCTAGAGGGAGAACTGCCAGTCTGGGCAGCTTGATCGTGGGCGCCCTCACGCCGGTCAATCGACTCAAGATCTCAAACACTTCGTGTAGCATGAGGTTTGTATTGCCAAGAATGTAACGCTCGCCGATCCGACCCTTCTCCATCGCGAGCAGATGACCGGCTGCCACGTCGTCGACGTCCACGATATTCATTCCGGTTTCAATATAGGCCGGCATACGGCCTTTCATGAAGTCCACGATGACCTGCCCCGTCGGGGTGGGTTTCACATCCCCTGTACCGACTGGAGCACTTGGATTCACAATGACGACCGGCAGCCCAGCCTTTGCGAGCTTCACGACCTCTTGCTCGGCCAGGTACTTCGATCGTTTGTAGTGGCCGGCCATCTGTTCGAGCGAGACGGGCGTCTCTTCTGTGCCGAGCCCTCCGCCGGGAGGAAGGCCGATCGCGCCGATGGTGCTGCAGTAGACGATCCGTTCGACGCCCACGTCGCGGGCCGCCTCCAGCAGATTTTTCGTGCCGGTGACGTTGATGTCGTAAAAAATCGAGGGGTCTTTGGCCCAGAGCGCATAGTGCGCCGCCACGTGGTAGAGCTGTCGGCAGTCGGTGAGCGAGGTGCGCAATGAGGCCGGATCGCGCAAATCTCCCTCGACCCGTTCGACGGTCAGATTCTGAATATTTTGGAGGTCGGCTCCGGCACGGGCCAGGACGCGGACGTCGATGCCGCTCTTGACCAGCGCGCGCACCACTGCGCCGCCGACGAATCCGGTTGCCCCAGTGACGAGAACTTTCATCTTGAAGACGTGAAAGGTGAAAGGTGAAAAGTTAGAGGTATGTCTTGAAGCAGGCTCTCAGCTGTTCTGCTGGTTGACGTTTCACGCCTCACGTCAGTTTCTTCGCGAAGTGATATAGCGCGCAATTTCACGAAGCGGGTCTGCGGCTGGACCGAACAGAGAGAGGCGCGCGATGGCGCGGGCCACGCAGTCATCCGCTAGTTTCCTGGCTCCATCGGCCCCGTAGAATGTCGGGTAGGTTTTCTTTCCTCGTTCTGCATCGGTATTGGGATTCTTGCCCAGTTCCTCGCGTGTCCCCGTCACATTGAGCACGTCATCCGCAATCTGAAAGGCGAGTCCGACATCCTCGGCGTAACTTGTGAGGTCGTCCAGTTGGCGATCTTGCGCGCCGGCGGCAAGGGCGCCCATTCGCACCGCTGCGCGAATCAGCATGCCGGTCTTATGCTTGTGGATGTTCTGAAGCGTCGGGAGGTCGATGTCTTTGTTTTCAGCCTGGATATCGAATACCTGCCCGCCTACCATCCCCATGTTCCCTGAGCCGTAAGCCAGTTCTTGAATCAGCCGGACTTGGCGCGCGGGGTCGCAGCCCTTCATCAGATCCGGATGGCTACAGAGATCGAACGCCATCGTCAGTAACGCGTCGCCGGCCAGGATCGCCATCGCATCGCCGTAGACCTTGTGATTCGTGGGCTTACCGCGACGGAAGTCATCGTTGTCCATTGCGGGCAGGTCGTCGTGAATCAAAGAGTAAGTGTGGATCAGTTCCAACGAACAGGCGATTGGCATCAATCCCGGTGCCGGCTGACCTACTGCTTCTGCCGCGGCAATGGCCAGGATCGGGCGGACTCTCTTCCCTCCCGCCATAAGACTGTATCGCATGCTTTCGTGGAGGGTGGTAGGCGGAGTGACCGCGTTGGGCATAACGGAATCGAGGAACTGATCCACGTCGACCCGCTTCTGTTCGAGGTAGTCCTTGATGTTCATGGGGCTCGGTCTTGCCGATGATAGGCGCTAACCAGCGCGGAGCGTAGCAAACAGCCTTGGGGAGTGTCAAACCGTGGAATGTGAGGTGTGAAGGGTAAGGCGTGAGGGGGTAGGGGAAGGGAAACTTCCTCCCAATTTTGTCGACACTTGTTGGTTAGCCATAGCCATTTTCATCATCTTGAAGGACATGTTCACGCGGTAAACCATTAGGAAAATCACTCCTCAACCGCCCAGCCAGCGCTCGACGCCGTGATTCAACCCCTGATCGTTCAGATCAAAAACCCGCCACCAAATTCGGCAGTCATAGAAGTGGAACAGGAACACACATACGATGCAAACTGCCGCGACCCTATGCTCCCTCTCATCTAAGACAAGTTCAAAGGGTAAATTTCCGTAGAGTAGTCCACCGAGACGCAGTTCGTTTCGACCCTGAACGAGGTCGATGTGGGCCGACTCGCCAACGAAATGTGGCGGAGCTACAGTATCGGCTCCACAACCTACTATTCATGACATGAGATTCACTTATGAGCAGGCAAAGACAAGTTTGCTTGAAACATCAGGAGCTTGAGGACTACGGATTCATGTCTGCGCAAGAGCGATGCTTATAGGAAAGCCGGCCCGATCTTACCGTGTCGAATCATTGAGCACCGATAACTCACTACTATATTCTGCCGTTATTCCCCTCCTTAGGAGGGATTGCCACCTCATAGTCATTTGGACAGAATGCGTCTCGCAACGTGAATTGGTAAGGAGCTGGGAAGAACACGCTTCCATTCCGCTGTATCATCCCTCAAGGGTAGGTGCACAACAATGCATTTCTGGAACCCAGAGTCATGACCACCTTCGCAAGATAGAGAAAGAACGAGAGCGACCGTTGCCACCTCTGCAGAGTACTTGCGTTCCCGTTTTGATAGAGAGCCATCAAACCGTGCAGAGTTACCTAATATTTTGTCTGTGAGGCAGAATGAGAAAATTTGAGAATCTATTTCCCCTTTGGGTTGGGGCCTGTACCGCATTAACGTGTCTCCTCAGTCCAGCGGTTGCCGTAGTAGAAGGTGCGACCTTGCCGGCGGGGTTCTCAGAATCCATTGTGCTCTCAGGGCTGACTGAACCTACTACTGTCAGATTTTCTCCGGATGGACGGGGTCTTTGTCGCAGAAAAAAGTGGACTCATCAAGGTCTTCGCCAATCTTTCTGCCACCACACCAATTATTTTCCATGACTTGCGGGCGAATGTGCATAATTTTTGGGATCGAGGGCTGATGGGACTTGAACTCCACCCGAACTTTCCCACGGTTCCCTCTGTGTACGTCGTATACACCTATGATAAAGAGCCGGATAACCCCCAAGTGCCACGGTGGGGAGCGCCCAATATTACCTCCGATCCTTGTCCCACACCTCCAGGTCCAACCACAAACGGATGTGTCGTGAGTGGCCGGTTGTCTCGGCTGGAAGCCGCCGCCGGCAGCAGTGTTTCAACTGGAACCGAATCGGTCTTGGTCGAAGGGTGGGGACAACAGTTTCCCAGTCACTCGATGGACACCGTTATGTTTGGCCCGGATGGTGCGCTGTACGCGTCTGCAGGGGATGGGGCCAACTTTAACTTTGCCGATTACGGCCAGGCTGGTACTCCGCTGAATCCGTTAGGAGATCCTCCGGTAGGAGTTGGGGGCGTTCAGAGCCCTCCAGCGGCGGAGGGGGGCGCGACCCGAGCCCAGAGTCTTCGTAGGGTCAGCGGGCCGACCGTCTTAAATGGGACTATCATACGGGTTGATCCGTTCACGGGCGCCGCCCTCACCGACAATCCCCTCTCCGCCAATGCAGACCCCAACGCCCGCCGCATCGTGGGCTACGGATTCCGCAATCCATTTCGATTTACGATCAGACCTGGAACCAGTGAACTCTGGATTGCTGACGTAGGCTGGAGCAGCAGGGAGGAGATTAATCTGATTCCCAATCCCTTAACGTCCACTGTGAGAAATTTCGGCTGGCCCTGTTACGAAGGCGCCACTGCTCAGCCGAGCTACCAGGCTCTTGGTCTCTCCATTTGCCAGAACCTCTATTCCCAGTCCGGCGGTCACACCCCTCCCTATTTTACTTACAGCCCCACCCAGCAAGTGGTGGCTGGAGAAACATGCCCCATCGGTAGTTCGTCTATCTCGGGACTGGCGTTCAATCAGGGAGGAAACTATCCCGCCCAATATCAGGGCGCCCTATTCTTTTCAGACTTTTCCCGGAAGTGTATTTGGAGCATGTTTGCAGGGGCGAACGGCTTACCTGATATAACGACGCGAGCCACATTTGCAGCTGCCGCCGAGAATCCTGTCGATCTGCAAATTGGGCCAGGGGGAGATCTGTTCTATGTGGACTTCAATGGAGGAACCATCCGACGCATCCAGTACACCAGTGGCAATCAGGCCCCGAACGCTGTGATTCAGGCTACGCCCTTGTCCGGGCCCACTCCGCTGGCGGTCACCTTTGATGGGAGCGCCTCAAGCGATCCGGACGCCGGCGATACCCTGTCGTATTCATGGGACTTGAATGGCGATGGACTCTTCGGTGATGCCCTGACAGCTCAGACCTCCTTTACCTACACGCAAGCGAACGTTTACAACGTGCAGCTCAAAGTGACGGACAATCAAGGGACGTTTGACATAGCCCGCGTATTGATCTCCGCCGGAAACTCCCCCACGGCGTTTATTGATGCTCCGGTCGCGAGTACTCAATGGCAAGTGGGCCAATCGATGACATTCTCCGGACACGCCACCGATCCGGACGAGGTGCTCCCACCCTCTGCTTTTTCGTGGGAGATTATCATGCATCATTGTCCCTCGAATTGTCACACGCATCCTATTCAGAGTTTTTTCGGTGTCATGACAGCTTCCTTTTCGGCTCCTGATCACGAATACCCTTCGTACCTCGAGATCAAACTGACGGTGACGGATGCGGAGGGCCTAAGGGATACGAAGAGTATCCTCTTGGATCCGCAAACGGTCGTACTAAACTTTGAGTCGGCTCCTTCGGGCTTGGAGTTGGCCGTCGGCAGTAGCAGTGCTCCCACCCCCTTTACGAGAACCGTCATCCTGGGATCCGCAAACTCCGTCAGTGCTGTCACACCCCAGCCCTTAGGAGGGATACCCTATTACTTTGCTTCTTGGTCCGATGGAGGCAACCAATCGCATCTTATTCCTGGGTCCGCTTCTGCGACGTATACAGCAACATACAGCCTCACTGCCGACGCTACTCTGCCGACGACGCCCATTAGTCTTACGGGTCTGGTGCTCGGTGGGACGCAGATCACCCTGAGCTGGCCTGCCTCGACCGATAACGTCGGCGTGACTGGCTACGAACTGGAGCGCTGCCAAGGGGTCGGCTGCACCACCTTCGCCCCGATTGCCACCCCGACCACGACTAGCTACGTCGATACCAGCGCGGCCCCCAGCCTCAGCTACAGTTACCGAGTCCGGGCCCGGGATGCGACGGGCAATTTCAGCGCCTATTCGCCCATCACCACGGCGACCCCGGCGGCGGTGCCCGGAGACAATTTTGATCGCGCCAACGCGCTCGACCTTGGGATCAGTTGGGATGCGGGCTATACCGATCAGGGGGGGGCCAATACCAATTTGCAGATTGTCGGCAATCGGGTGCGCACGACGAGCACCTCGCCGGACGCCACCGAAACCTATACTGGAGGTGCGCTGTCGAACAACCAGTGGGCGGCAGTCACCCTCGCCACCGCCACTGGCACAACGGTGATGGTCCCCCGCCTCCTCCTGCGCTTCAGTGCGCCAGGCACGAAGACGGGGTATGAGTTTGCCCTCGGCCGCGGCCTGAACTTCACCTCTCG
>JACMLT010000120.1 GCA_014379455.1 Nitrospiraceae bacterium
ACCGTTTGTGCGGTGACCCATGAGGCGCATCCCATCACTAGCAATAGCACGCTCAGTATTACTCGAATGTTCATAACTCTCCATCCTTTCATGAGCGAATCATTCAGGGCGGTCGATCGGCCTTCAACGTACTACGAGCACGGAGCAGCCGGCCCGATGCACGATTCCGTGCGACACGCCGCCGAGCAGGAATCGTGCGAGACCCTTCCGCCCATGGGAACCGGCCACGATGAGGTCGTAGCTTTGCCCTACTTCGCATACGGTCGTCACGGGATCACCCGTGCGGACATCGGTGGTGACATTGAACTGTGGACCGGCTAACGCCAGGGCCGTATCGTTCACAACCTGTTGAGCCTGCCGGTTCTGTTCTTTAGACCAGCTTGTAAATCCCACCATCACATTGGGCTCGACCATTGCGAGCGAGGGGACGACCGAGAGGATGGTGACCGCGACGGGGTTCTTGAAGGGGTGCGACGTCAACCACTGGTGCAGGCGAACCGCATCCTCGCGGTCTTCGACTGCCAGGAGGATGCGGGCGATGGGGCGAGCCTTTCCTTTCACAATCAAGGTCGGTACCGTGGCATGGAGCAGGACTTGGTGCGACACGCTGCCGACAAACACTTCTCTCATCCGGCTGTGATCGTGGGTGCCCACAGCGATGAGGTCGGCCTTGACCGTGGCGGCGCTATCGAGAATGAAGGCGGCCGGGTGCTGGACCTCGCACATCGTTCTGATGGAGGGAGTCTCAGCCGGCAGTAGGGTGCGGCAGCGCTCAACAGCCTGGCGACCGGCATCGATCAGGGCCTGGCGGAATTCTTCGTACCCTTGCAGATTGACTGCTCCGGCCACGATGGGAGACTGGAACATGCCAAGATCCACGCCATGTACGAGCACGACGTCGTCTGGCTTGTAGAGTAACCCGATCTGTTCCACGGCGGCAAAGGCTTCGTCCGACCAATCCACGCCAACTAGGATTCTCATTGCAGCCTCTCCATGATTCAGAATAACGGATGGGGTGCCTTGCCGAAGGGCAAGACCCGTGGCCGGTCACCGGCATTTCCCCGAATGCGCCAGACGCCGCCCTCACGCGTCAGATAATGCACTTCTTCGTGCCAGCTGTCGATCGGCACGCGGAGGCCGCTGGTCTTCGAAAGACCAGACACGTTTCCCGTGCAGGTGACTTCGATGATGGCGTTGGAGCCCGATCCGACTGTGACGATCTGCGAAAAGACATGGGCCTCGCTCAGGTCACGGTATTCTTCGAACAGGTCACGCCAGATCTTGCGAATATCCGCCTGTTTCAACCCATGATAGTTGTACTCGGTGGCATAGAGCGCCATGATACGGTCAAGATCTCCTGCAGCGATAGCCGTTTCAGCCTGCTGAAACACATCCAATATCTGGTTGACGGTGGTCTGATCCACCTGCACGAACCCTTTCTGTGAAATGGAAGTCGCCGCCTGTCCCGTCGTTCCAGCCAACAGGCTGAGCGCCGCTACCGCAACAAGCACCCATCGATTTGGATAGGACCACATTGGACGCGCCATGACGATACCTCTCGTGAGACCGGGGTTCAGCGGGTCCATGTGACCCGCACGAATTGTTCATCTTGGTTGTAATGCAACTTCAGTTCCCCATGGTAGGCATGTTTGAGCGCGTCGCCGATTCGCCGAGGCAGATGGGTATCGGTCGTTGAAATGACCAGGCCTTCGGGTTGTGATTCAATCGCCATAATCCGAGAGAGTGGGTGCTCTTTCTTTTCCTTCTCCTCTGTGTTCTTGACGACGCCGATCAACTGTTCGTGCTGGATATCTTTGAACGATCCTTTGATCGTGACGAGGCCCTTGGGGTATTTATCATGGATCCGGTGACAAGCTGGACAGAGCGTCTCGTGCGCGCCTATTGGTCTCGCTTCCCAGGTCCACCGCCCTTTCAGATAGACTGCCCCGCATCGTGGACAGACAGTCGGTTCCTTGAGTTTCCCCTGCAGTTTATAGGTGTCGTGTTTATCCTCTTGATATGTTTGGTCTCTACGAGCGCCCAGCCCTGACGGAATTTTGGAATGTGTGGACATGTTACGGCGCACCTTCCTTGTGACAAGACATCCTATGAGGCTGGTGATGAAGGCGTGTGTTCGAGCATCGCCTCCTCGGCCAGATTGAGATACTGAATGACATCGCGATCCTCGACTTGGGTGAAGTCGGTGAAGAAATTTCCTACGGCATAGAATGGGTTCGGCGTCATGAGCACCACCAATTCGTCCACATGTGCTCGGACTTCACGGATCGTCGATGGAGGTCCGACCGGAAGGACTCCCACCAGACAGCGAGGCTGCAAGCTACGAATGGCGAGTGCCGAGGCTATGAATGTCGCGCCTGTGGCGACGCCGTCATCAACCAAGAGTGCGGTACGGCCGGTGAGTTGCGGGAGCGACCGTCCCTGCCGGTACAGGTCCTTGCGCCTGGCGATCTCTTTCTCTTGGACGTGGATTAACTGGTCCAGCTCATGCTGGGATAAACCAACCGAATTGACCGCCTCTTGATTCAGAGAGCGTGATCCTGTCTCGGCCACTGCTCCAATGGCATATTCGGGATTGCCAGGCGCACCGATCTTGCGCGTCATAAACACATCAAGCGGGAGATGGAGTGCGAGGCTGAGCTGATAAGCGACTACCACCCCACCGCGAGGCAGTGCGAGAATCAATGCCGTGGGATCGTTGCGATAGTGACTCAGTTTATCGGCCAGGATCCGACCAGCCTCGTCCCGATTGCGGAACATGACACCTCTGTCTCCTTTGATACGGGCCGTTGATCTTGTGCCTTTAGAGGACACCCTGCGTGACACCCACGCCGATCAGGAATATAGCCAGCATGACCAGTAGTGCGATCATCCACCACAGATGACGATGAGGTCCCGTGGTCACGGGATGCCCCTGAATATCCCACGGAACCTCGAGATAGTGAGGATGTTTGAACATGCACACCTCCTTTACGTCGCCCTCAGGAGACCTTCACCTCAATCGATTTTGGCTTCGCCTTCTCCGACTTGGGCAGATGTACTTTCAAGACCCCGTCTTTATATTCCGCATTGACCTTGCTGCCGTCGGCATCTTCCGGCAGAGTGAAACTCCGCATAAAGCTCCCATAGGCCCGCTCGACACGGTGGTACTTCTTCCCATTTTTCTTCTTTTTCGTATTTCCGTTCGCCGGAGATGCACATCACATCGTCCTGGACCGTCAGTTTGACGTCTTCTTTCTTCACTTCCGGCAGATCCGCCTTGATGAGATATTCCTTCTCGTCCTCGGTGATGTCGACGAGCGGCGACCATTCGGCGACGGTCATGGCTTCTTTCCCAGCCTCGGCTCGAACAGCGGGGCATGCTAAATAGGTCGAGAGGCGCTTCTCCATATCCTCCAGATCTTTGAATGGATTCCAGCGCGTCATCGTCGGTTGCCAACGGGTTAAATCAGACATGAAAAACCTCCTTGTGATGAGGAGATGGGAATGAGCGTCAATCGGGCCGATCTTCCTGTTGGTGCGGGAAAGCCACCGTATACATGCCCCGGCCTCTAGGCACGAGCCTAATCTCGCCGCGTCGACTCAACCGGTCGACGGCGAGAAATACTTGGTTCCAGGTCAGACCGGCGCATTGACGTACGACCTCTTCGAGGTCACAGACATGGACTCTGCGTACGATGTCGATTACTTGATCTTCTACGGTCGGGTGTTGTGTCATACGCCACCTATTGAGAAACAGCATGCACTGCTAAAGGAACAGGAGAGCATTGTCGGTGCCACAAGATGGTGTCGTCGGACGGTACAGGAAGAAGTTCGGTAACACGGGGGGTTGCAGGCTTACCGCATGAAGGAGAGAGCTGCACTGTCCGATAGGTTGAGGAGT
>JACMLT010000121.1 GCA_014379455.1 Nitrospiraceae bacterium
TAATCCCCCGCAAGTCCGGCGCGCCGATGTACGACGCGAGTAAGCCGGTCTGGCGATTAAAGGTGAGATTCACAATCCGATCGTACCGTGCAGCTCGTAACGGTGCAGCCCAAGCCGTCATCTCTTGCATCAGCGTCACAAGGCTCTTGGATTGCGTGCGGCAGTCATCGAGCAATCGAGTGAAGTCGTAACTGATAACCTGTCGAACTCCGGTAAGGAGTGCGGCTGTCGGCGCAAAACTTCGATCGACGACCAGGTCGATCGCGACATCGGGCCATTCATCGCGCAATCGAGATAACAAGGGGCCGGTCTGAATCAGATCCCCCATGCGAGTCACATTGATGATGAGCACTTGTTTCATCACACCAAATCTTTCGTCTCGGAGCGATACTCATCCAACATGAGCACCATCAGATCTTCCCGTGACAGCGCACCCATGGGGCCACGCGAACGGATCTGTGCCGCAAGCTGCTTCAGCTCCACCCGTTGGGCGGGAGGAAAGGTTCGGAGCGTCGATGCTACGGATGGAAATGACTCATCGGCAGCTACGGCCAGCGCATCTGCCTGACGGTCTCCCCGAAGAATAGACCCGATGCGGTCAGGGCTGGCGACACCGACCTGGGACAGGAGCGCGCGCATGCGGTGCAGATACGTATGTTCGGCGAGCACGCGCTGACGGGCTTGCGCCGCCATAGCCACGCGCTGCTCGGGCTCGCGAAGCCAGCGGGTAATTTCACCAGGGAGTGCCTCTGAAGACGACACCGTGGCAACTTCACTCGCGGTGAAGAGATCCGGCATCAAAGAACGGCGATCGGTCAGCTGAAACGCTCCACAGGAGGCCAGTTCGAAGGTGCGAGGATTGACAAAATCCCCGTCAGGGTCGAGCCCGGCCCCGGCCCAAGAATGTAAGTTCAGGTTCACTGCGCTCGCGTTAAATACTTTCTGACAGGTGTCGGTATCGATCCGAGCACCGTTGCGTTGAAGTATGGAGGTCAGCGCTGTCGCACCCTCCCATTCGTTGCCCCAGAGCTTGAATGTCCAATCATGTCCGAGGAGCCGAGGAAATATCTCGCGGCGATTGGCGTAACCCGCGCCAACAAATGAGACATCCGACCCGCACTCCTCTCGCTCAGCCTGGGTCAACTCCAAAGGGCGGTGCACGGATGGATCGGCCGCCATCGGAAGGTAACGCACATCCCTTGCACCTGCCTGCTTGAGTGCCTCGATGCAAGGCTCTTGCTGGATCACGAACCAGAAGTCATAGCCCGCCGCTAACTGCTGCCAATAGGTGAGATGCCGGTAATTCTCGACAAACCACATCGCCGTCAAAAATTTTTTGCGCCGGAGATGCTCAAGTGCCGGAAGAATTAATGGGGCCTGTGCGAGCGACAGAACAAGGTCGGGTGGATCTTCTGCCAACTGAGCCATCGTGATCCGGCTCAGCATCTCCGCATACTTACTCTGCAAAGCTAAACGATGCTGGGAATTCTTGAGCAACTCCAGCTGATGATAGCTCGTGGCATGGACGCTATGATCGAGCCAGCGTACGTCATGTCCGAGCGACTCAAGCGCGCTGACCGCATAACGGGCAATGGGCAGTGAGCCTCCATAAATCGGTCCGACGACGGCGATGCGAAGCTGTCCACCAGCCTGGGCTGCAGCCTTCCTCTGCAAAACTGTTTCAATAGCGCGATGACTATCCGCATGTAACGTCGAAGCTGGGGCATAGGTGACGAGTCGTATGGGATGGCCGGCAGAGGCGATCTGTTCACCGATCGCCTCTGTAGTGCCCCAAGCCCAGGACACGCGTTCCATCCAGTCACCCCACGTGCGAGCCATCGCGGCATCGGCTAAGACGCTCAGGTTGGGAACGACAAGGACAACCGGTGTCGTCCGAGCCAGGCGAGCACACAACGCCTCGATGTGGTAGAGCAAGCCCACGCCGAAGACCACGATCGTCTCCCCTTCTTGATAGCTCTGGCCCTCGGCCCAGGCCTGCGCTTCTTTTATGGGATCGTAGGCGCTGTGAATCCAACGTCCCTGTGCACGCGCCGACATCAGACCGGTGCGTGCCGGCAGGATCTCCAGCGTCCCTCCCCCACTCTGGCGGAGTGCCGCTGCCAAAGCAGAATCACGTTGGGCCAGCCGATTGATATTGGCCTCGAAAGAATTCATTGCATGCCTTGTAGGGACACGCTCTGTTCCGATATCTGCTGCCAGACTGCGGCTCGCTGATCTTCTTGCGCATCGTTATCGTCCACCGGGTGGAAGATGGCGCCCCATTCGTCATGGTGAGACTGCCACAAGGACCATCCTGTGACCGGTGCTTGCCGCGAGGTCGTCTCAGGCTCTCGAATGAGCTTCACACTGGCATGGATCGGCCAGATCTCCGGCACGGCGTGATCCGACTGCCACACCCAGTGGCCCAGTCCATAGGGTCCGGTTTCATGCACGCGCGCACGTGAGAAATAGAACCCCATCGCGCTGGTGCCGACAGCGGCTGCTAAATGGAGCGGGCCCGTGTCGGCGCCGACAGCCCAATGGCATCGCTTCAAGACGGCGGCGAGTTGCGGAAGGGTCGTGCGCCCGGTGGCATCCCACAGCCGTCCTGCCATCATCGGCGAGAGCCCATCCTGAATCGCAACGGCAGTGGTCTGGTCGCGTTTGGTCCCGACCAAGACGACGGCGCAGGGGGAATCGTAGGCGAGCACCGTTGAGATCCATTCTATCCAGACTGCGACGGGGATCGTTCGATCCGCGCCGCCGGCTCCCACAACTACCGCGATCCATTGACCTGCCAATGTGCCGATCTCAGCCAGATCACTAGGAAGAACGATCGAGGGAAGCCGCAAGACGGGCGGAACTGGTGGAGGGGTCACTCCGCAGAGTCCACAGAAGGTATCGGAGAGATGAATGCGATTGGCTCCCCGTGTCTGTGCGACGTGGTGTAGATACGATGCCCAGGGCGACAACTCTTCGTTCAACGGCCCACGCAGATTGGGGCCTTGCACCTCTGTGGCCAACAGCGTGGCTGCCAAAATCGCCCGTGGGTGGTGATTCAGCACATAGGCCATTGTATAGGGATCAGTTGTCAACTCAGCGAGGTACTGCTCGACTTCGCGCAACCGCGAGGGCTGAAACTCTCCGTCGAATGATTCTGCCCACGCATGCCATTGTGCCCCACTCCACTTCACGACATGCCCTACTTTCGGGAACAAATGGGCAAGATCCGCCAGCGACGCAGCACAGAGCAGGTCAAGAGACCGATGCGGATACTGAGCCGCGAGTGAGGCGATGACCGGCAAACTCTGGACTAGATCGCCCAGTCTGGCGAGTTGGATCATGAGCGCGCGTGGTGTCATCTGTCGTCAAGACTTGAGGCAACTCCCGCCAACGTACCCTGTGTCGACAAGGCCTTCGCCAATTCCTCAAGCCCCTCATAGGAAGGAGCCAGGGTGGAAAGGGTCTGATACTCCTGTTGAGCGGCATCGACCCGTCCGCTTCGTATGAGAACACCTGCCAGCGCATATCGGATGGACAAATCTGCTGGGTTTCTCAATACAAAACTTTGGAGTCGCTCACTCAGTTCCGCCCACAAGCCGCGCAGAGTGCCCGCTCGCAGAAGCCAATGAATCGCCTCGGCATCGTCAGGGTATTCGTTCAGCACGGTACAGAAATTGTTCCATGCCTGGTCATACTCATCTAGGCCCGTTCGCGCCATTCCCAATCCCATCATGGATTTTCGTCTGTCTCCCTGACGGGTCAGGGCAGTCAGGAACGCCTGTTCCGCTTCGGCATATTGGCCTCGCTGCATGCCGAGGATGCCGCGCAAGACCCAGCCCTGGCCATCCTGCGGGAACCGATTCAGCAATGCGCCGAGATGGGCGTCTGCCTCTGACAGATTCCCTTCTTCCAACGCCATCCGTGCCAGGGCTCTTCTGGCTGCCGGGTCGTCATAATCCGATAGTAGTCTCTGATAGAAGTGTCGACTCAATGGCGGATGACCGATCCTGGCACAGAGCCAGGCGCCCCAAACTAGAACATCTGCAACGGAGGGCCATTCACCCCATCGGGCCAGGAAGGACTCCACCAGAGGGATCTCCTGACGAAGAGCCGCACGTTCTGTATCGACCACTAAACGCCATGAAGCCTTCTCTCCATCCTGCTGGAACGGACGGAGTTCCAACTGCTCTTTGTCCCCGTCCTTCGTGTGGACGGACGCATATCCATCTTCGTAGTAGTAGATATCTTCGTCTGCCAGCCACCATCGCTGACCCCATCGCTTGAGAAATCGGAGTGCGTTGGCCTGTTCGTGAGTTTTACGTCCTGGAGTCTGACTCTCGAGGTGATAGAGTACGCTCAGAGGTTGGTAGACGATCTGCCAGCCTTTATCACCGACCTTCAAACACAGATCGACATCTTCGAGCCCGTTCTGGAATCCTTCATCGAATCCACCCACTGTCTCAAAAATCTCTCGCCTGATCAGCAGGCAGGCTGCCGTGACGGATTGGAATGTTCGACGTTGGTTGACCGCAGGATGGTCGCGATGGAAGCGGCGATAGGCATGGTATGGCATGAGCCCGTCTCGTGAGAAAATGACTCCAGCATGTTGAATTGTGTCGTCTTCGTAGAGCAGTTTACTTCCCACGATTCCGACATCCGGATGAGATATGACCTCAGCCACCAGCGCGGTCAGCCAATTATTCAGCGGAATCGTGTCGTTGTTCAGAAAGACGAAGAAGCGTCCCCGTGCCGCCCGAGCGCCCTGATTGCAGGCTTTGGCGAAGCCGAGATTTTCGTTGTTTCGGATGATCTGGATATCGCCACTCAGCTGATCGAGGAAACTTGCCGTATCGTCGGTCGAATGATTGTCCACAACGATGACTTCGTAGGAGATGCCGGACGTCACCCTGGCCAGTTCCGCCAAACACTGCTCTGTCAGTTCCCGTTTATTCCACACCGGAATGATGACTGAGCAGTCGAATGCTTGAGGACGGATCGACGCACGCATTGTCTCTCGCGCGTGCTGCTGTGCCTCGAGAACCCCTGGAATTCGCTCCGCGTGCGGTCGATATTTTCTGTGGATAATTTCCATGGTGCGCCAATACGTTTCTCGCGTGGCACTCGTCATGGAGGAGCCGTCGGTACGCCAGGTGAACTCTCCCGTGGTGCGCTTTACGTGCATGAAAGGGAACTTCGTCGCCATGCGAATCCACAGGTCCCAATCCTCGTGGGCGAACAGCGCCTCGTCGAAGGTTCCCACCTCGTCGATACAGCTTCGTTCGTGCATGACGCAGAGAACGGGGAAATAGTTCGAGACCAATAGGTTCGCCGGGTTGAAGTCGTACGAGTATAAAAGATCTCGCCCTGTTTCAATATGGCAACCATTTTCTAACCGCTCATGGACACGCCAGGCGTCGGTATAGGCCACTTTATACTCACTGTGTTCAAGAAAGCTGACCAGCGTTTCAAGATGGTCAGGCAAGTAGCGGTCGTCGTCGTCCAAGTAGGCGATATACTTTCCCTTGGCAGCTCGAATGCCGGTGTTCCGAGCCGCGGCGAGTCCGCGGTTTTGATCGTGCGTGATAGAGGTGATACGCCCGGCCCCGTTGTGGGACCGCACCACGGTTTCCACATCCACGTCGCCGTCGTTGATCACGATGATTTCAAGATCCTGGAAGGTCTGGGCATTGATACTGGCCAGCGCCTCGCCGAGCCGCTCTGGTCGGTTGTATGTGGGGACGATCACCGAAACCGTCGGCGAGCAATTGAAGCGCGATACATGAGCCGGCTGAGGCGTCGGCAGCCGGGCAGCCAAGATCTGGTAGATGGGTAGAAGATTCATGCTGCGGAGTTCGGCCGGAGTCGGAGCGGGAATGAAACGCAGATTCGGAATCTCGACATGGACCCGATCCACACCCAACAGCTGGAACCCTTCGTCTTCGAGGAGCTTGGTAAATTGTGCTTCGGTCAGCCAGTCTTCTATCGGCTGGTTCGGCGGCGCGATGGCACTCCACTGATCCCACACATCGCCGCGCGGGGTGGTCAGGACGACGTAACCACCCGGCTTGAGAAGCAAGCGAAGTCCGCGGACGAAGTCGCCTTTCTCAGCATGGGGTACATGTTCGATTACCTCTGAACACAGCACCACATCGTAAGGCTTAAAATCAGCCCTCGCGAACACCGTCTCTGCGGTTCCGGCCTCGAAACGAAGATGAGGAAAGAGCTTTCGTGCTTGCTCCACCACACCTTGCACCGGTTCTATGCCTTCGCACTGCCCGTATGTGGAAGCAAGATTGGTAAGCCAGCCCCGGCCAGATCCGATTTCCACCATTCGAAGCACGTACGAAGAATCCGTGCGGTTCACACGGCGGAGAATATGCTCAAGAAATGCGGCGATTTTTGACCACCGTGCGGCTTCATCTGGATTCGGGTGCGGGGTTGACCAATAGGGGCTTTTGACGAACAAATTCACGTAGAAATCTTCACTTGTCTGAACAGACACCTTTGACCTTGGGGATAGGACCGCTACCGCACTCTGCGGAGTGGTTTCTGCCACTACAACAGTGGACTGACTCGACTCCCCACTCCCGTTATACATAGGCTGAGCACCGGTCTCAATCCAACGCAACACCTGACCTGCCCGCACCTCTGCCGTGTGATGACGGAGTAGCCGTTCGCGTGCGCTCACAGCCAGCTGCAGTCGGAATGCTTGATCCGTGACAACCCGGCGGATATGCCGCGCAAGCGTGGACGGGTCACCTGCCTGATACAGGAGCAGATCTCTCTCTTGAACGAAAAGACCGGCATTGCGTGGGCGATCAGGTACGCCCCATGAAATCACTGGACAGCCAGCCCCCATACTCTCGACCACCCGACCGGGATAGAACTTGGCGAAACTCGGCAAATTAACCGCCGCACTCCATTGAGACAGGCTCTGCAGCCATTGTGAAAATATCTTTTCTCGAATCCGTCGCAGGCTAGTGACATAGACCCCTAAATCATCAGAATCGAATGTGGATCTTGCTACTCGCTCGGCCATCGAACCATGGAGATTGTCGAAGAGTCGGGGCCATTCGGTCCCGTTTTCTGGAGCAGGCGGCCGTGTCAGCAACCCCGAGAGATCGGGGCGGTCCAACCAGGCCTGGCGATCCCCATAAATGGCTCCATAGAATGCCGCTGTCGGATGAATCGGCGGCACAATCGCATCGGTAACCCACCGTTTTGCCAAGGCGCTTGGCCACCACAGGGCCTTGGCTGCACCCGCGGCAATGACTTTTGCCTCATCCAGTTCGTCGCAAGCCAGAACGTGGGTCAAGTACGGCAATTGTGCCTGCACGACGGTGTCTCGGCCCCGTAAATGCGGGGCCAATGTGTACACCTCCGGATCATAGGTCAATGATTCCATGAGGAAGCCGATGCGGACCGGGGCGAGGGACGCCAACCATTCCAGGCACTCTCGGTCATAGTGAGAGTGAACGAGCCAGATCCATACCTGATCGAACTGTTGGCCTGACATTAACCGACGGATGTGGCCAAACCATCTGATACGGACATCATCCGGCCAGTCCGCGATGATCGGGATGGTCACACACTCGAATCCGTTGGCTTCGAGTCCTTCTTGAATACCAAAATTTGCTGAATAGCTCCATGATCGGGCTCTCGCCCAAGTTGAAAATTCCAACTGCAGCAATAGGGCACGCGGTTTCCGGTTCTGAGTCATGCCATACTCCTAACAAAGGACTCGCGCTCCAGGGGTACACTTGATCTCAGGATGTCTAGAAGAACACTCGCACTGATCTGTGAGCCAATGAAACGGGCTGCGCCTGTGATGATCACGTGGCGCAGGAACTTTCTTGAATGTTCATCCATCGATAGGTCCTCTTCATCAATCACACTACGACTCGAACCAAGTGCAAGCCTTAGACCACTTGGGAGGGCTCGAGCAAGAAAGAAAAATTTACCGTAGGCAGCGGCTTGTTGGGAAACTTGCAGATGAAAGAGAGATCCAGCCAGGCAAACATTGCCTGGTGCTCGGCAACTCCGTCATGGTTCTGACGCCGGCGTCAAGAATCCCCACTCGGTTTGCCGCTGCATCACGGAATACTCAATAGCCTTTTGGACGCTCCCTCCCCACCCTCGGTATTCAATCGACTCTTTCCCGTTAAACCGGAATTCAATTCCCATTGAGAGGGCGCCGTCACGCTCCGCAGTATTCTTGATTGTGCCGGCGAGATGAGCGATATGCCCAATCCCGATCAGTTCGAATTCTAAAGAAACCGTGGCGCCCAACGTCACGTCGGCACGCGGCCCCTGGACAATAATGCGGCATCCAGAGGCGCTGAGATCCTGTATCAATCCGCCGATAGGAACAGACCCATTCGATAGGGCTACCGTCGTACCTCCATGGGGACCTTGCAGCAGGAGTAACGGCTCATTGCTGGCGACGCGCGATTCCTTACGAAGATGGATTTCCTCGACCCTCCGAGGAAATGCGAGGTACAGCAGAGGAAGCGGAGAGGTCTGTGTCATGCGGACTTCGCTTTGGTATGCGACGAGCTTACCCGCCACCATTGAGCGGACGAGACAGAGGGTTCCCGTTTCGCACGGAACCGCTTGCCCGAAATGGAACGGCCATTCGCAAATCAGCCACGCCTGCGCCTTCCAGCCCATTAAGGTGGATCCACAGTTCACTTTGTCGCGATCGGACCCGATCACCAGCTGAAGGGGCAATCCGACCACGAGAATCGACGGAAATGAAGGGGCATGCTCTGATTCCATCATCTCGCTTCCTTATCAAGATAGAGAGAAGGATTAATCCCCACGTTGATTGGGTCAAGAATCGATGTAATTTTCTGCTTCGGTTGGCGGAACTGCACCGCGAGATCGAGGTCAAGAGGAGTGGATCGGTGACGGCCGGTTTGGTCCGTGACCAGCACGACCAAAGGTTCTAAGGGAACATGATGGTTGAATTGTTTGACGATCGCCGCCTCACCTGTATTGAGCGAAACACAGGAACCAACGGGATACACCCCCACAACTTGTACGAACTGCTGGACCAGCACACCGTCCACATGGCCCTGGGTCCCCAATCGGTAGAGCAGCTGAAGCGTATCGTGCGGCGTGTTCCCTTTGTGATAACAGCGATCGCTCGTCACGGCATCATAGATATCCACGATGGCGGCTATGAGGCCAAACTGACTGAGGTCTATTTTGGATCGGTGATAGGGATAGCCAGTCCCGTCAACGCGCTCATGGTGCTCCAATGCAGGCTTGAGAAACATATCGGTGAGGCCGGTGGTGTTCGACAGTATCTCCGCGCCACGCAGGGCATGTTGCTTCATGATCTCAAACTCATCGGCCTCATAGCGGCCCGGCTTGTTCAGAATCTCGACCGGAATCAGCGTTTTCCCGATATCGTGCAACAACGTACCGGTTCCTAACTGAAGCAACGACGTCCGCGCATACCCGAGATGTCTCCCGACCGACAGAGCCAGGGCGGAGGTGTTGACGGAATGGAAGAACGTGTATTCGTCGAACTGTTTGAGGCGTGTCAGACTGGTGAGCGCGTCAGGGTTGCGCAGAATACTGTCAACCATGCTCCCGACCACTTCACTCACCCCTTCCATATTCAGCGCGCGACCCATCCGAACGTCTCCCATCGCCTGCTGAATGATCAATTTGGCGGCTTTGTAAACTTGCCTTGCCGCAGGCAACTCTTCCGCAAACGGAATGGCGGATGGTTCTGGCTCCATGGATGGAGATATCGGCTGAGATGTTTCGTTCTCCGCCATCATAGCCGGCGCGAACGAACCGAAGTCCGAGTGCACGTCGTCGGCATCGACATCGAGAAGTTTGACCCCGCTGGCGCGCAGTTTCTTGATTTGCTCTGCCGACGTAATCGTGAATCGATGCCGCAAAAACGGCGTAGCCAGCCAGGAACGGTCGAGCTGCTCGATCTTCATGCCGATTTTCAGCTGATCGATGGATATCTGTCTTCGCATGATTCTCCCGAGAGTGTGAGCGAACGACGACTCTGATGCGTATCCAACAGCAACACGCTCTGATGGCCTCTATCGGCACCGAAGGAAGAATCTTGAGGGAAGAGAACGATCGAGGGGCCGAAGTCGATACAACACATGGGAGCAGAATTTGCTTCGCTTGTGTCAAGTTCAGCTCGATATATCCCGATAACACAATGCGCAGGGCTTTTGCTTTTGTGGCTGAGTTGGCGCTATCTGTTCATCCAGTAGACCTTTACGACATCGTGCAGGGAACCATAGATGAAACACGCAAAGACGATCACGATCGATCAACTTAAACCGGGGATGTTCATCATTGGGATGGATCAGCCCTGGTATCGAACCCCCTTCCTCCTGCACAAACGCCTCATCCGCCATACGCATGACATCGACCTGCTCCGACAGTATGGGATCAGAGAAGTGCAGATCGATCCCGGTCGCGGCCTCGATGTGGAGCCGGTTCCATCAGGAAATCTGAATCCGGATTCGCACATACGCAAAACAGCCGCGTCCTTCGAGCCAATCATTGAATTGCAGCAAACCTCGTCAAACACACCGTTTCAACCCGTCTCGGACGCAGAGAAGAATGTAGCCGAACCGCTGAGGACTGGCACACAGCAAGATTTGTCGCACGCGCAAGAAACAGTCGCCGCCCCTCAGCCAAACCATCCTGAGAAGCCGGCCTCGCCGGAGAAGGTTCCTCTACCTGCGACCTCCGATGGAGAGACGAAAGCAGCCCAGCCGCCTTCCATACAGCAAGACGCGACGACAGCTTCCCCTCACACACAGGACCCCGCTGCCGCTTCACAGCCGAGCCCGGCTATAGAGCCGGGCCCGCAGGAATCGGCTTCTCAGCCTGCCTCCAGCAAAGAGATGAACACAGCACTCCCGACATCCGGCGTGCCGGAAGACAAGCCGAAGCCGCTGCACACGCGGGAGCAGGCTGCAGCCGCACAAGAAACCTATCGAGAAGCAAATCTTTCAGTGGAACGTATGTTTGAAGAGTTGGAGGCGGGAATCGTTCCTCGGCCGGATACGCTGCGGGTAGTTGTCTCGAACATCCTCACGCGTGTGCTGGATGATGGCGCCTCCATGCTCAGTCTCCTCTCTTTCCAAAAGATGAAACGGTTCGATCGCACGTTGGCCTCACACGCGCTTGATGTCTGTACCCTCTCGCTCATTGTGGCGCATGATTTTGGAGTTGCAGAAGGAGATCTGGAAATGCTCGGCGCCGGCGCGTTGCTGCATGACATCGGCTACGTCCGGTTGCCCCGGAATCTATACCGTAGAAGCCATGAGCTCACCGAGCAGGAACACACCATGATGCAGCAGCATCCTGCGCTTGGATTGGTGATGTTGCAAGATGCCAAAGAGAACAGGGACACAGTCGTCCGAATTGTCGTGGAACATCACGAGTGCCACAATGGGAGCGGGTTCCCGCACAAACTCAAGGGAGATACCATTTCAGTTTTAGCGCAACTGGTCGGCTTGGTAGACATCTATGACGGCATGGTCAGTCGCCGTGGAGGTCATCCGGCGATGCTGCCGCATGATGCCATTCGACAGTTATTTCGTCTTGGGGATACGGGACAGTATGGAAAAGATTTGATCCAAACCATGATCGGGAGTCTAGGCGTGTATCCGATCGGCAGCCTAGTCCTGATGAATACGGGAGAACAGGCGGTGGTCGTGGGAATGAATTACACGCAGCGGCTCAAGCCGGTTGTCAAATTGATCACGGGGTCTCAGGGAGGATCCTATCTCACGCCGATTCGTGTCGATCTTGGAGCCCAGACATCGGGAAAATCAGCCAGGACCATTACGAAGGTCCTTGATCCCCTTCATGAACGAGTGAATGTGGCCATGTTTCTTGACGGTATTCACGAAGAGGCGGCCTAATGAAACAGTCACCAAAAAATGGCGCAAAAACTTCTCCTTCTTCGAGATCGTCCAATCCCTCTCACCTCATGAATCATCCAGCATTAGACACGCTCCCTCTCGGCGTGGTACTGCTCGATAGCCGTCTTCGCATCTTGTCAGTGAATGCCGAGGCCGCTCGCCTTCTGGGACACTCGACTGATTTCTGTTCATCGAAACCTCTCCAAGAAGTATTGCGACAGCAACCAGAAGCATTCGGAAGCAACATCACAACGCGCATTCAAGAGTCCTGCTCCGATCGTCACCCCATACACAAGTCGCAGACGACCCTCATAGATGCCCTACACGAATTGCATCCGCTGGAATGGACCTATGCCCCACTGGACATAAATGCAACCGCCTGCGGAGTGTTGACGCTACGTGACCTGGCCCACGAGAGAGAGCTGCAACAAGATTACAACCGACTGACGCGTGTGGCAGAAGAAAGTCCATCCCCCATTATTGAGTTGGACTCTGATGCGAATCTTGTCTATGCCAATCCTGCGATGACGGTGTTGCTCCAGCGTTTTGGCTACGATGTGAGAGGATTTCCTGCCGTGTGCCCTGGTGAGCTTTCGCAGCTCGTTCGACGTTGTCTCGAATCAGGGCAGGAGATACGGGGAAAAGAGGTCTGCTTGCCCCAGGCCAGTTTTTCATGGATTTTCTGCCCCGTCCTCTCGCATCAACTGGTCCGAGGCTACGCCGTCGATATGACCGACATCCAGGCAGCCCAAGCGGAGCTGCATCGGTCAGCCGAGCATCTTCGCAACAGCAATTGTCAATTGGACAAAGCCCTTCAGGAAGCGCAGGAAGCCGCTCGCGTAAAGGCCTCGTTCCTGGCGACCGTGAGCCACGAGTTACGGACACCGATGAATGGAGTCATCGGGATGACGGACTTATTGCTGGATACGGAGCCTTCGGAAGAACAACGATCCTACATTGAAACCATTCGACAATGCGGCGAAGCCTTACTCAACTTGATCAACGACATCCTTGAGTACGGCAAGATCGAAGCAGGCAAATTGGAATTGGAATGTATCGACTTCAACCTCCGCACGACGGTGGAAGATGTCTTGAGCCAATTCGCGGAACGGGCACAGACGAAAGGGCTGGAAATCACTGGCCTGGTGCATGCGGCCGTCCCGACTGGTCTACGTGGCGATCCAGGGCGGCTCCGTCAAATTCTCACGAATTTCGTCGGCAATGCCATCAAGTTTACGGAACAGGGCGACGTGACGGTTCAAGCTTTCCTCGAAAAAGACCTTGTCGATGAGGTGGTTGTCCGATTCGAAATCACTGATAGCGGAATTGGTATCTCCCCAGAGGCGCAAGCTCGACTGTTCCAACCGTTTACCCAGGCCGACAGCTCCACCTCACGCAAATACGGGGGGACCGGGTTAGGGCTCGCGATTTCAAAGCAGCTCACCGAGCAAATGGGCGGCAGCGTCGGCATCGTCAGTCGACCTGGGCATGGCAGTACCTTCTGGTGCACCGCACACTTTGCCAAACAAACGATGTGCCCTCTGGCCATCATGCCGTCGGCCGAGTTGGCCGGACGCCGTGTCCTGATCCTGGACGACAATGAATCGAACAGAGTCATTCTTCATCATCTAGTCACGGGATGGGGTATGGTCGCCGATCAAGCCCAAGATGCCGGCTCAGCCATTGCACTACTCGAGCAGCAGGCAGAGAAGGGCCTCTCGTACGATGTGGCCATTGTCGATATGTTGATGCCGGGTAAGGATGGATTACAATTTGCCAAGGAGATGAAGGCTCATCCTGTCGGATCTCTCGTCCGTCTTGTCATTCTCACCTCACTCATTCAGCGAGGGCACGCAGAGTTGGCACGCCAAGCCGGGTTCGTCGCGTATCTCACCAAACCCGTCCGCCACGATCAACTCTCGAACTGTTTGAGAACCGTGTTGGGAGTGTCGGGACTCGTGAATGAGCGGAAGCCTGCTATGGATACGGTGCCTGCACCGGCACTCATTACACGACACACCCTCGCAGAATTAGAATCAGCGCCACGCATCCTGGTGGCAGAAGACAACCTGATCAATCAGAAACTGACCGTTCGTATTCTGGAAAAGCTCGGCTATCAATCGGATGTCGTGGAAAACGGCCAAGAAGCCTTGGCGGCATTGGCCAGAGGCTCCTATGCCTTAGTCCTGATGGATTGTCAGATGCCCATCGTCGATGGATTCGAGGCAACCAAACGCCTTCGTCAGCGTGAAGCGGCTGAACAAGGGTCTGCTGCGCCCGATTCCCACGAAACACCCCATATTCCAATCGTCGCCTTGACGGCCAATGCTATGCGTGGAGATCGAGAACGCTGTCTCGCGGCCGGTATGGACGACTACCTCACGAAGCCTATACGGAAAGACGATCTCAAGGGAGTTCTCGAGCGATGGATTCCTCCATCCGTTCATCCACAGGTTACATATCCCAGCGATGCAGAACGCTGTGAGAATGGAACGGACACTGAGACGCAACCGGTCATCTTCGATGTGGCGGCAACGTTACGAAACATCGGAGGGGATAGGGCGCTATTAGAAGATCTGGTGGAGCTGTTCCTTGAACGCTATGAAACCATGCTGGAGAGAATCCGCACGGCTTTGGCCTCGAAGGATCAATCCGCCGTCGAGCAGGCCGCGCATGCGCTGAAAGGGACGGCCAACAATCTCTCTGCATCGGAGGTTGTGTTATCCGCCGGACAATTGGAAGCGCTTGGGCGACTCGGTACGCTGGTCGAAGGCCCAATGATTTATACACAGCTTGAAAAAGCGGTGTTCCGCCTTGTTCACGTTCTTGAAAAGCGGAGTCGACGCCAACTCGACAACAGAAGGCCCGCTGCATAAGAATTCCGTGAAAACGCTGCAGAGTGTGAAACGTATCACGTGAAGCGCAAGAGAAGCGGAGCGGGTGGGGCGGCCTGCAGGCTGCGTATTCGAAGCTTCGACCCCTGATCTTCAGTCTTCGGATCGCAGGTGTCTTGCTTGTCTAGTCCACAATTCACGAACGACGCTTCACGAATATCAGGTTAGGCCGGAATCGCCTCAGCACAGGCAGGAATCAGGCCACCCTCAGCATGTATCGCGGTAGAAAACACCGGATATCGAGTGGGATAGTCTTCAGCAAGAACGAGTTGCTTGCAGAGTCGCGTGCGCGGGTTCATGAGGAGCGGACCACGTAGGTTCGCGGTCACGGCGGACGGATCATCCGATGGAATGGTGAGGATCACCACAAGGCTCAACTGGTCGGTCTCACTCCCCTCCACTTCAAACCGAGCCTCGGACGAAATCTCAATCTGATAATTCTGGTGGAATACCGCGGGATCGACGACCATAAACGCAAGGGACGCTTCTTCCACACAGTGCAACCATTTGAATGGGGCATCCGTATCATGATCAAGCATCACGTAACGGGTCCATTCTGGGAATCCTAATACCCCCGACGGGAATGTCAACACCTTCTCAGCAGGGACAGTCATGATACCAAAGCGAGTTGACGCAACTTTCATAATGACAGCTCCTTAGGCTCAAGCTATTTTCGTGCGTAACAGTCGCTGAAAGACATCCAACGGAA
>JACMLT010000122.1 GCA_014379455.1 Nitrospiraceae bacterium
CCAACGAGGGTCTTCCGAGACCGCGAGTTGCGCGAGCAAAGGGGGTTCACCAGGCTACCCCCTTCTCCCTTGACTGCCCTTTCCACCGGCTCCTATAATCCCTTCATCTTTCTTCCTGTAACCGACTGAATCATTTAGAAAAATGGTAGAATTTACGCACTTCAACGAGTCAGGGCGGGCGCGGATGGTGGATGTGAGCGCCAAGGACTCGACCGAACGGGCTGCGACGGCTCAGGCCACAGTCTTTCTCCAGCCGGAAACTCTTCAAAAGATTCAACGAGGCAAGATTGCCAAGGGCGATGTCTTGTCTGTCGCTCAGGTTGCCGGCGTGATGGGAGCGAAGAAGACTCCTGACCTCATTCCCATGTGCCATCCGATTCTCCTCACCAGCGTCGATATCTCATTCAAAGAAGAAGTGCAGCCTGATCGGGAAGGCCGTTGTTCGATCACCATTGTGGCGACAGCGAAGACGACTGGGCCGACAGGGGTGGAGATGGAAGCGATGACCGCGGCTTCCGTCGCGGCCTTGACGATCTACGATATGTGCAAAGCGGTTGATCGCGGAATGAGCTTCAGCGATGTTTGTTTGCTTTCAAAGTCTGGCGGGAAGTCAGGCGTATTTACAAGATAATAGGGTTAAGACTTCAAGTAAATATTAAGGATATTTAGTGGTCACGGTTCGCCTCTTTGGGATGACGAAAATGTTGGCAGGGAATCAAGGGATTTTGTCCCTGGACCTCGTCAATGGAAGTCGAGTCAAAGACCTCGCCAGTCAGTTAAAAGCTGGATACCCCGCCATCGGGGAGCTGATCCAGAAGAAGAAAGTTCTGGTGTCGGTGAATCAGGAGATTGCTCACGAGGAGACGGAAATTCGAGATGGCGACGAAGTCGCCTTGCTGCCGCCGTTTGCAGGAGGCAGTCCATCGGATCAGATAGATGATCCGATGTTCGTTCGTGTGCAGCGGGAAGATTTTTCCGTCGATGCGGAGATCAATCGAGTGCGCGCTCGTTCGAAGCGCATCGGCGGCATTTCAGTTTTTCTTGGGACGGCGCGTGATCGTTCCAAGGGACGAGAGGTCGACAGCATTACCTTCGAGCACTATGAAGGGATGGCCCAAACAAAGCTGCGTGAAATCCGCGAGCGGGCGTTGAAGGACTTCGACATCATTGAGGTCGCGATCCTCCATCGGTATGGCGAGATCGGTATCGGTGACAACATTGTGTTGATTGTCGTGGGGGCTGAGCATCGGGCCGACGCGTTCCGCGCCTGCGAATGGGCAATCGCTGAACTGAAACGAATCACCCCGATTTGGAAACTTGAACACACACCGGAAGGCGAAGTCTGGGTGGAGGAACACCCGTAAAAGTGTGAAACGTAAAAGGTGAGACGTGAAACGCGTGGAAGATTACCGGAAGTTGTCATGAGTGAATCATCAAAAGATACAGTGCCTGCTGCCGTTGCCGATCTTTATGGTCGGCCTCTTCGCAGCTTGCGCTTGTCCGTGACGGATCGGTGCAATCTCCGCTGCAAATACTGCATGCCGGAGCAGGACTATGTCTGGCTGCCGCGCGAGGATGTGCTGACCCTTGAAGAAATGGCGACGCTGACCGGCTATTTCACCGACCTCGGCGTGGATCGCGTGCGGCTGACCGGTGGAGAGCCGTTGCTTCGGCGCGATTTGCCCAGGTTGGTGCATCTGTTGCTGCAAAACCCGCGATTGACGGATATCGCACTGACGACGAACGGCGTTCTTCTGGCGGACCAGGCTGAGGAGCTGTATGAGGCAGGGCTGCACCGCATCACGGTCAGTCTCGATACGCTGAGACCGGAACGATTTCTTCAACTGACCCGCCGTGATGAGTTTGCACGTGTGATGGAAGGAATTGAATCGGTGGCTCGGGCAGGATTCACAGGGCTCAAGCTCGACACGGTGGCAATTCGTGGTTTTAATGACGATGAGTTGGTCGCGCTGATCGAATTCGGCCGGCAGGTACAGGCGGAGGTTCGGTTTATCGAATATATGGATGTCGGGGGGGCGAACGAGTGGTCTCAAGGCAAAGTGCTTTCGCAGGCAGCTATCCTCACGATTTTGAGCGGGCATTATGGAAGAATAGAGTCGATGCCTGAGCGGGGGGCTGCGCCGGCACAGCGATTTCTATTGCGGGATGGGACGACCTTTGGGATTATTCCTTCGACGACCACGCCATTCTGTGCGGCGTGTGATCGTAGCCGGGTCACCGCCGACGGCATGTGGTATCGCTGTCTGTACGCGACGTCGGGAACGGATCTGCGTAAGTCTCTTCGCGCAGGTGCCTCGGCTGACGAGATGCGGGCTTTGATCCGGACCGGTTGGGAAGGCCGTCGCGACCGGGGCGCAGAAGAACGCAAGGCGCTTGAGCGAGACGGGTTGCGTGTCGGAGGGCTTATCGGTATTGAGAAACTTCGCGAAGACCCCCATCTCGAAATGCACGCTCGCGGCGGCTGACGTTCTGCCGTACTCCCGACGCCCGTGCCACTGGGCCGATGCCTGTTGATGCTTCATGTTAGATACTGAATTCCTGACCATTTTAGGACTCGGACTGGTGCTGGGGCTTCGCCATGCCTTGGACACGGACCATTTGGCTGCCGTATCCACGATGCTGGCGCAACGGCCATCGCTCCGCGCCTCGGGCATGATTGGATTCAGTTGGGGGCTTGGGCACACCCTCGTCTTGCTCTTGGTCGGGGCGGTGGTCCTGGTGCTTCGCGTGCCGATCCCCGAACCCTTCGCGTTGGCGGCCGAGTTTGGTGTCGGCATGATGCTCGTGTTCCTCGGCGGGATGCTTGCGGTGCGATTGATCCGGGAACGCTGGCATGTGCATGCGCACGACCATGACGGTGCACAGCACGTGCACCTGCATAGCCACGCGCTGGTTGAGGATCACGGGCATGGTCACTGGTGGCGTAATTCCATTCGACCGTTCTGTATCGGTATGGCCCATGGCCTGGCCGGGTCGGCGGCGTTGTTATTACTCGTGCTCTCGTCTGCGCGATCGGTGTCGGAGGGGCTGACGTATATCGCGGTATTCGGGCTTGGTTCGATCATAGGGATGGTGTTGGTGGGGATGGTCGTGAGTCTTCCAGTGTTGTGGTCGCTGAATCTGGGGCGCCCGGTCTTTCTTGCGCTTCAAGGTCTGGCGAGTCTTGGAAGCGTGGCTGTTGGACTTACGATGATGTATCACATCGGCTTCGGCAGCCAGCTTTTCTGACGTGAGGTGTTACCTTCATCGAGGGGAAATCTACGTGCGTCATGAGGGCGGCTATGGTATTCTGCCTCCCACTTCGTCCGTCGTTTGTGAAACAGCGTCTGCCTTTTGTCAGAAGATATGAGCGTAGGGCTTATGGCCGATAGCAAGAATGGAGATCACGAGCAGGATGGTTTTTGTTCGTGCGCTACGCCAGTAGCGATCAGCTCTACCCTCCCGCGAGATAGGCCCTTCGACGAACTCAGGGCGTCCCGAGTCTGTCGAATGACGTTTCATGATTCACGGGCGGCGAACGCCATGCTTGCAGACTGAGGGGATGCACAATGGCCTGGTTTAAAAAACAGAAAACGACAGAGCCTGAAGCTCCAAAACGATCCAAGGTGTCGGAGGGGATGTGGCTCAAGTGCAACAACTGCCGGGAAATCGTCTTTCGCAAAGAAGTGGAACGCAATAATAAGGTGTGCCCGAAGTGCGATTACCACTTCCCGATCTCTGTCATCGAGCGTATTGCATTGTTGATCGATCTTGGGACGTTCAAAGAGTGGGATGCGGAGCTCGGCCCTCAAGACCCGCTGAATTTTCAAGACACGAAATCGTATAAGGATCGTGTAAAGGCGCATCAGGAGAAGACCGGTCGCAAAGATGCCATGGTGATCGGTGAAGGAATGATGAACGGTCGCCGTGTGGTGCTGTGCGTATTCGATTTCAGTTTTATGGGCGGCAGCATGGGGTCGGTCGTCGGGGAAAAGATCTGCCGGGCGATCGATCGCGCATTGGAGGCCAAGTTGCCGGTCATTTTGGTGACGACTTCCGGAGGGGCCCGGATGCAAGAGGGGATTCTCTCTCTGATGCAGATGGCTAAAACGGCTGCCGCGGTTGCCAAGTTAGGCGAGGCGAGACTCCCGTTTATTTGTCTATTAGCCGACCCCACGTTCGGGGGCGTCACCGCCAGTGTCGCCATGTTAGGCGATGTGATCCTGGCCGAACCGAAAGCGCTGATCGGTTTTGCCGGTCCCCGTGTGATCGAGCAGACCATTAAGCAGCAGCTGCCCGATCAGTTTCAGCGGGCGGAATTTCTGTTGGAGCATGGCATGATCGATATGATCGTGGAGCGCAGACAGCTGAAGGAAACCCTCAGCACTCTCGTCTCGCATTTTTGAGTCCGGACCCTTCATGAAGAATCCTGGCTAGCCTTCCTCCTGCCGGTTACACCATGACCTATTCCTCTGCTGTCGCCTATCTGTACCGTCTGCAAAAGCACGGCATTAAATTGGGCCTTGAGACGATGAGGGCGTTGACGGCGCGCCTCGGCATGCCCCAGAGCAGGTATCGCGCACTGCACATCGCCGGCACGAATGGAAAGGGCTCCACCGCGGCCATGGCCGCCGCGATGTTACAGGCGGCGGGGTATCGAGTGGGGCTGTATACCTCGCCTCATCTTGTCGATTTCCGAGAACGGATACGGGTGAACGGCGAGATGATTGCTGAATCGCAGGTGGCGCAATTGACCGAACAACTTCAGGCGCTTTGCCCACCGGACCTGGCACCGACCTTCTTCGAATATACGACGGCCATGGCCTTTCAGCACTTTACCGATTCAGGAGTCGATGTGGCGGTGTTGGAGGTTGGATTGGGCGGCAGATTCGATGCGACGAACGTGGTGACACCGATGGCCTGTGCGATCACGACGATTGCTCTGGATCATCAGGCGTATCTCGGGAACACACCTTCGGCGATCGCGTTCGAGAAGGCCGGCATTATCAAGTCGGGGGCGCCGGTGGTGCTGGGACGACTCGACGATGACGCGTGGCGGACAATTGAACAGGTGGCCAGGGAGCGGCAGGCTCCGGTGTTTCGAATAGGCGAGCACTTTCACACAGAGGGAGAGGAACCCCAGCAATTTTCCTATCGCGGTTTAGGTATGCACTATGACGGGCTGACCTGTGTTCTGGCGGGTCGCCATCAACTTGATAACGCGGCCTGTGCGCTGGCGTTGATGGGGGCGTCGGCTCCTCAGGGGATTGTTGTCACGCCTGAGGCGGTGCGAACGGGTTTGCATGCGGTCAAGTGGGCTGGACGATTGGAAGTGGCTGATCGCCGTCCGACGATCCTGCTGGATGGTGCGCATAATCCTGCTGCTGCAACAGCCTTGGCCGACTTTCTCACACGCGCTGACCGATCTCATCCGTCCCGCCCTGTGATCCTGGTTCTTGGGATGATGCGCGACAAGGATCATCGAGGGTTTGTCGAACCCCTGAGAAGCCTGGTGGATGAGGTGGTACTGACGCAGGCGGATCTTCCACGCTCTGCCACCGCGCAGGAACTTCAATCTTCGCTCGGAGATCTGTTGTCTCATCCGCATGTCGTGCCGTCGCTCAGCGATGCCATGGCGCTGGCCAGACAGCTGGCGACGCCGGACGGTCTGGTCTGTGTGACGGGATCGCTCATGCTGGTGGGGGAGTGTAAGGCATGGCTCCATGGTTGTGCGCTTTCGCCGCTTCGGGGCTGATATGGCAGGGAGCGCGACGCGGCTGTGGATGGGCTTGGTTGGTTGGTTGATGGTGGGAGTCCTGTTTCCGCACGTAGGAGGTGCCGCTGGAACAACGATTTCTCCTGAAGGTCCCCCACTCGATATCACGGCAGAGCGCATCGAGTACCTCCAGGAATCAGAAACCTACGAAGCCGATGGTTCGGTGGTGGTCAATCAGGGCGCCCTGCGTCTGACGGCCGATCATATGACCATCCAGTCGTTACCCGGCGTCTTAATTGCCACCGGCCATGTCCGTCTTACCGATCCTAAAGCCGACCTGGTGACTGAGCGGTTGGAACTCAATGTGAATACTGAAGCGGGTGTGGTCACGCACGGACGGGTGCACCTCAAATCCACAAATACGTCGGTGGAAGGACGTCTCCTCCAACGGTTTTCTGAGGAACATTATCGCGTCAAAGAGGGCCGGTTTACGAACTGCGATGCGCAGGAAGGTGAGACCCCGGCCTGGCGGTTCAAATTCAAGGATCTTGACCTCCATGCCGGCGACAACGTGGCGTTTACGGGTGGATGGTTGTGCGTGAACGATGTCCCGGTGGTTCCCCTTCCCACGTTGAC
>JACMLT010000123.1 GCA_014379455.1 Nitrospiraceae bacterium
CCCCGCTTTGCGCAAGCCGATCCAGATGAGGGGTTGACGCCGCTTGAAGCGGTGTCCGCCCGCCCAATTCCTCCCGTGGATGGTCGGCCATCCCGTCGGTATGGAGAATCACATATTTCATCGAAGCCCTACTCGCATGATATCTACACCCTTAACAAACGAGCGACATCCTCCCGCGTCGCCCTAACGGTTTTCGGCTGTGCCGATACGTTGATGGCGGTGTCGGCATCTTTCAATCCATGGCCGGTCAAGGTGCACACCACGATCTCGCCTTCACGCAATCCGCCCTGTTTGTTCAGCTTCATGACGCCGGCAACCGATGCCGCGGATGCCGGCTCACAGAACACTCCTTCGGCCGCCGCCACCGCCCGATAGGCCTCGAGAATCTCTTCATCCGTTACCGAATCGATCGTTCCCGCTGACTCCTTCACGGCAGCCGAAGCCGTTTCCCAGCTGGCCGGATTGCCGATCCGGATTGCCGAAGCCACCGTTTGGGGATTCTCCACAATGTGGCCAAGTACGATGGGTGCCGCGCCGGCCGCCTGAAACCCAACCATACGGGGCAGCCTTGTGGATTGATTGGCTGCTCGGTATTCCTGATACCCTCTCCAATAGGCCGTAATATTGCCGGCGTTCCCGACCGGCAATGCGTGAACAGTCGGAGCATCACCGAGCTGATCGCAGACCTCCATCGCGCCGGTTTTCTGCCCCTCAATCCGATAGGGATTGATCGAGTTGACCAACTCGATACGATAGGCCGCCGACAATTCTTTGACGATGGTCAAGGCTTGGTCGAAATTTCCTTCAATCTGGATCACAGTGGCTTGGTGCATCATGGCCTGGGACAGTTTCCCCATGGCAATCTTCCCGGCAGGAATCAACACATAGACTGCCAGTCCAGCCCGGGCACCATAGGCTGCCGCGGATGCCGAGGTATTGCCCGTTGAGGCGCAGATCACGGCCTGGGCACCTGATTCAACGGCCTTTGAAATGGCCATCGTCATACCGCGATCCTTGAATGATCCTGTCGGATTCATGCCTTCAAATTTGAGGTAGAGATCGATGCCGGGAGCAATCTGCTTAGCCAGCCGCGTCGCCTTGATGAGCGGAGTGTTGCCTTCGCCGAGCGTCACCACAGGGGTGCGGTCGGTCACCGGAAGAAACTTGCGATACTCCTCAATCACACCACGCCAGCAATTCATCGCATTCACTCGTCCTTGCCCTCGACCCTGATCAAAGTGGTGGGCTCGGAAATGAAGGCCATGCGATTGATCGCCACCAATGCCGATTGAACATCGCGTTCCGTAGCGGTATGGGTCTTGATCACGATCGGAACCGTTTGCCCTTCACGCCGCCCTTGTTGAAGGACGGACGAGATACTGATCCCACATCGGCCCAGCTCCCCTGCAATGTGCGACAAGACACCGGGTCGGTCCAATACCATAAAACGGAGGTAGTAGAGCGAACTGATTTCCTCCATCGTCCGTATACGAATCGGGCGACGCCGGTCCTGCTGGAACGAAACGGGCGGCACTCGCCCAACCGCTCCCTTTAAGAAATTTCGCGCAATCGCGATGAGATCGCCAACCACTGCACTGCCGGTCGGCATGGATCCCGCGCCACGACCATAGAGCACCACATCACCCACGGCATCGCCGACAAGTTGGATCGCGTTGTAGACTCCCTCGACTTGAGCGATCGGAGATGAGGACGGCAGCATCGTGGGATGCACCCGGGCTTCGACTTCGTGACCGACGAGCTTCGCAATACCCAGCAGCTTGATGGTATAGCCGAACTCCTTGGCAAAAGCGATATCGAGCGGCGTAATGTGGGTGATCCCCTCGGTATACACCTCCTTCACATTGACCGGTGTCCCATAGGCCAGCGCCACCAAAATCGCCAGCTTGTGGGCCGAATCGATACCGGCCACGTCGAATGTCGGATCTGCTTCGGCATACCCAGCCTGCTTCGCTTCATCGAGGACCATCTCAAAACTCTGGCCTTCATGGGTCATGCGCGAGAGAATATAATTGGCCGTCCCGTTGATGATCCCATAAATAGATTCGATGGTGTTGGCCGCCAAGCCTTCCCTCAACACCTGGATGACGGGAATCCCTCCGCCCACACTCGCTTCGAAACCGAGGTCGACATTCGCGTGGGAAGCCGCAGCAAAAATTTCTTCTCCATGTAACGCGAGCAAGGCCTTATTGGCAGTCACAACATGTTTCCCTGCCGCAATGGATTCCAGAATGATGCGTTTGGCGACATCGCAGCCCCCAATCAATTCCACGACGATGTCGATCGACGGATCGGTGAGAATCTGTTTTGCATCGGTCGTGAGAAGGCCGGGCGGCAGGGCAAGGCCTCGGTCGCGGGTCACATCGAGATCGGCAATGCGAACGAGCTCGATCGGCACACCGACCCGGCGGCTGATCAACGCAGCGTTCTCCAACAGAATCTTTGCGACCCCCGTCCCGACTGTTCCGAACCCAATGATGCCGACGCCCACACGTGACATCATGTTTCCGGCCCCTCAAGTTTCAGGGCTTTACGGATGCCTCGCACAGCTTGCCTCGTGCGATGTTCATTTTCGACAAGGCCGAACCGCACATACTCATCCCCGCCTTCACCGAACCCGATCCCGGGAGATACAGCCACTTTCGCTTCGCGAAGTAAGAGTTTCGAAAATTCCAGTGACCCCAGAGAACGGTAGGGAAGCGGAATCCTGGCCCAGACGAACATCGTTGCGACAGGCTTATTCACCTGCCACCCGATGCGATTGAGTCCACTCACCAACACATCGCGACGCTTCTGATATCGCAAGACTGTTTCCTTGACACAATCCTGAGGTCCATTAAGGGCGATGACGCTAGCAATCTGGAGAGGTTGGAAAATACCGTAATCTAGGTAACTCTTAATCTTGGCCAAGGCCCCGACCACCTCGCGGTTACCGCAACAAAAGCCCACGCGCCAACCGGGCATATTATACGCTTTGGAGAGGGTATAGAACTCGACGCCGACATCCTTGGCCCCGGGAACCTGCAAGAAGCTCGGCGCCTTATATCCGTCGAAGACCAAGTCGGCATAGGCCAGATCATGAATGACGATCACAGAATGTTCTTTGGCAAAGGTGACGATCTTCTTAAAGAATTCGAGGTCTACCACAGCCGTGGTGGGATTGTGTGGAAAATTGATGACCAAGATCTTCGGCCTCGGAAAGGTCTGGCGATAGACCCGCTGTAAATCGTCGAAGAAGTCGCTGTCCGGTCGTAACTCAATCCCACGGACTTCTCCCCCCGCAATAATGAAACTGTACATATGAATGGGATACGTCGGCGTCGGCGTCAGCACGACATCGCCGGGCCCGATCAAAGCCAGCGCCAAATGCGCCAACCCTTCTTTAGAGCCGATCGTGACGATGGTCTCGGTTTCAGGATCCAGCTCGACATCGTAATTCCGCTTGTACCAACCCGCGATCGCATGCCGCAGTTTTGTAATTCCACGCGAGGCCGAATACCGATGATTTTTTCCCTTCCGTGCCGCCTCGATCATCTTCTCGACGATATGGCTTGGCGTCGGTTGGTCCGGGTTGCCCATTCCAAAATCGATGATGTCTTCACCCTGCTGGCGAGCCTCGAGCTTGAGACTCTGCACCTGGGCAAATACATACGGGGGTAGTCGTTTAATGCGATAAAATCCGTCGCCTAATCCCATGCAAGTCCTCTGTCGGTCGTGCCCACACGCGCGGAGGCATCAAGTGGTCGCCCACCGCTGCTTGAAGGGGGCTATTCTAATGGCGCGGAGCGTATCGAGTCAAATTATGCCGTGATTCTATGGGGTTCGGGATCTAGACCCTTTTGATTGACTAAGGCGATACCCAGCCAGTTCTGCCTCCAGGTCCTTGCCCCGCTCTGTTGATTTCTGTTACAACTGCAACGCCTTTTGCGCTCATCACTCAACTCAGTTTTTCCACGCTCTACATAGCAGAACGGAGGGTCCGTGCCACGACTTGGGGTGAACATCGACCATGTGGCGACATTACGGCAAGCTCGTGGTGGAACCGACCCGGACCCCCTGGCCGCTGCTGTGTTAGTAGAATTAGCAGGAGCTGATGGTATTGTCGTCCACCTGAGAGAAGATCGACGTCATATCCAAGACCGCGACCTTCGCCTCCTGCGTGAACTCATCCGCACCAAGCTCGACCTGGAGATGGCCGCCGATGAAACGATGGCCAAAATCGCTCTGACCATCAAGCCGGATATGGTGACCCTCGTCCCGGAGAAACGTCAGGAGCTGACGACTGAAGGCGGCTTGGACGTGGCCGCCCACAAAGATCGTATCCAGCAGATCGTGACCCTCCTTCACGATGCGGGCATTCCTGTGAGTCTCTTCATCGAGCCGGATTTGGCCCAAGTCAAAGCCGCGCACAGAGTCTCAGCCGACTTCGTCGAACTCCATACCGGCCGCTACGCAAATGCCAAACGCTCGAAAGAAGCCGACGCTGAAGTCGAAGCGATTACACAATCGGCTAAGCTCTCGTACAAACTCGGCATGGGCGTCAATGCCGGGCACGGCTTGGACTATCGCAACGTGATGCGGTTGACGCACATTCCAGAAATCGTCGAATACAATATCGGCCACAGCATCATTGCCCGAGCGGTTCTCGTCGGCCTCGACCAAGCTGTGAGAGAAATGAAAGCGTTGCTGAGTTGAACCGTCTCGCCGGTGCGATACCCTGCGTTCCTCTGTGGAGCACGAGATTCGCATTGGCCATGACATTACGCCGTAGGCAACAGATATCTTTCCTCTCCGCACTCACCCAACGCACGCACGGCTACCGATGAAGATCGTGACAGGAACCGAGATGCAGTCGCTCGATCGCCGTACGATCACCGAAGCGCATATCCCCAGCACCGTCTTGATGGAGCGCGCCGGCGAAGGAATTGTCAGACATCTGGAGGAGCACTACGGGCCGGTACGAGGCAAGTCCATTACTATTCTCTGCGGAAAAGGAAACAACGGAGGAGACGGATTGGTTGTGGCCCGGCTGCTGCATCGCCGACGCGCACAAATCCATGTCGTCCTCCTCACACCACTTACCGAGTTGTGTCGCGATGCCGCAACGATGTATCGACGGCTCGTTCGGATCACAGGGCGAACCGCGATCGTTCGATTCCGATCTGCCGACCAAACACGACCCCTCCTCGCTTCCAGCGACATCCTTATCGACGCCCTCCTGGGGACCGGATTGTCCTCCGTAGTAACCGGAGCCTATCGTGAGGCCATCGACCTCATGAACAGTGCCGGGAAACCAATTATCGCCGTTGATATCCCATCCGGTCTCCATGCCGATACTGGCGCCATCCTAGGGCAAGCGATCCGCGCCACGCTGACCATCGCATGTGGCCTCCCGAAACTTGGTCTCTATGTCAATGCCGGGATTGACCAGGCCGGCGCCGTCCGTGTCATAGATATCGGCATTCCACCAGCCTATGTGGATGCCATCGAGAGCCGGACCCTGCTGCTAACAAGCGACCATGCGTTTCAGTCTCTACCGGAACGCGTACTCTCCTCCCATAAGGGAACGTTTGGCCATGCAGGGATTATTGCAGGGTCCGTAGGGAAAACCGGCGCGGCAGCGTTGGCAGCCCGGGCGGCTCTCCGGGTTGGAGCCGGCTTGGTGACCGTCGCCACCCCTAGCAGCATCAACGATGTACTAGAGAGTAAATTATTGGAAGCGATGACGATGCCGCTCCCGGAAACGAAAGCACGGACACTTGCCCGCTCTGGGCTCGATCGTGTCGTCGCGTTTATCCAAACACGCACAGCGATCGCCGTTGGTCCTGGGCTCTCAACCCACCCTGAAACCGTTGAACTCGTTCAATCGTTGATGAAACATCTGGATCGCCCATCGGTTCTCGATGCCGATGCGCTGAACGCCTTGGCCGGCCGAGCGTCATTGCTGACTGAATGTACAAACCCGCCCATTCTCACCCCACACCCCGGCGAGATGGCTCGGCTCGAAGTCGATGCCACCACGCAAAGCGTCAACGCAGACCGAATCGGCACAGCCAGACGGTTTGCCAGAGAACGCGGCGTATTCGTCGTCCTAAAAGGCGCACGAACCGTGATCGCTCGCCCCGACGGGCTTGTCGCCATTTGCCCAACCGGCAATCCCGGCATGGCCACGGCAGGAACTGGTGATGTGTTGACCGGCATGATTGTCGGCCTACTGGCACAACGGGTTCCAGCGTGGGAGGCTGCCTGTGCCGCAACCTATTTTCATGGATTGGCCGGCGACTTAGCCTCGCAACACCTCGGACAGCCAGGGATGCTCGCTGGCGACCTCATCGCTCAGATTCCTTATGCGCTCCAACAGACGAAAACGACCTGACCTCACCAGGCCAGCCAAGGCAAACCTTGCTACCACGCGCCGTCACGCCGCGTCGAGCCTGCCATGGCTACTCGTGTCGATATCGCGCCAACACACTGATCGACTCGGCCAAGCGATCGGTCGCGTGCTTCGAGGGGGAGAATGCATTGCGCTCTTCGGACCGCTCGGAGCGGGTAAAACCACGCTCGTTCGTGGAATCGCACAGGGTCTAGGTGCATCGCCAGCGACAGTGACCAGCCCGACGTTCGTCGTGATCCAGGAATATGACCAAGGACGCCTCCCACTTGCCCACATGGATTTGTACCGCATTCGCTCACCCCACGACCTTGAATCAATAGGACTGATCGAGTATTTTTTAGGCCAGACTGTGGCGCTGATAGAATGGGCCGATAAGGGCCTTGCCGCGCTGCCGCAGGACCGGATTGAGATTACACTGAATCATCGTGCCATGCGAAGCCGAACGATTCAGTTGCGCGCGACAGGACCGACGTCCAACGAAATCATCGCGCTCACACGTATGCAGTACAGAAAGACCGGTAGGGGACATCGAGGGTCATCACCCGGGGCCTTGAGCGAGAAGGAAACGTCGAGGCCATGATTAGACTAATCCTCGTCGGAGTGCTGCTGCTTCTCTCACTGGCTTTTTTCCTTCAGAACCAGGAACAGGAAGTCACCCTCCGATATTTCTTTGGGCTCTTCGAAGCTTCGACGCCGATCTATAAACCCATCTTAGCTGGATTCGCGATGGGACTCCTGGTCTCCGGGATTCTTCTCTTTCCTCCGTGGGTAAAGAACCGCCTCGAACTCCGCCGAAAAACCAAAGCCCTGCAAGAAGCCGAAGGGGACTTAGAGCGACTGCGCCTTTCTCTCGATACCGCTACCGGTCGTACATCCTCCACCCTCACCGGCGAAGCACATCGAGACCGACACGATGAGTGACGCAGATGCCTCACCCTTGATGCGGCAACACCGTGAGATCAAGCGCGGCTACCCCGATGCCATCCTGTTGTTCCGCGTCGGTGACTTCTACGAAATGTTTCACGAAGATGCGCAGATTGCTTCAAAACTACTCTCCATCGCCCTCACCTCTCGAGACAAATCCAGCGCCAACCCTGTTCCGCTCTGCGGAGTCCCCTACCATGCCGCGCAAGGCTACATCGCCAAACTTCTCAAGGCCGGACGAACCGTGGCCCTCTGCGAGCAGGTAGAGGACCCAAAACTCGCTAAGGGCCTCGTGCGCCGCGAAGTCGTTCGTGTGTATACACCGGGGACGCTGATCGATACTGAGTTCCTTTCTCCTGGGGAGTCGCATTTCCTGGCAGCGGTCGCCCTCTCCGACGACACGGTTCCCTCTGCCAAGAGGCAATCCGTCATTGGTCTGGCCTGTGTGGACATCTCTACTGGGGAGTTTTGGGTCACAGAATTCCAAGATGCACGGGCAGAGACCCAATTGATGGATGAACTGGCTCGGTTGGAACCACGGGAAATACTCTACCCCGATTCTCCTGCGAATGCTGGATCGTGCCTGACTCGCCTGCGTGGGCCACGGCTCTGTGCCCAACCCGTGACCTCCTTCAACTCCAAAGAGGCTCAGCAATTACTCCAAACACAGTTTGCGGTGCACTCACTCGACGGATTCGGTTGTCGCGGCCTGAGTACCGGGATTGGAGCCGCCGGAGCAGTCTTGCGATATGTTCGTGAAACTCAGCCAACCGCCTCTCTTGCACACCTTCGCCGCATACACGTTCGCTGGAACGGCGATGCCATGCATCTGGATAACGCCACCATTCGCAACCTCGAACTTGTGCGGCCCTTGGACTCAGCTGAGCACCGATCGGGGCAGGACCAACCCACGGTCTTGTCGGTGCTGGACCGCACGACGACAGCTATGGGTAGTCGCTTATTACGCCAATGGCTCGTCAGACCACTCCTTGATTGTGGCGCCATTGACGCTCGCCTCGAAGCGGTCGGTGAGTTGAAAGACCGCATTCAACAACGCGTATCTCTCCGGTCTGCACTCCGAAATGTCCAAGATATGGCCCGTCTGGGTAGCCGCATCACGCTCGGCATCGCCGGACCCCGCGAACTACTCGCAGTGAAACAGTCCGTGGGTGCCCTGCCGGAGTTACAGTCCCACCTCCGATCGTTCGTCGCCTTATTATTGGCTGATGTCCGAGAGTCGTGGGACGATTGCCGCGATGTGCATGATGCGATTGAGCAGGCCATCAAACCGGATGCGCCGATGACACTCCGAGACGGCGGCGTGATTCGTGAGGGACACCATGCCGGGGTCGATGAGCTACGCAAGGCGAGCGCGGAGGGTAAAAACTGGATTGCCTCGTTGGAAGCCAAAGAACGAGAGCGAACAGGGATCGACTCGTTGAAAGTTCGCTACAATCATGTGTTCGGCTACTACATCGAAATTACCAAAACACACCTACCCCGCATCCCGCCCGACTACATTCGTAAGCAGACGTTGGTCAATGCAGAACGATTCATGACACCGGAGCTCAAAGAGTTGGAAGAGCGTGTCACGGGCGCTGAAATCAAACTGCTGGCGCTCGAACAAGAGCTGTTTGAACAATTGCGCAAACACGTGGCAAACGAGGTGCCTCGTCTTCACGCGATGGCCCAGGCCGTCGCGTTGCTCGATGTCCTTGCTTGTCTGGCCGAAACTGCCGCCTTATATCGCTATGTCAAACCCCTCGTCGATGAGAGCAGCACGATCCTTATCCGTGAAGGCCGCCATCCTGTCGTCGAGCAACTTCATAGTGATCTGACCTTTGTACCCAACGACACCTCTCTCGACTGTGAACACACCCGACTTGTCATCCTTACCGGGCCCAATATGGCAGGGAAAAGCACCTACCTCCGCCAGGTCGCGCTTATCGTGCTGCTGGCGCAAATTGGGAGCTTCGTGCCCGCGGCAGAAGCCCGCATCGGACTGGTCGATCGGATTTTCACCCGTGTGGGGGCCTCGGACAATTTAGCTGCAGGACAGAGCACCTTCATGGTGGAAATGATCGAGTCGGCCCATATTTTGAACAGCGCGACCGCCCGCAGTTTGATTCTCTTGGACGAGATCGGTCGAGGGACCAGCACGTACGACGGACTAAGCATCGCCTGGGCCATTGCAGAGCATATCCAAGACCGTCGGCGCCTGGGAGCCAGGACGCTATTCGCCACTCACTATCACGAAATGACGCAACTGGAGGGGTTACGCGAGGGGATCAAAAACTATTGCGTAGCAGTTCAAGAACGAGATGGAGACGTGGTCTTCTTGCGTAAAATTGTAGCGGGTGGTGCCGACCGCAGTTACGGTATTCATGTTGCCAAACTGGCGGGATTGCCTACCTCCGTGATCGAGAGAGCCCAGGAGGTACTCGCGCAGCTTGAACAAACCGATTCGACGACCCAGACTCCCGCTCTACCCTCAGAACAAAAACCAACCCAGGCTTCCCTTCCCCATGCACACCCAATTGTGGATGAGGTCAGACAGATCGATCTTTTTTCAATGACCCCGCTGGATGCGCTCAACCGGCTTGCCGATCTGCAGCGTAGGGTCGCTGACTCCGACAAGTAACTCTCAAAACAAAGGCGGCATCCCCTTTCGGAGATGCCGCCTTTGAACTCAGTAACTTTGTCAGGTCAGTGACCGGAGCCAAGGTTGTACTTCGCGGTCCAGGGAATCAAGCCAGCGATGGGCTCTCCACCTGGGAGCAACACATCATACTGCATAGGAATAGCGGCCCCATCAGGAGACTTCGGTGAGGTATTGAGGCCTTGCTTCGCTGCTGCGCAGCCGGCCTCGACTTCGCTCTTCCCCGCGCACTCCTTCAATCGTAGGCCGGAAATGCTCAACGGCTTCCCCATGGAACCAGCCACTTCCTGGATCTTCTTGACTGAGGAAATAACACGATGATTCTGTTCAGGTTCTGTCGCCACAAACTCGATCAAGTCGGTCGTGCTGCCAGGTGGCACTTCCTTTGCCGCAGCCGGTCCCGCATGGGGGCGGCCCATCTTCTTCAGTTCTTCCCAAGCGCCCTTGTCTGCATAGAACTTTAGATTTTTGCCTGGGTGAATTTTCTGCCAGAAGAGACCGCTCTCCGCAGCTCCGCCGAATACAGAGACGTTGATCCAGACCGCTTCATCGTAGGGATCGAGCACGATTACCCGACCCTGTATAGTGGTCGGTTTGCTCATATCGCCCCACTCAAACCGTTCTTGGAATGATTCGATCGCCAGTGCGGTAGAGGCGGTTGAAACCAACAGCCCTACAGCAGCCATCATGGCCCAACCTTTTGCATGAAACTTCATAATCGCATCCCCCTTAACGGAGCATGAAAGAATTAAATCTTGTCAAGGTCGATTACTTAATAATCTTAAAGCCCGTGATCGTCCGACCATCCAGGCTCACTTCCATGGCCACAAGTTCCTGGGAGGCCTTGATGATCTGATCCATCAGGGCCTTGTCCTTCACCGCCAACCGGACAGTTGTAGCGGCATGGTACCAACCCGAGTACGGATTATTCTTATCGGTACCGCCCACAAAGCCCCAACCGCAGCAGGTGAGCAATGGATCAGGCGGCTTCACGTCAAGATCGGAAGATGATCGGCCATTCGCGGTCCCCGAAGCCGGCTCACCACTGTTCCAGTATTGAATTCCAAATAGTAACTCTCCATCAGGATTGTCGGCCCACTGTGACCATACTCGACCCTTGAGAGTCTTGGTCATCTCACCCTTCATAGGCTTTCCGCCGGCAATGTTATCAGACGGACCAGTCGGTCCAGCTGCGGCAGGAGCGGCAGGGTCGGCAACTGCAAACCCAGCTGTGAGTAAACTCAATGCGGAAAACACTGTCATGGCGGCGATAAGTATGGTCTTTCGCATACCTCGTCCCTCCTTCATAAAAATATCATCCACAATAACCGATGAATATCTAATTCAAAAACAACAAAACTTCAAAGTTGAGTCAAGAAATGTAGATATTCCAGCTTCTTCTCTTATTATATTTCGCTCCAGATCGCTCATTGATGTTCGCTGTCAGAAATTTGCGCCATGGTACTGAAATCATGAAACTGTGTCAAGAAATTGTTTGGCCTGTTTATAGATGCAGCTTTCAGCAAAAATGCATTGAACAATCGACATATTGCGAATGTTCGTGGCGTTGGCTTTCGCGTACACTTACTATTCGATGAACTCATAATAAAAAATTCTCATTTGTATGCGTGGAGACTGCGTGAGGCTAGCGGCCCAAGCCCGGTGATCGCTAGGGAGTCCAGTCCGAAATACTGTCGGCCCACATTGAAGACCTGCTCCACATTCACGTAATCGATATGAGCCAACATATTATTGAGCGAGGTATGCCTTCCGTATGTGAGCTCGTCCTTCGCCAGCTTATTCATTCGGCTGTGTGAACTTTCCAAGCTCAGCATCAAACTACCCTTCATCTGAGCCTTCACGCGCTCAAGCTCGTTCCGTTCGACGCCTTTGATCCCAATCTGTCGAATCTCTCGGCAGACAAGATCCACGACGCGATCGACTTCTTTCGGCCTTGTCGCCGCATAGACCGAAATCATGCCGCCATCCGAATAACCGGACAAGAACGAGTAGATCGAATAGGCGAGACCCCGCTTCTCTCGAACTTCCTGGAACAATCGTGAACTGACACTGCCGCCCAATACGCTATTGAGCGCGTACAACGCATAGCGATCCTGATGTCCGGCAGCGACGCCTTTGAGACTGAGACAGAGATGCACCTGCTCCAACCGTTTTTTCTTCAGCAAGACACCACCATGCACAGTAGGTGGGTGGCGCCCATTGATGGAAGCGGTCTTTATGGCCCTGCCCTTGCCGAAATACCGGGCAACCAGTCGATCAAGTTTGGCCTGCTCGAAGTTTCCAGCAATTGAAACGACCGTCTGCCCTGGATCGTAACGTGCTTCGATATAGTCCAACAGATCCTGACGTCGCAAGCCTTCGATTGTCTTCTCTCGACCAAGAATGGAGCGTCCAAGCGGATGACGCTCCAGCACTTGTCCCATGTGGAGCTCTTGTACGAGATCTTCCGGGTCATCTTGGACCATACGGATTTCTTCCAGAACGACCTGTTTTTCTTTTTCGATTTCTTTAGGTGCAAAACTAGAATGGTGGAACAGGTCGGAGAGGAGTTCGAGCGCGTGCTCCAAATGTTGATCCAACACTTTCACGTAATAGGTCGTCGTCTCACGCGAGGTGAAGGCGTTCATCTCTCCACCAAGCGCGTCGATTTCACGTGAAATTTCTGCGGAAGAACGCTTGCGCGTCCCTTTAAAGAGCATGTGCTCGATGAAATGGGAATACCCTGCCTGGCAAGACTGCTCGTCCCGAGACCCGGTGTTGACCCACACGCCCACGGTGACCGACTTAAGCGTCGGCATCCGTTCGGTCACCACCCGCACCCCGTTGTCCAGAACGAGCTTGCGATACAAGACAGTTACCCAGCAGACGGATCAGGCGCACCAGTCCCGGTTGGAGCTGGCATGGCTTCTTTACGACTGAGGCGGATCTTTCCCTGCCGATCCACTTCCAGGACCTTCACCAGAATTTGATCGCCTTCCTTCACTTCATCGGATACCGCTTGAACTCGATGGTGCGCCAATTGCGAAATATGTACCAGTCCATCGGTTCCCGGCAAGACTTCGACAAACGCTCCAAAATCCATAATCTTCCGAACCGTGCCCATATAGATCTTCCCGATCTCGACTTCTTCGGTGATTCGACTGATCATGTCCTTGGCCTTCTCGGCTGACGCTCCATCAACCGACGCGATCGTCACAGTTCCGCTGTCGTCAACGTTGATCTTGACCCCGCAATCCGCAATGATGCCGCGGATCGTTTTGCCGCCTGGACCGATGATCTCGCGGATCTTGTCCTGCTTGACCTTCATTGTGAAGATCCGTGGCGCGTAAGCTGACAGCGTGGTCCTCGGAGCTTGAAGCGCCTGCTCCATGCAACTCAAAATGTGCAACCGACCAGCTTTCGCTTGTTCCAGAGCCTTCTGCATCAAGGCCGACGTAATGCCGCCGATCTTGATGTCCATCTGCAAGGCTGTGACGCCCTGCTTGGTGCCACAGACCTTGAAGTCCATGTCGCCCAGATGATCTTCCAGCCCAAGAATATCGGAGAGAATCATGACCCGGTCGCCTTCCTTGATCAATCCCATCGCGATCCCGGCTACAGCCTTGCTGACCGGTACACCTGCATCCATCAACGCAAGACTCCCGCCACAGACAGTCGCCATCGAAGAGGATCCGTTGGACTCGAGGATGTCGGACACGATACGGAGCGTGTAGGGGAAGGCTTCCTTGCTCGGAATCACAGGAGCCAATGCCCGTTCCGCCAATGCGCCATGGCCAACTTCCCGACGTCCCGGTGAGCGAAGCGGCCGCGCCTCGCCGACGCTGAACGGCGGAAAATTATAATGGAGCATGAACGTCCTCATGTACTCCCCTTCCAACGCATCGATCCGCTGCTCGTCGTCCGTGGTCCCCAACGTGACCACGGCCAAACTTTGGGTCTCACCTCTGGTGAAAATGGCGGAGCCATGCGTCCGTGGCAGCGCGCTGACTTCGCAGGTGATCGGACGAATATCGGACGGGCCACGCCCATCCGCTCGCGACCCCTTCTCTAGGATCATGTTCCGAACTTCGGTATATTCCAGTTCATGGAATACCAGCTTGACGTGCCGCTCTCGATTCGGATCGTCTGCGCTCTTGAGCTTCTGGACGGCGTCGTTCTTGACCTCATCCAACCGCTCCTGCCTGGCCGCTTTGTTCGGGATCATGATGGCATCCCGGATCCCTTGCGCCACCAGGACCTTCACTTGAGCCGCGAGTGCGGAATCGATCTGCTCCTTCGACACTTTCCGCTTAGGCTTGCCGGCAAGGGCTTGCAGTTCGCGAATCTTGGCCACGATCTTCTTGATTTCTGCGTGGGCAAGTTCGATCGCCTCGAGCATGATGGCTTCGGACAGTTCGTTCGCCCCAGCCTCGACCATCATGACCGCATCAGCCGTTCCTGCCACAACAAGGTGCAGCTCGCTCTTCGCCACCGTCTCAAGATCCGGGTTCACGACGAACTTGCCATCCAGTCGACCAATCCTCACGCCTGCGATCGGATTGTCGAACGGAATATTCGAGACGGTCAGGGCAGCAGAGGAGGCGATAATGCCGAGGATGTCGGAGGAGCCTGTCTGATCGGCCGAAAGAACTGAGGCGATGACTTGGGTCTCGAAGTAATAGCCCTCAGGAAAAAGTGGACGGAGCCCCCGATCGATCTGCCGGCTGGTCAGCACAGCTTTTTCCGATGGACGCGCTTCCCGCTTGAAATACCCGCCGGGAATCTTCCCGGCTGCGAAGGATTTTTCCTGATAATCGACCGTGAGAGGAAGAAAATCGATGCCGGCTTTGGCGACCTGTGAGGCTACGGCCGTCGCCAGCACGACGGTGTCGCCATACGAAGCCCAAATCGAACCGTCTGCTTGTCGTGCCACACGACCGGTCTCGAGCCGCAGAATGCGCCCGGCAACCTCTATTTCAACTGTGTGTACCATCTGGGTCTCCTCTGGTTAGGCCCCACAGATGCCCACAGAGATGTGCTCGGGTCGGGGTGCAAGTCTTCAGGGAAAAGTAAGCCGGCAAAAGTGAAGAGGTCTCTACTTTTGAGTTGTTACTTTGGACTTGTGCGCACGAACGTATCTCAGTGTTCACCTGTGCGACTGACTACTGCCTGCTGTTGCGCCCCTGGCTCGACAGCGAGACGGGGTGCTACTTTCTGATACCCAATCGTTCGATCACCGCACGATAGCGCGCATCGCTAATACCACGAAGATAGTCGAGCAACCGCCGGCGGCGCCCGACCAAGAGAAGCAAGCCACGCCGCGAGTGATGATCCTTCTTGTGGAGCTTGAAATGTTCCGTCAAATACGTGATCCGGTTGGTCAATACTGCAATCTGAACTTCCGGCGAGCCGGAATCCGTCTCATGCTGCCGATATTGCTTGATCAACTCAGTCTTTGCTTCTTTAAGTAATGCCATGGGTATCTTCCTTCCTGCTCCTTTCCTTCATCCGCAACGACGTTTCATATGTCCTGATCGATCAACACCTTCTCAGTCTTAAGTGCGCCACTCGAAGCATCCTGATACTTTCCGATCGCCACCAGGCGGCCACCTGTATCATGAACACGGATCGGAGCCTGTGCCACGCGCGCAGCATCAGCACCCCCCTCCCAACGAAGAATCCTGGCCGCAGGCACCGGAGCCCCGTGTCGGACACGGTCGACGGTCTGTTCATCGATCACCGCAATTTCCAGATGGTCCAATGCACAATCCAGCGACAACAGATCGTCCCCTAACTGGCCGAGAGCATGACGGGCGACTATCTCATTAACCGTCAGCGCGTGACCGATCGTCATGGGACCCACTCGCCGTCGCTCCAATGCTAACATGTGGCCACCGACGCCCAACGCTTCGCCGATGTCGGCGCAGAGCGTCCGCACATAGGTCCCCTTAGAACAGACAATGCGCAACGCCACATCCCGCGTCTCAATCCCTTCCACCTCAAGGGTATGGATGACGATCTTTCGGGCGTCTCGCGCAATCGTTTTACCCGCCCGAGCGGACCTATACAAAGGAACCCCCTTAACTTTCACCGCCGAGTACATCGGAGGAACTTGCTCGATCGGTCCGCGAAATCGACCAACCACCTCGTGGATCGCCTCAGGCGTCACAGAATCCGTCGCGCATCGTGCCAAAACCGTTCCCGTTGCATCCTGCGTATCGGTCGTTTCGCCGAGACGCAGGACGGCACGATATTCTTTATCCCACTCGACAAGGTATTCAGCGATACGGGTTCCCCGTCCAATCAGCACAGGCAAGACGCCCGTTGCCGCAGGGTCGAGGGTCCCAGCGTGACCGACTTTCACTTCACCGAGAAGATGTCGGACTTTCGCCACGACATCGTGAGATGTCCAGCCGGCCTCCTTCTTGATGATCAACACACCATCGACAACAGCGCAGCTCTGTGCAAGACCCATCATCACATCCCCAACACTACGAACACGTCTTCTCTTCAGGAAAATTGCCTTCGGCCTCTGTCTTCACATGGAGTTCATCCAATAGCTTTAAAACCCGATCGCCTCTCGGCCCACTGACATCCTTAGCAAAGACAATCTCCGGCAGATACCGGAGCGAGAGCCGACGACCCAGCTCACCACGCACAAACCCGCTAGCTTGAACCAACCCGACGAAGACGTTCCGCTCTTCTTCTTCCGTACCCATCGTCGTCACGAATACTCGCGCAATCCGAAGATCGCTGGTCAATTTCACGTCGGTCACAGTCACAGACTGCACGCGCGGATCTTTGATCTTCCGCATGAGGATGTCCGCCACTTCCATACGGATTTGATCGGCCACACGATCGGCTCGATGATATCCTGTTTTGGCCACCGCGTGCTCCACCTAGCAGGATAGTGAAAAAGGCGACCTTCTCACCCGTCAGACCTCGGCACGCGAAGACACGCCTTGACTCAAGCATCCTTCTCGTTTCGCTCAGAGGTTCACCGTACCGAAGCGTACACTCGCCTCTTCGCTTGCTGCGGCCTTGCGGGATAACCTGAGCATACTCCTGGGCATGCCGTCGTCACAACAATTCCACTCGAGACTGGACGATTTCTACCGTGGGGACATTCCGAATCAGGTTCAGTGCCCGGTCGCAAACCTGGTTGACATACCGTCCTTCGTTGGCCACGCACGCAAACCCCAATACGGCCTTCTGCCACAAATCCTGCCCATCCACCTCGGCAACGGAGAGATTGAACTGCGCCCGCAATCGATCCTTGAGACTCAACAGTACCTGCCGCTTATCTTTTAGCGACTGACTCCCTGGAATGAATAGCTCAACCGTACAGAGACCAACGATGATACCCACAGCATGGGCTCACGCCTCAGAGTTTTGCAGCAATCTTGTCAATCGCGTAGGCCTCGACAATGTCTCCAGCCTTGATATCGTTGAAATTCTCGACGCTGATTCCACATTCATAGCCCTGCTGCACTTCACGGACGTCGTCCTTGAAACGACGTAGTGACCCCAGCTTCCCTTCATAGACCACCACATTGTCTCGAATCACCCGCACCCCGACCGCCGCACGGGTGATCGTACCGTCCACTACATACGACCCCGCAATGACGCCAGCCTTGGAGACCGTAAAAACTTGTCGGACTTCGGCCCGCCCCAAAGTCCGTTCCTTCAGCGTCGGTTCAAGCAGCCCTTCCATCGCCGCTTTAATCTCGGCTAACGCATCATAAATAATAGTGTACAGACGGATGTCGACGCCTTGCTGTTCCGCCAAGGTTCCAGCCTTCGGTTCCGGCCTGACATTGAACCCAACAACAATGGCGTTCGATGCGGCAGCCAACAACACGTCGGATTCCGTGACCCCGCCGACGCCACTGTGAATGACGCGCAGCTTGACCGCGGCGGTCGCAAGCTTTTCGACACCTGCGGTCAGCGCTTCAGCCGATCCCTGCACATCGGACTTGATGACCAGCGCCAACTCCTTGACTGACCCTTCCTTAATCTTGGCAAACAAATCGTCCAACGTGACCTTGGCCGATCCGGACAAATCAGCTGTTCGCTGCTTACGGGCTCGATCTTCTGCAATCTCTCGAGCGACTCGCTCATCTTTGACGACCTGAAATACATCACCGGCAGACGGCACGCCTGGGAGCCCAGCGACTTCTACCGGAATAGAAGGACCGGCCTCTTGGACCTTGGATCCCGTATGCGTAATCAACGCGCGAACTTTCCCGCTAAAAATTCCGACGACAAACACGTCGCCAACGCGAAGCGTCCCGCTCTGAACCAACACCGTCGCCACCGGGCCACGTCCTCGTTCCAGCTTGGCTTCTACCACAGCGCCCTTCGCTAATCGATGTGGATCAGCCTTGAGCTCCAGCACTTCGGATTGTAGGAGAATCATTTCCAGCAAGTTGTCCAGGCCAATCTTCTCTTTAGCCGAGACCTCCACCATAATCGTGTCACCACCCCAGGACTCGGATATGAGGCCATGTTCAGACAACGCGTTCTTCACACGATCAGAATTCGCACCGGGCTTATCGATCTTATTGATGGCCACGATGATCGGCACGGACGCGGCCTTGGCATGATGAATCGCTTCGATCGTTTGCGGCATCACTCCATCGTCTGCTGCGACAACCAGAATGACGATATCGGTAATCTTGGCGCCACGGCCCCGCATCGCGGTGAAGGCTTCGTGGCCCGGCGTGTCGAGGAACGTCACCTGTTTCCCGCGTACCGCAACCGTATAGGCGCCGATATGTTGCGTGATGCCGCCGGCCTCGCCTTCCGCCACTTTCGTTTTTCTGATGGCATCGAGCAACGAGGTTTTACCGTGATCGACGTGGCCCATGATCGTCACGACCGCCGGCCGCGGCTCTAACTGAACCTCCTCCTCCGTCTGCACCACCGAATCCAGCAACTCTTCTCCAACCTTCTCCATCGACACATCGATCTTAATCCCGTTCTCTTCTGCAATAATCACGGCCGCATCAACGTTCATCGTCTGATTGAACGTGAGCATCTGGCCCATATCCATGAGTTTGCGCATGATATCGGCCGGACGCTGTCCAATCAGCTCGGCAAACTCCTTCACCGTCATGCCTGGCGTCAGCTTGAAGCCCTTCCTCCGTGGCTTGGTGACTTCCCCCGGCGTGCTGTGATGCACATGCTTACTGCGGTCGTCTCGGCGCTGCTGCACTGGAATGGCACGAAGATCCTGCCAGCGAGCCGCATCCTCCCGAACCCGAAGCTCTTCTTCTTCACGCGTACGACCAGGCTTACGAGCTTTCTTCCCCTTCTCTTTCAAACCCTCGGCCTGCATCTCTTCAAGGGAGAGGGCTTTCTTTTTTTCGACGCTCGGCACGACAGGAAGCTTGACGGCGGTCGCGGGTGCTGGGGTGGCTATAGCTCCTATCGCATGCGGCCGGTCAAGTGTTGCCGATGGGTCAACATGTGTCATAGCAGGAGTCTCAGTTTGAGGATGCGCCAGCGGCGGGCTTACCACGGGGGATTCGATGAGCGCTCCACTGACACCTACTGACTCAATTGTGGGCAGAGAAGGGGCTCCTTCTTCAGCTGGAGCATCATCGGGTCTTTTGCGCTTGATCAGAATACGGCGTTTGTCAGACTTGGAAGACTCATCCGCCGAGACCGCCTGAGTCGATCCGACTTTCGCTCTCACTGTATGGTCGGATGCCACGCCGATCTTACTCCGCTCACCCCGACCAGCATCGGCCTCAGCATCCCTGCCAGGCGTCTTGAGCTTCGAGCCGAGTTTATCCAAGACCTTCTGTACCACGTCGTCATCCAACACACTACTGTGCGACGCGACCGTGATCCCCATCCGTTTCAGTTCCGGAAGGAGATCACGGTTCTCCATCCCAAGTTGCTTAGCCAATGCATACACACGCATGAGAAATTGACACTCACTCCTCTGTATCCGAATTTATCCGGCATCCGATTCTGCCCGAGCCTTCAATTCCTGCTCGCGGGCTTCTTCTTGCTGATGCAACGCCTCAGTTTCCTCCGCCAACGCCGCTTTAATTTCTTTATCCCGCTCTGCTTTTTCCTTTTCGTATTCCGTCGCGCTGATGATGTCGATCTTCCAGCCCGTCAGACGAGCCGCCAACCGGACATTCTGGCCGTTCTTCCCGATTGCTAGCGACAGCTGGGAATCTGCGACAACGACCAACGCCGACTTCTTTTCCTCGTCAACGCCGACCTTTTCAATGCTCGCAGGGTTCAATGCCTCAGCGATAAAGACGCGTGGGTCAGAGGTCCAGGTAATGATATCGATTTTCTCTCCGCGTAGTTCACGGACCACCGCTTGAACCCGCGAACCCTTGATTCCCACACAGGCCCCGACCGGATCAACTGCCTTCTCACGAGATGTCACGGCAATTTTCGTCCGGTCACCGGGTTCCCGCACGATGGACTTGATCTCGACAATTTTTTCGAGCACTTCGGGCACTTCTAATTCGAAAAGCTTTGCCACAAACTGCGGATGACTCCGCGTCAAGATGACCTGAACATCCTTCGGAGTTCGGCGCACCTCCAGTAGCATGGCTTTCACCCGATCGCCACCGCGATAAGTTTCTCGCGGAATCTGCTCTTGAACCGGCAACACCGCCTCTGTCTTGCCCAGATCCACTAAATAATTCCGGCGCTCCACCCCGAGAATGATGCCGTTGACCAGATCTCCTTGTCGCGTGGAATATTCTTTTTGAACCGCTTCCCATTCGGCCTCCCGGACCTTTTGGAAGATAACCTGTTTGGCAGTTTGAGCAGCGATCCGACCTAAATCACTCATCTCAATGAGCGACCCGATTTCGTCACCAACCTCCGCTTCACTGTCGAACTGGCGAGCTTCCTGAAGCGAGACTTCGGTCTTGGGATTGGCGACCGCATCGACGATGGTCTTCTTTGACACGATAGAGATCTCACCGGTCTTGGAGTCGATCTCGACTTGAATATTCTCAGCCTGCCCGAAACGTTTCTTCGCAGCCATTTGAAGCGCGGCTTCGATCGCCCCGATCACTCGACTCTTGTCGATGCCCTTTTGCCGACCAAGTTCATCGATGACTGAAATTAATTCTCGATTCATAGCTTACTCTCCGGCGATGCCCCTGCCGCCCCACTCCACACCAACGGTAATCAACTTCATCTGATATGGCCTAAAATGTCACAACGCGCCGCGCTTCTGCGATTGAGCCGAATTCAAGGATGGCCACCCGTTCAGCACGCGCATCCTTCACCATAACTGCAATTTCCTGTTCATGTACTTCTTTCAACACTCCAACCACACGCCACTGTCCATCGATCGGCTGCCTGAGCTTCACGCTCACTTGCTCCCCCAATGCCCTGCGATAATCCTGAATCCGTTTGAAGGCCCGATCCAGACCAGGTGAGGAGACTTCCAACGTATAGGCATGGGGGAATGGGTCAGCCACATCCAAGGCTGGGCCGATTGCGAGGTGTGCACGCCCGCAATCGTCTACCGTGACGCTGCCCGGCTTATCGATATACACACGAACGACCGACCGCGCACCCTGCCCTACACACACAACATCAACCAATTCTAAACCCAATGCCCAGAGGATGGGCGATACCACTTCGCTAATGCGATCAACGACCGATCGGGACTCCTTCACCGACACGCTTAGCCCCGTATCTTTTGATGGCTTACTCAAGAGTTCAAACAAAAAAGTGGGCCTGCGCCCACTTCCAGACCGGGAAACATAGCACGCCACCTATACCAAAGCAAGGGGGCTAATCGATCCGACTCGTGAAACTCGCGGCGAGTCGTTGGGTGATCGGTCCAGGCCGTCCAGCTCCGATCGTTTTTCCATCTATACGGACGACGGCCAAAACCTCGACCGTGGTTCCCGTGAGAAATACTTCGTCAGCCTCATAGAGTTCTGCCTGAGAAACAAAACGTTCTTGAACCGAAAGTCCCGCGCTCCGAGCAAGATCCAACACGATGGCCCGCGTAACCCCAGACAGAATACGCGCCCCTTCGGGAGCCGTCACGACCGTCCCGCCTTGGACAACCATCACATTGCTGATGGCCCCTTCAGTCATGAACCCCCCATTGACTAAAATGGCCTCGAAAACCCCGGCCTGCCTGACGCGCTGACGCGCCAACACGTTGGCCAATAGATTCACACTCTTGATGTCACAGCGTCCCCATCGGATATCCTCGGTCGTCATCGCGTCCACACCAGTGGCTTGTACCGATCTGTCGAGCGGGTGAAACTCACGGACCGTCATGACGACCGTAGGCGTCGCATCATCGGAATAGGCGTGATCTCGGGGCGCGACCCCTCTGGTGATTTGAAGATAGATTTTGGCTTCAGGATACGCGGCCTGCCTAATCCCTTCCAAAATAAGATGTGTCCAATCGGCGCGAGAATACGGTTGCTGCAGGTTGAGCGCTGCGGCACTACGATCCAGCCGAGCCAGATGGGCGTCGAGTGAAAACGGACGTCCTTTATACGTGCGAATCACTTCGTAAACGCCGTCGCCAAACTGGAAGCCCCGATCTTCGATCGAGACTGTTGCCTCGGCCAGCGGCATAAACGCTGCGTTGACGAACGCCACATTCGGCACGATTACGTGCTCCTCCGAGACGAGGTTTCCAAAACCGTCACATCAAAGACACGTCGATCTTCGGCAGTGAACTTCCACCCCATCCGTTTTTCAAATAATATCCGGTGAGTTCCCGGCTTGACTGCTCTAAACTCGAACGTCCGCTGCCCATTATCGACTGCATTATTTCCGGCGATGCGAAGATAGTCGTCGGCCAGCAACTCGACCCCCGTAGGATCATAGGTCGGAACCCAGAGCTCCCCTCGAGTCCGATCTTCCCAGAGATGAATTTGGACAGGATGCTCAAAGGTCGTCTCAATGATTTTGACTCCATCCGAGTGCGTGGCGCCACCATGGTCGTGGCCGGCTGTCGTATTCATGGTCATTGACGCGATAACCCACTCCTTTTAGTTTTCTTATCGGCTATGATTTTTTCCGAGGCCCGACAAAAACTTCCGTTCCTTCCACTAATACTTCATAACTCCCCACACAATACCCACCGCCGTCCGTCCCTCGCCCGTTCCGAACATCGAAAGCCAAGTCGTGCCATGGACAGGCTACGACAAAGCCCTTCACACGTCCTTCACACAAAGGACCACCTTCATGGGGGCACAGGTTATGAATCGCAAAATACGTCCCCTCAACGTTAAAAAGCGCAATCTCACGATTGTTCACCATAACCGCTTTTGATTTCCCTGGCGGCAACTCGGCGACCAGGGAGACAGATTGAAATCCTTCTAGCATGTTGCACCGGCTCCTCTCATCATGTGTCCCGCCAAATCTCCTCCGCACCTTACATCCGAAGCGTATATTTCAACTCCTGCCCTATGGTGACCCCTTCTCGCTTGATGAAACCCGCTTCCGTTTGAATTGCATAGCGAACCACTTCGGGCGAGGAACTATACTTCGGACAATCGTCGAGTTGGCAGGGGGCGACATTTTCCTTCAGCCCCACAATATGATGGCTTTCATCGACCCACATCATGTCCACCGGAAACCGATACGCTTTCGTCCACAAGTGGTTCTGCCCAGTCGACTCAAAGATATATAGCAATCCACCGTGCACCGGCAATGCTTCTCGAAAGGCAAGACCGACAAGCAGTTTCTCCGGTGTATCTGCCACCTCCGCCTCGAGTTCACGACCGTTCGGGAAAGAGACGACGATGATAGTCTCCTCTTTTCGATCAATGAGAAAAAACGACGCGCTCATTAAGAAAATCGCCATAAGAGCGAGCGTGACGATGCGCTTCTTTTTCTGCCCCCGATCGCCTATCGGTACCGTCGCCATAGACATTCCCTGTCATAGCTCTTCATGAATTACTGGGCCCAAAGGCCCATTAACACAGGGAATCTAGGCCTTCTGAACAAACGATGCGCTGTTGACTTGGAAAAGAACGGCAGACTAGAATGACCGCCACGCCACGGTATCCATAATGGTCGTGACGGGGCGGACTTGTCAACCGGGTGTATCTCTACTTTGTAGTGAGAAGGAGGCGAGGGTCATGGCGTTGCTGATTACCGATGAATGTATCTCCTGTGGAGCCTGCCTACCTGAATGTCCGAACGAGGCGATTTTCGAAACTCGCAGCGATGCGGAAACGAAGGGCAATCATGTGGGTGATGGCCAGGGAGTCGGCGATAGTATTTATGTGATTACACACGACCGCTGTACCGAGTGCGTCGGACACTTCGACGAACCACAGTGCTCCGCCGTCTGCCCAGTCGATAATTGCTGCATCGCAGATCCAGCGTATCCGGAAACGACGGACGTTCTGCTTGAGAAAGCAAGGACGCTCAATCCGGATAAGGCAATCGATGCGGCAAAAATTTGGAGCGGCGTGCGCAATTAATCATCGTTCCTCGTTCAACAAGGAAGGCCCGGCTTCTCATATGAGAGGCCGGGCCTTCCTGCTTCCAGCAAGGCCGCGGCACGCAAAGAGGTGGCGCGTACGCTTCGGTACGTTGAGCTTCTGAGCGAAGCGGAAACATCGCATGGGGAAAGGCACGTCTCAGTACGCTGGGGTTAGGCGGGTGAAACGGGCGAATTTTTCAGCATCCTGCTAAAAAACCATCGCCCTCTTCGCGTTATCGCAAAGAGGGCGATGGTCACTCACCTTGGCCAATACCTACTCTTACTTGATCATCAAAATCTTGCCACCGACATGTCCCGGATGCAAATGGCAGCGATAGGTCAATGTATTCCCTTGAGTCGCGTAGAACATGTCGCTGGTGGGAATCCCAATGTACTTTGTTTCACCAGGCTTCAAGACCACTTCAGCTTTCATGACAAACGGTGAACCAGCGTTCGCGGCATCCGTCATCTGGAATCCATGCTCAGCCGTAGCTTTATTCGTCACCTTGAGTAAGACGGGACGACCAGGGCGAACTTTGAAGTCGAGGATGGTGATAGGCGGATACCACGTCTTGAGGTCCCCTATCTCGACCGCGAACAGCTGGGCATCCACATCCAATTCCTTAAACGACTGACCCACAACTGAACCAGTCTCCAAATCTCCGACTTCCGCTCCACCTGCCTGAAGTGCAAACGCGGCAGATGCTCCAGCCACAACCATCATAAGGCCGAAGAAGACCCCTAACATCGTCTTGCCCATGACCTA
>JACMLT010000124.1 GCA_014379455.1 Nitrospiraceae bacterium
TCCTCCGGACGCGTCCGCCCTTCGACGAGATCCTGCTCGATTTCGAACCGCAACATGATGTGGAGATTGTAGGTGAGCTCATCGGCTTCAACTCGAATCAGCGACGGCTTCACGCGGTTGATCGCCGCGTAGAATTGTTCCGCGTCGAGGGCGCGTAATTGATGATGAAAGGTTTGCTGGAGCATGGGGTAAAAGAAACGCCAGAACGGTCGAGACCGGCCCACGCAGTTTTCCCACATGCGTGACTGGCTCTCATGAATCCCGAGCGAGACCGAATCGCCCAGCGGCGTGCCGAAGTAGCGGGGGTCGAGACCCTGGTCGTACAACCCATGGCCGCCTTCATGGATACAGCTGAACAGACAGGATTGGAGATCGTGCTCATGTACACGGGTGGTGACGCGCACATCCGTCGGGTGGAATGACGTCGTGAAGGGGTGTGCCGACAGATCGAGGCGTCCCCGTTCGAAGTCGTACCCCATGGCGATCAAGACCATCCGGCCGAACTCCAATTGGCAGGCCTGATCGAAGGTATGAAAGAGCATGGTATCGTCGATCTGAACCGAGCTCTGTTGAATCTTTTTGAGCAGCGGGACAAGGCGCCCCTTGACCTGTGCGAACAATGGCCGCAAGGCCGCGATGGTCGACCCCGGTTCGTACACATCAAGCAGGGCATTGTACGGCGAATCTTCGTAACCGAGGTATTCGGCCTCTTCTCGCTTGAGCGACAAGACCGTGCGGAGATTCGGGAGGAATTGCGAGAAGGCCTGATTCTCTTTGGCCTCCACCCACACTTGCTGAGCCAGCGAACATTCCCGGCTGAGCTTGATGACAAAATCCGAGGGCAGCTTCTTCGCGCGGCGATAGTCACGCCACACTTCACGGAGCAACGACCGAGAGGGCTCGTCCCAGGTTTCCCCGGGGCTGTTACGGATTTCACCGGTTTCTGGATCGACCCAGGTGGTCAGCAACCGGTCAACCTCCGGCGAAACGAATTTCTGGTGTGCGATGCCCTGGAGCGTTGAAATCTGTTCGGCGCGGGCTTCGCCCCCGCCGGCCGGCATGTAGGTTTCTTGGTCCCACGAGAGGAGCGAGGCTGCGCTGTTAATGCGCTGGATCTCCAAGAGTCTGGTCGTCAAGGCATCAACAGTTTTCAGGGTTTTCACAGTCGAGTATCTCCTCTATAATATGATGCGCGCCGCGTCGATCGATTAGTTTTTGGTAGTGTACGCAACCAATCTATCCTTTTTCAAACCCATGATCTCATAGCATGATGAATAAACTTGTCTCTGCCGATATTGAAGCCTATGCCCAAGCCCACTCCATGCCGGAGTCGGATCTCTGTCGCGCCTTGAGAGAAGAGACTCAGCGGCGCATGGAGGCTCCGCAGATGATCGTCGGGCCGCTTGAGGGAGCTTTTCTGAAGATGATGACGCAACTGGTGCAGGCCACCAGTGTGCTGGAGATCGGCATGTTCACCGGCTATAGCGCGCTCTGTTTCGCCGAAGCGATGCCGGCGGGTGGAACCGTGATCACTTGCGAAGTTGATGAGGCGTCAGCCGCGCTCGCGCGTCAGTATTTCGCGCGCTCGCCGATCGGGAAGAAGATCGAAGTCCGCATGGGGCTAGCGCTCGAGACGATGCAGGACCTCAAGGGGCCGTTCGATCTGATCTTCATCGACGCCGACAAAATCAACTATGTGAATTACTTTCGACGATCACTCGATCTGCTGTCGCCACAGGGCGTCATCCTGATCGACAACGTGCTGTGGGACGGCGATGTGTTGAAACAACCGCCGCCGGATGAGAAGACGGCAGCCATTCAAGAGCTGAATCGAACAGTATCGAGCGATCCTCTCGTCTCCGCCGTGCTCGTCACGATTCGAGATGGAGTGTTAGTGGTACGGAGGAAAACATAGTTGCAAAGCGACAGGTTCATGGAAAACGCAGTCGGATTTTATTCAATTTTTCATGCAAGTATTTCAGTTGCGGGTACGTTGACCCCCTCACCACGTTACGTATAGATTTGTCTCCTCGGAAGGCCTGAGACCACTTCATCAACGGCCGCTCCCCTGAGGATATTCCACCATGACGGATCATCTCCGGCACTCATTGCAAAAATGGATAACTTCTAAGAAGGGTGATGCATGAAGCCACACGCCTTTGTCGCGATGCCGTTCGGTGTGAAAAAAGACAGCCAAGACACCGAGTTTGCCTTTAATCGGGTCCGCTGCGGGCCGCCATCGACAGTTAGGCCATCAGCTACCGTAGCAATCCCGGCCATTACTATTCCGGTATCAATGCGCTGACGTTGATGCATGTGTATCGACATCCCACGAACGATGCCCGCTACGACCGAGAAATGGCTACCATGGCCGGGTCCGTGCGATTCGCGGCAGAATCCAAGCCGGATGAGTCGCAGCGTTTTTGGTCCGACGCGACACTCGGCGATCTGGAGACGTTTTTCTCTGGCTATCTTGAATGGGGCATTTCACGGAGGTTTGTCGATCATTCTGACTGCGCCCTAGCGCTTTTTCTCCGAATTGAGTAATCTGAGCACCTTCATGGACAGTTAGGTCTTGAGATGACAATTCTACATTTGGATTTGGCCTCCTCCCCCTTCACGACCAAGGGTATTCGTCAGCCTCAACGAGCTGTTGCCGTCGGTCCGGCACCCTAGGCTCCCTTGTTCGTGGCGGATCGGTGCTAGGGGCGTGAAGGGAATACCCATTTCAAAGAAAACCAGGATGCAGAAGGAGGCAAAAGTATGAAGATACCCGTGTTTGTATCTTGTCCTACTACGCTATCAGAGCCGCAACAGGCGTCAAGGCAGCTGATTCTTGAGCGGCTGGATGGGTTGGATCTTGAGCCTCGCGCCATTGGGATCTCCGATTTTGCCACTCAATCCCCCCTCCGAGAAGTTGCAGTTCTCGCCCGGCACTGTTCCGGAGGTGTGATTCTTGGATTTGAACAATTTCGAGTCCAGCAGGGTATTCGGAAATATGGGACTTCGAAGCAGAAGGAGGTAACTGAGCTTATCATACTACCTACTGAATGGAATCAGCTCGAGGCAGGCATCTTGTTATCTGCTGGCCTCCCACTTCTAGTCTTTAAGGAACCGGGGTTAGCCGGAGGAATATTCGATTACGGAGTGTCTGATGTATTTCTCTATGAGATGCCTATGTCAATGTCTTCCGATGCCGATAAAAGACTACTCTCTTCTGTGTTTCTCAAGTGGCAAGCTGAAGTGCGTCAGCATTATTATGATCATTAGTCTTTTCAGTGGATGGGAAGCTTGACCCTCCCCTGATATGGTGAACGCTTAGAAAAGGGTTGGCCATGTTCTCCCTGTAGGTCGTCATCATGAGATGACCCGGACGAGTGTTTGTTCGGCAGTTCAACCAAGCGGCCGTGAAATTGGTGAAGGTCGGCGGCCAGGAGTTCGTCGTTGTCGACGACGGCATTACCATAATACAACAGTCCTGCCTTCCAGGTGTTCCTGATAGCGGCGGTGGCCCTCTATAAGGGTGGAGTGGCCTGGTGGTATCGATCGGCACCGGCACCAGCCCACAGGGCAAATGTTGAACTGGATCTCAACGAGATGAATCTGATGTACAACGCGACGTTCTATTCCCTCTGCCCTGATGAGTGCGGCCTTGAACGAGCAGGATTTGCTCTGCAAAGTGTTTGGCTGTTGCCTTGCGGGTGACAAACTGGATCGCGAAGTCGGAGTCTTAAAGACTGCGAAGGGGCCAATCGGGCCGAACAAATTGCTCATCTTCGTGCGATACACCGCAGAGCTGACGCTCGAAGGGTTGAAGAAGCTCGGTTTGCCGGGGATCAAACCGAACATGTGCAGCAGGTGAGGTAAGCAGTTGCTAGACACGATCGAGAACATCGTCGAACTCATGGAGGACACAAGACCCCGACCGGCTCAAGGAACGCGCTTTCAGATGAAGGTCGGTGCCTCATCGATGTAAGTCTGGATACTGCGAGCGCTGAATATCGAGCGGCCACTTCCGCACTGGAGCAAGCTTCGGACATGATTCGTGAAACTATAAAAGGACTGGAGTCGGTGAAGAGCGCCATCCTTATGGCCGCCAAGGCATTGGAATTGGTCGCAAAGGTTGCGGCTGTGGTGTGATCCTCTTTCTCAATCGAAAGGAGAGAAAAATGGCAAAGCGAGCTGTGCTCATCGGAATCAATCGGTATCAGGTCCCTGGATCGGATCTTCGGGGGTGTGTCAACGACGTCAAGAATCTCCAGCAGGCGCTCACCACGTACTATGGATTTTCAGCCCAAGACGTGACGTCTCTCACCGATCTGCAGGCGACGAAGAAGGCCATGCAGGCCGCGATTCAGAAACTGGTCACCAGTGGGAAGAAAGGTGACACTCTGCTGCTGCACTATTCAGGTCACGGGTCCAATGTGCCGGATGATAATGGTGATGAGGCGGATCATCGAGATGAGATATTGTGCCCCACAAACCTCGACTGGGAAGATCCACTACGCGATGACTGGCTCCGTAAGACACTTAATAAATTGCGATCGGGCGTGAACCTCACGGTCATTATGGATTGCTGCCATTCAGGAACGAACACCCGCGCCATCACTCCACTGGATGCTCCCATCAAAGAACGTTTCCTTCCATGCCCGTTAGATCTGATGGCCACCGAGTCCGGCAGGAAGCTGCGTGGAACGCTTCGCGGTCAGCTAGGAAAGGCTCCCCGAGGACGGAAGAGAAAGAGCGACATCGTCCATGCGGACATCAAAGAGATGCTGATCACCGGCTGTCGCGATACACAGACCTCTGCGGATGCGCACATCGACGGCTCATTCAACGGTGCCCTGACGTATTATCTGGTTGAGTCCATCAAGGAGGCTAACGGCGAGTTGACCTATCGACAATTACAGCAACGCACCGCTGCGAAACTCAAGAGTGAGGATTACGATCAAGTTCCTCAACTTGAAGGGCAGCGCACCTCTTTTAATCGTCCCTTTCTCAGCTAGTACGTATTATTGGCGGAGGTGTATTCGGGCGAGACATGCGAGAAAAGCGGGACGGGTGAGATGGACGATGGTTCGGGGTTCGAAATCCGAGGTTTTCGGAAACTTCGAATCCAGAACTTCGAACTTCGTATCGCGCCTGTTGCGCACGTCTCGCCTGTCTCGCTCACAATTCACATTGTGGAGGAGTTCCCATGAGTATCCAACTTCGCATCCCAGGCCAACCGACGTCATCCGAGCAGGCGAAGACCGCTGTCCGAGGGGAGTCTCTGTCCGGTCAAGGGAAGCAACCCGATACGCATTTGTTAGATGCCGTAGAGGTACTCGGGGCGTTCGATGTAAGCCATGTGGCTCGTGGCGACAAGGCTATTACTCATACCCTTGAAGCGGAAGAAGACGACCTCATCGAATTCGTCCTTGAGGACGGCATGTCGATGTGGACATCCGTAAAGGCCTATCGAGATCGGCAATACCGGTTGAATCCAGAGTTGCGAAAGACGACGGGACTGGACATCGAGCCGGTGATTCCCACCTCCACCTCGAACAGGGGCATGGTGACTGATCTTGTGACAGGCGCGGTGCGAATCCTACGATTGAAACCCGATGAGATCTGGGAACAAGCAAAGGATCCCAAGCAGTGGCCAGAATGGGTCAAACAGTACGGAGGCACCACGTTCGCGAAGCTGGGACCGTGGTTGACGTCCAAGCTGATCATCTGGTTCATCGAGAGAAAGATTCGACCGGAAGAAGGCCTCTATCGCTGGGTGAACCCATCAGCTGAAAACGCCCCTTCGCTCGTTGCACCAGGGGCACTTCCTTTTGACACGCCCATTCTCCTCTTCATCCACGGAACAGCCTCCAACACGGAGGGCAGTTTCGGCGCCTTGCATACGGGCGAGGCGTCATCGGAATGGGAGACACTCACTCGGACGTTCAAGGACAATATTTTCGCCTTTGAACACCGCACCATGAGTCAGAGCCCGATCGACAATGCGTTGATTTTGGCAAGAGCACTTCCGGACGGAGCGCAACTCTCTCTCGTTTCCCATTCGAGAGGGGGGCAGGTCGCTGACTTGCTGTGTCTCCGAGAGATTTCGTCCGAACACGTCAGTCAGTTCAAGCGAAAAGATAGCCAGTCGATTCAGGCGGATGAACATGACCGTACACAGCTGGCTGAGTTCGCCAAAGTCCTCCGAGAGAAGAAGTTCCACATCACACGGCTTATCCGTGTGGCGTGCCCGACCCAGGGCACATTGCTGGCATCCGAGAATTTGGATCGATTTCTCTCAGTGTTGACTAGCCTCATCGGATTGATTCCTGTCGTCGGTCAGTCCCCAATTTACCAGGTCGCAAAACGCATCACCCTCGAAGTGGTCAAGAGCCGTTGGGATCCATCTCTGATTCCAGGGCTCGAATCGATGGTTCCACAGGCGCCGCTCGTCGCGTTGCTCAATCATCCAGACATTGCGGCTTCCGGCGATCTTGGGGTCATTGCTGGAGACATTGAGGGTGGGAATTGGTTCAAACGGTTGGGGGTCTTCATGACCGACACCTTCTTCTATGAGAACCAA
>JACMLT010000125.1 GCA_014379455.1 Nitrospiraceae bacterium
CCTCTCGCCGACGATGATGCTGTCTCCGGGAAGAACTTCGAATCGTTCCGTGGCCTGATTGTTGAGCATGGTTTTCCCATCCAGCTTAAAAATCCTTTCCTGCCCGTTCACCAGACGCTTCAAAGTGATCTTCGAGGGATTCGCCAGGCGGGTGTAACCTCCGGCCATGCCGATAGCCTCAATCAAATCGATCGAGGATTCGTCCGGCAGCTCGACGATCCCCGGTTTTCCGATCTGCCCGAGAATGGTGAACCGCCGCTTGGAATAATCGACAATCGCGACTGCTACGTGAGGTTTGACCAGGTATTTGCGCAATTTCGTTTCGAGGGTTGTGGCTGCCTGGCGCACGGTCTGTCCGCCGATTTTCACCAGTCCGACCAAAGGCAATGCCACAGCAAAGTCCTTGCCAATTTTTGCCGTGGTGCTGAGGTCATCTTCCCCAAAGACCGTGATTCTGACGGTATCATGAGGCGTTAACAAATAGCTCTCCGTCCGCGGATCGGCGGTGCGGACCTCTTCGGCCACCGGGATCGGCTTCACCTTGAGCCGGCCGCCGTTCGGCTCTTCGATTTGAGCCAGAGCGCCGGTCAGAAGCGCGGCGGAAGCTCCGAGGAAACAGAGGAAGCGGTTCATTGCCGGCTAATAAGTGATGCTGACCTGGAGGCCGGCGCGATCACGCTGAAAGCTCCGGGATCCCTCTCCGCTCGAGAAATTTTCGCTGTATTCGTAAAAGAGGCCGATGTTGCACCACGACACAATGTGGCACTGAATACTTGGGCGCGCGAACAGGAAGCTATCCTGCCGGCTGGCGTCAACTCCGGCGCCGGCCGCCGTGTAGTCGAGGTTGTCGTAACCGACCGACAGCGAGAGGCTGAAGCGATCGGTCATTCGTTGCTGAACCGTCGCCGAGAATCCCGTGCTGGTGTAGTTCTGGTTTTCGAGGACAGCCGAACTAAAAATGCTCCGCCGGGCGCCGAGGTTGAGATTGGTTCCTTCACGGATCGCCCACGCAGCATCCAGCCCGAACACGGGTGTAACCGTGCCGGCGCCACCGTTTTCGAATTGTCGAAACTCGACCCCGGAGCTGGCGGTCAGCGTTAGCTTCTCCGTGGCCGACCAGGTCGCGCGCACCGAAACTTCCTCGGAAGTTTGACTCCCGCCACGCTCAACGTTGGTCAGACCAAGACTTCCCCCGAGACCCAGAGTCACCTTCGGAGTGAAGGTATAGTTCACATAGCCTTGCAGACGCGTCTCGTTGGAGCCGATGAGGTTTTCGTAACTGGTGGGCCGGTAATTGGCACTCAGATCGAAGGAGATTTTAGGGCTGTATTGGTAGTGCGATGAAATCCCGGAGAAAACCGCGAGCCTGTTTACCCGGTCGGAGGCATCGATACTGGTGCCGGAATCAACCGCGAAACCCACCTGGAGGCCGAGACTCAGCTTCGCGCCGCTCCAGCGCAGGTTCAAGTTGCCGCGGTGATCGAGCGAATTCTGAGCGCTGTTCTCAAAAAAAATCACCGCGCTGGCCGTGTAATCCGTGGTCAGGTAGATACCACTCAGGGCATTCCCAATCTGGAAGCCCACGCCCGGCGAAACGGTGACGAGGAAATCGCTTTTGCGGTTGTCCTCCTGGATGAAAACGTTGCCATCATAAAGAGTGGTGATGCTCAAATGGGGACGAAAATTCCACAGGCCTTTCGTATTGATTCGCTCCGGCTGGGTGAGTTCGGTGATTTCTTCCGTGCCGAACAGCGGAGATTGAAGATTGGCCAGATTCCAAGGCGAGGTGGAAAACGGCGGCTTCAGTTTTAACGGCTCCGGTTCCTCCGGCGCCTCTTCGGCCGGGTCATCCGGCAATTTTTCCACGGGGATCTCAGCGAGATCCCGTTCGCTGGGAGTGGGAGCCGGGTCCAGGTTGGGCATGTCAGACTCGAAAAGGCTCTCGGACATGCCGGGCCTGGCTGGAGAAAACGCCGGACGCCCCTCCGCTGGTGGCGACGACTCCTCCGAAGTCGGCGGCTCCGGATTTTCGGGCAATTCCTGCGCTACCCGCTCCAGGAGTGGCCTGGCTTGCCTACCCTGTTTAGCTTCCTGCCCCGGCGCGGGCTGCAGCTTAACCTTCGCATTCTTGAAACTGGATTTCTTTCGTTGAGCGTTCCGCGGATCAGGTAATTCGTGCAGTGCAGGCGCGGCGTTTCGAAAACTGGAATCCGATGCGAATTCAATCAGAGCGGGATGCCCATCGCTGGCTGACGAATTCGCAGTGGAAGGTTTGGCTTTCTGACTCTGTTCTGCCTCCCGGTCGGGGAGAACGGGAACATCCGGCAACCGATGCAGTTGAGGACCTGGATCTTTGAAACCAAACCTGCTTTGCCTGGCCCCTCCGTCACTCCGCGAGTAGGGCAGTTCATACAGATCCGGCGCCACGTTTCGAAAACTGGAATCCGGCGCCGAGGCCAGCAGCGAGGTCCGCGACCCAGCGCCGGTCCCGGGGCTCCCGGCAAACAAACCTGTGGGCAGGGAAACGACACACGCCATCACGACGGCCTTGACGGCCCTTTCCGAGAGCAAACTCATTCGGCATCGATCACTGACGCTACCGGCTTTCGGGGGAAATAACCGGTGGCTGGAGATTGGCAGAATTGGGGGCCGAAGAGATTCCAAGTTTACGGTTGGGAGATCGGAACTCTGTATTCGGGAGAAGCGGCTGAATGGGAGTGCTGACCGGATCTGAAAATTCTCCCACCTCGGCAACGTCTTTCGGGTCGATCACTTCCTTGTGCTCAATCACTTGTTTGCCGTCGAGAACTTCTTTGGAACGGTCTTCGGCCTCTCCGTTTTCGTTCGATCGCTTCTCGCCTGCGGTCGGTTTCGAGCGGAGCATCGACTGCAAATGGAGCGAAGAATCAGCGCGGGGCGAATCCGGTGCGGACTCAGCATACGCGGTCGAATTCATCGGATGCTCCTGACCCAGCCCGACATAATACAGGGTAAAAAGTGCGACGTTAACGAGTATGGCCGATAGAATTCCCACAGTTTTCATCTTTGTATTATTTTATCCCGAAGCTCGGGTATTGCCAAACAAGGAAACAGCCCTTTAAACCCTAGGAAGAATGGCAGGCTTGCTGTCGTTCCCTGTCCTACATTTCGCCCCCTGAGCTGGGGGGTGAAAAGCGGCACCGGATTCGCAGTGAATCCCGGTCAAACCGCGAGCATCTCGGCGCTTCGATCCGCTCCCAACCGCTCGCGGCCATAGTTGCCCGAGTTGATATCCTCACACCAGTCGCGGTGCTCCAAATACCAGGCCACCGTTTTGTGGAGCCCGGAATCGAACGACTCCTTTGGTTTCCAGCCCAGCTCCTGGGTAATTTTCGAACAATCGATGGCATACCGCCGATCATGCCCCGGCCGGTCACCCACGAAAGTCTTCTGCGACCGATAAGAAACGCCGTCCTCACGCGGTGCCATTTCATCCAGAAGATCGCAGATGCGATCGACGACATCGATGTTGGCCCGTTCGCAGAGCCCGCCAATATTATACGTCTCACCCACGCGCCCGCCCTCCAATGCGAGGCTGATCGCCGCGCAATGATCCGCCACGAAGAGCCAGTCCCGGACGTTCTGGCCGTCCCCGTAAATCGGCAGCGCCTTTTTTTCCAGCGCATTAAGAATGATCAAAGGCATCAGCTTCTCCGGGAATTGGTAGGGGCCGTAATTGTTCGAGCAGTTCGTGGTGATCACCGGCAGCCCATAAGTGTGAAAATACGCCCGGACGAGATGATCGCTGGCGGCCTTGGAAGCGGCATATGGACTATTCGGCGCGAAAGGGGTGGTCTCGGTAAAGGGAGGGTCCGTGGGCTTGAGCGACCCATACACTTCGTCGGTCGACACGTGCAGAAACCGAAAAGCGGCCCGCTTGGCCTCCGGAAGCGCCGCCCAGTATTTCCGCGCCGTGTCCAACAACCGCATGGTGCCGACGACGTTTGTTTGCATGAACGGCTCCGGGCTATCGATGGAGCGGTCCACGTGCGACTCCGCGGCGAAGTTGACGATGGCATCGATCTCGTATTCGTGCAGGAACTTCGTCAGGAGACCCGTATCGCCGATGTCTCCGTGGAGAAACACGTAACGAGAATCCGCCTCGACCGAACGGAGGTTCGCGGGATTCCCCGCGTAAGTGAGCTTGTCGAGATTGACGAGGCGATCGAGTTTCGACTCCCCGCGGAGGCAAGCCTGAACAAAGTTCGAGCCAATAAATCCAGCGCCGCCAGTAACTAATAAACGTAGATGATCCATGAGCGGCCGAAGCGAGTACCAGTTCGACTGTCTTTCAACAATTGAGGCAACGTCCTTACTTTTTGTGGGCATTTGGCTGACCTCGACCGTTCAGCCTGCGCCAATCCCCGAAATCCAAAACGATCCGATCTGGCAATGCCGGCGCATATCCGGGCTAGTGCTGGCCCATTGTTCGATTTATCGATCGTTACTCATGGCCCAAACCTTTTGCCTGGTGTCGAAAATGAAGGATCGGTCCTTTTCGACATGCACTTCTTTCCCCCCGGTGCACGTCAGGATGGTGCCACCAGTCACGCGAATTTGGTGCGCAGATAGGGCGATCGCAGCGTGACCATAGATCCATCCAGGGTCGGTTCCGTCGGCTCTTATCTCTTCAATTTGGAACGAATTCGTGTCGAGCCGATACATCGGTGTTCTCGATTGCCCTCGCGTGCCGGAATAGCCCAGTGATCCAATGATGTAAATGTATCGCCCGAGCAGTGTGGCGGTATGAAAATCAGTAGGCGGAAACACCGCTTCCGGGTAGCAGAAAATGCGAATCGCCCCATCCGGTTCATGGACGAAGACGTCGTTGTAGATGCAGAAATCAGGGTCGTAATGGTCCTCATGCTCGCCGCCGATCTGGATGATCCGCCCCTTCGGTAGAAAGGTGATGGACTGTCCGACGCGTTGAGCACACCAGACCGGAGAGTCGGTCGGAGCCACCTGACCTTTGAACAACTGCGCTGCCTGCCAGGCGGTGATTCCCGCACGGATCAGGTCTTTTCAGAAAGGGGCCTTGAGCTTCTCCGGATTGGAAATGCCGAAACGTCGGGATCGCCCCTCCTGGAACTCGGCCGGTGTAACATCAATGAGGCTTTCATCGGGATCGGGCGCGAAGCCCAGCAATGCACGCCTTCCCTCAAACGGAAGGTGGCGTGGGTCTGCTCCGGCGGCGAGCAGGCGCAGGGCAATGGCGCGAGTTCGCACAAAGCTCAAGGCAGTTTGTTCATTTCTCTCGGCATGCACGTCGGCACCGGCTTTCAGCAGATCGTCCACCGCTTCCAGATTGGAGCGCTCCACCGCCTCCATGAGCGGCGTGGTGCCGAAATCATCCTGTTCTTCGACGGACAGGCCGAGTTCAAGCAGCCATCGCAGCATCGGCGTGTGATAAGTCTCGATGGCGTAGAAAAGGGCCGGCTTTCCGCAACGGCCCCGCGCACTCCTATTGGCCACGCGCTCCAGGAGCAGACGCGCTTTGGCGATGTCCCCGGTCTGGATGGCCAGAAGCCACGCCGTTCGCTCCCACCAATCCTTTTCCTCCAGCGCTGCGCCGCGTCCGAGCTCCTCTTCCACCTCACTGAGAGAACCTAGCGCGACGGCGCGCATCAGGGGGTTCCACTTCAAGTGCCCTGCATCAGCTCCGGCATCGAGCAATACCTGCACAGCATCGAATCTCCCGATGCGGGAGAGCACCCGGCAGCCCGATTCCTGGTAGCTTGTTGCCCCGCTCAACTCCACGCCATTGGCGATGAGCAGCTTCAAGAGATCCACCAGCCGTTCGTC
>JACMLT010000126.1 GCA_014379455.1 Nitrospiraceae bacterium
TCACGCCGCGAAAGAGCGGGCTGAACCCGACACGTAGATTGTCGACGTGTTGGCGAGGATGCGACGGGATACCGTCAATCGCTGAATCAGTCTATTGAGGGGAAACGAACTGTATTAGCCAGCCTGATCGCGCCGCCGCGTGCGTGTCTCAAACGGTGAAAACGTATGTGTCGACAAGGCCTTGAGAGCAGTATTTCTGGCGGTGCGGGCTCTCCGATGGGCTCCCTCTTCTCCGTACTTAGGGATAGAAAACTTCTTGTGCTGAGCTTTCCCATTGCCGATCGGCCATTGCGCTTCCCAGTAGAGTCGGCGAAACCGTCGCCCCCTGTACATCTGCCACGTATCCACTCGCGTCAGGCCCGAGATACCTGAGCGGTTGTTCTTCTTGCGAATGGCACAATAGGCCGCCTTGCTCAGGGGGGGATAGGCCTTGACGAGCTTGTCCCGATACAATTGAGCCGCCTGGAGCGCGAGCTGCTGACTGGCGTGGCGCCCGTCGCTAAAGTCGCGCACGAAGACTCGCTTGCGGCGCTGAACGGTCACACGACAACAGTGCGTATGTGAGGCGGCATGATCAACGCGACGGATATTCAGCATGGGTAGGCACTCGCATCTCCTCTGCGTGGAGACCATTCTGGGAAGAAGACCGGCACGTACGAGCAGGAGTCGACGACAACTTCCGTCTATACGAATCCCCGTTACGGGCACTATTTCTTCCGCAAGAACAAGATCGTCACGCAATTATCCTCTGAAACCGCCTTTTAGAGATTTTCTAGAAGGTCTTCTCACTCCGCCAGCTGATTCGCGACAGCCAGATTATAGAAACAGTTAGGGGGCGGTGTTCTCTGCGGGATGCTCGGGCATCCATTGAGCGCAACGCTCAACGAGTGACCAGATATCACGATTCAACTCGTGGTCTCCTCTAGCACTTTTTTTCAATTCAACTGTGGTGCTCTCGCCCTTGGTCATCACATGCAGTTCGAGTTTAAGAAGCTTTGGCTGCATCGTCGTGTTGGGTTCTCCTGTCGCGGTGATCACGAATTCCAGTTTGTCTGCGCGAGCATTGAGATGAAAGACATAGGGGGAACGCATCGATTGCGCGGCTCGATGCACACAGTCCGAGAGATCCTCCGCCGTCGTGGCTGGAAAGTCGGCTACCTTCTCGGGTTTGTCCGGAAGAAGATCAGTAGGGCTCGACTGACAAGCAGTGAGCAGGCACGCTAGTCCTACAACAGCCAGACGTTTCATCGGCACACCTCCATGGAAGAAACCGTGCTGTCCACACTGTTGGCGGGGGGGGGGTATAGGGTCGTTCGGCGTCAGTCGCCTCTATCCTCATCGCCTGCCAATCGTTCAATCACCTGCCGTAAGCGTTCCCGTTCCGCCTCACGGAGCCGCACGAAGCCCAGCCCGAACATGTGCCCGCTCACCCATTGTACGCTGGCCCCCTCGATCATGAGCGGCCATTCGATGTCAGGCACATGGATACGCAGTTCCAAAGAGAAACCTGGCTCCGGGGTCAGCGGGCTCTCGATGCGGCATCCGCCGGCAGACAGATCCAGTAGGATCCCCGTTGCTTCCGGTTTGGGGGAAACCGAAAACGTGGTGCGGAATTGTACCCGAAACCTCGGTGTCGCCCGGCGATCCTCTGGCTTCAGATCCATCACGGACAGGCCTTCCACCTTCCCATCAATGACGCGTTGGCCGAAAGTAATCCCATGGATATCTGCTTCCTGCTCGCTCGTATACAGGACCTGTGCTGGAAAGTTGCTGGTTCGAACGCCTCGGTGATCGTTCCCAGTGATGCGGATATGAAGACGCCATTTCTCCCCGGCTATCTCGTGCGGAGTGGACTGAATGGTGTAGCCCTCATAGGTGATGGTCCTGGCCATGCCGTCCTTCCTGCCCAGCGAAACACGCTCCGTTGGCTCGGTCCCTTCTACCGCATGATATATTAGACCGCCAGAATTTTCGTATTTTCTGTAGCATTCCTTTGAACCAGGCAGTGCTGTTTCGGACCAGCTGAAACGGCCTGATCAACGGCCGCCTCACATGATCAATCAGGCGTTGTCGCACGTGCGCTGGATCCGATCCTCGACAAAGACAACTCGGATCTAGTCGATCAAAGATAAAGCAAAGGATCCTCTCGGTGAGTGCTGTGGTAAGCTCTGGAGGCAGGTACCAGAGGAGGGTCCCATGTTTCTTCGAGAAGAATTGTCCGAGGCCTCCGAGTACAAGGCTTTATCCCCTCGACAGCTGGAAGTGCTCCGATGTATCTGGAATGGTCTTCGCAGTAAAGCGATTGCTGAGCGATTGGACGTGAGCAGGAAAGGGCTCGAATTTAATCGTCGAAACTTAATCAAGACGTGGGAATGCGACAATATTATGCAGGTGATACGCCTGCCTCTCAGGCGACGCATTTTGGAGGTCTAACCCATTTTACCTAAATAGGATTCGGACAAAACAGATAGCGAAAACGGCGGCGACCCTGGAAAAGTTCAGTTTCCACGCGTCAAAAGCCGAAACTATCCTGTGCCGCCTTCACAAAAGCAGAGCCTTGATTGGGCCTCGTGACTCCGCCGGTGCCAGAATTCTCAAAGTGATATTCGGGCAAAAACCATCCCGTTTATTTTCATGTGCCACCTCCAGTGTTCCTTTGCTCCTTTATTGAGCGGGCGCAGTGGTGGTCGTAGTCGTACTCGTCGTGGTCGACGTGGTCGACTTGGAGTTTGGAGCAGCACTGGGGCGGTCACTGGATGGCCTACCGGTTTGCTCGCTATTTTGATGACTCGTGTTACCACCGGATGGCTGGTTTTGGGAATCAGAGTTCCCGCAAGTAATTTTTATTGACTCTATGTCATTCGACATCCCTAGCTGCGATAGGTCCGGCACACGCTGACCCGAAGTGAAGGCGATCTCCCGACCTTGGAAGTCCCGCTCTTTATACGCACGAATCGTCGCGCCTGACCCTACAATGACGCTTTCAATATCATTGTTCCAGTCCATCCCATTGAGATTATTCAGCGTAGCGTACTCATGGGGGCCCTGAAGTTGGACATGAGGGTCCTTGGCGTCATACTTGCTGTCTTCGAACACCTCGATCCAGCAATTCTTATCGATCAACCTGGTCTCCATGTCCGCAGCCTCTACAGAAAACCCGGCCCCGATAATGATCAATACAGTTACGGGGAACAATTTGAGAAGCAACATGGTGGCCTCCTTTGGAATAGAAATCCGTGACCTAATTTTCTGGACAGCGCGTCAACCTTCAAAAAGGACATCCTTGAGGTGTTTGAATGGTTCATGGGCGAAGAGGCACTAGGGGCACAAGGGATAGTCTACGCTGCGAGGGAAAGCGTTCTGACTAGGAACTTCCCCAGCTTTTGGCGGATCCGGGCTACTTGCGGCCATCGTATGCCCATGGAACAAGTGTAGGAGATCCTTGGCCGGCGATATCCCATCCGCTTTGGGAGAGAAGCATCACTCACTCTAATAAGACCTCTTGGGGACCCAGGGGGATACCCGTGCGCCGACGAGGGGGGCGGGGGCTGCGGGTGCGAGGCACTTTGTGGTGCGGGCTCGTTTATTTTCAGAATCACGAAAAGAGCGATTCCTGTAACATCCGGCCTTCAGATGGCCTTGCACCGGTGGAAGTGGAAGCCGAGAAGGCCGAGCCCGGGCGAATTCCCAAATGCTCCCGTTAGGAATGGCTCGTAGATTTAGCTAGTCGTATGCCCTTGCCCAGGGATCTGACTGCAGGGTGATAAAACGGTTCAGACAAGCGCGATACTTCTCATCCACCCTGATAAATTCAATGCCAAACCGCAGGCCCTGAACCCAACGGACGACGGCTAGCGACACACAGATGGATGGATCAGGGGCAGCTTCTGGAAGACAAAGCCGCAGCTAGAGACGTTCTCCCACTTTGACTAGAACGGAGCCTTCCACGAAACAGCCATGCACTGACACGTCGAAGACGCGTCCCTCGCTTATCTGTATGCCGTTCGCCATGGCTATGGAACATTGGACGGGAAGGCGTTCCCGCGACCTCGCTTCTTTGCCACTCTCTTCCGGGTGAACATCTATGGGGTGAACCTTTCTTCTCCGTCTGTGAGTTGGCTTCCTGTGAAGTCGTAAGCCGCGTCTAGCACCGTAGCTCAAATGACTCTTGAGGTGACATCACACAAACGCATGTGATCGGACCCCTCCAACGGGGGGAGCACTCCCGCGCACTTTGCGAAAGGCTAGCGTGTTCATGAAAGGTGTGACCCTTTCACTCTGTGAACCACCGCCCCGGGGGGTGTGGCGTGGGCATGGCTCACTCCTTTCCTCTGTGTTTCAGCATCCAGTACGCCACGAGAATGGCACTCAGCAGATAGATGGAAATGAGGATGGTCATGGGCTCTTCTTCTTCAATCCCCGCTTAGGATCTCTACAGGGCGTTCGATTCACGCGCTGTGTCCTTTTCACGTGTAGATCGGTCCCCTGATATATCGTCATACGCGTCCTCCCCTATCCGGCCTCAAAGGATCATGTCGACAGAGGTTGTCGGAGCATGCGTCAGCAGGAAGAGACGAGAAAACCCTCTTACATTCAGAGTAGCGGATTAAACGCTGTATCGATCGCTAGAGGGCGCTGGCACTGCGAGCAGCGGGCGAAGAGTCCATCGCCGTGAGGCGGCGTGTTCGCACGCAGCACGAGCTGATACATATGACCTCCGCAGAATGGGCACGCGGTGCCTTTTAATTCCCGCCGAATAGCCCCAATCTTACCCAGTCGTTTGTGGTTCGGTTTCTCCGCCAAGACAATCCCTCGTGCCTGTGGGGCCAAATAGTGGGGCACGGAGACTTTTTTGATAATACCGCAGAGGTAGGCCCTCCTAAGGGGGAAAGTTTAGGCAAGGAATCAAGAGGGAAGCAGATATTCTATGACCCTCAGGTGGGTTGGGGGAAATAAGGAAGGCAGGATGAACACCAACAGCATAGCGCGATCTCCCGGGCTGTGACACGGGTAGGCCCTTCTCCCTTCACTCGCGCTGACTCCTGAGTACTCATCACCATACCCGGCGTGTAGGGGGGGAGACCCCTTCTTCTGACCAATGGCCCATGCGGCACTAATCGGATACGATTCTATCAACGGCGAAAGGTCAAGGAGGGAGTTGTCTTATGCTGAAACAGGTGGTCTTCATGCTCGCTCTCGTCGCGCTAGTGAGTGGCTGTGCCCACCGCCTGTACTGGTTGGAAATGACCCCGGAAAAGCAGGTGCTCGATGGTTACGACGAAGACCAAGCCCTGCGTGACCATGTCGCCAAGCTGGCGAAAGGCCCGTCCGTGAAGGGGCAGAACTGCACCTGGTTCACGATGGGTGCATCCGGGATGGAAACGACCCGACGCAGCGCGTATGCCGATGCTATGGGAAAGGCCGGCCCTCCCTACGATGCCCTTGTTGACGTGCTGCAAACATCCGTCTCCTACCCACCGCTGCCTCTCTACTGTGTTTCCCTGGAGGGAACGGCGGTGAAGAACAAGACCCAGTACGCCACGATAAAATCATCAGCATGGAACGCGAAGCCTTAGGGTAACTCCAAATGAGCTCTCGATTGTTATGCTAGTAACGGGCTCATCGTGAGCCCGTATAGGTGCCGTCGCATGCCCACGGGCAACGTTTGTAAGGTCCATGCGTCTCTCGTTCAAGAGCGCAGCATGTGAGACCTTTGGGGGGTGTCGTTCACACGAGCTGTGGAGGTTCCATGACGCTTCGCTTCGGAACGTGGTTTAGGTTGGCCTGCTCAAGACGTGGTGTATTTCTCCAGGTACCTGTCATGGGTCAGGTGTGGGTTGGGAGGAATGAAGTGGTCTGGAGCAGGGTGACCCCACGCGGGTGAATACAAATCAGCTAAGACTCGCCGTGGAGTTTATTGGGCACCCTTCCTCCACTCCCACGGTGGCACCGGTTGCGGCTCAACCCACAAGCCTTTTCTTGGCCTCTCGCGCTTCGTTCTCTAATCCTTCCAGCACCGTATCCCCCGGGGCATACTTCCTGTACCACCAGCACCAGCCCTGCTTGACGAGCTCCTGGTTCAGGTTCATACCATCGGGGAGAATCACGTCTGCGAGGATTCGCTTGTACTTGTCGTGACCGTGAGTCTGGACGGTGACACCCTTCCCAAAGCCGAGGTCAGAAGCGGCGTGCTTGGCATTGTTGCCAAAGGCTTGGCCTTTCTCAGGGCAGTCGATCCCGCTGAGGCGGATGCGTTCAGCATGGTGGCCGTTCAGTACTTCGATAGTGTCGCCGTCAAGGACGCCGGTGACATCGCCGGTGACGATGCCGGCCAGAGCGGACCCTGTGAACATGTGTCGATAGGATCTTGTTGACATGGCAACACCGTAGCCCATCAGGGCTGGTCGTGTTGCACTTGGAGTTAGAACTCAAGCAGTATAAAGACAACGGGGATTGTGAGGGCTTGACACCACCTCCTTCTCAGTAATACTCAGGCGATACGGCTGTAGATTTTCCTCAATACACAAACCAACAGTCTCCTCCGCAATTGCAGCCTTAGGCTCGATCTGCCACCACTGGCAATTCATACATAGACCCCAAGTCGAATCTGGATTGGTGGGCATATTGGGCTCCTTTCATTACAAAATGGCTAGCATATGCTGCGACGGGTGTTGACGCAGGCGTCCGTGAGGGAGATCGTACAGGCCAAGTTTTTTCCGTGTCACTGGGAAAACCCCTAAGATGCTGAGAGACAGAAGGACGCCGACGGTCGCTCTCTCGTTGCAGGTTGGCACCATTTACGGCCGATTACGCCATCGGTAGTCTTTTCCAACGTTCTTCCGCGCTGGTTAGTGTGCCCTTGAGCGTCCTGGCGCCTTCTCAGTGGCCGCCCTTCTTTGGATCGCCCACTTCGTCACCTTTCTCATTCCGTTTATCAGTGGAATCGCCTTCGTTCATATTGACTCCCTTCGACTTATCGTCTTCGCCCTTCACGCCAGCTTGCCCGCCTTTTCTCACAGATTGGCCGCCTTTGATGTCATCCTTCTTGAGCTTGTCTTGCTCGCCTTTCCGGCCAGCTTGCTCGCCTTTCCTAGAATCTTGACCACCTTTCATTTCGTCTGCCAGCGTGACAGTGGACAGACCCAGGCACAGCAACAAACCACACGACATGACCCCGACGACTTTTGGGATTAATCTCATAGGAAGCCTCCTCGGTTAGGTACACGTGAGAGATGGAAAGATGCAACGATACGCTCTCAGGAGTCTTGCCACTGAGCAATTTTGACCACGCCTAAGACATTTCCGGCGGTGTATCACTTTTTCAGACTGGGCAGTGTGATGCGTCCATGGTAGGGGAGCGCGAGGCGGGGACGGTCGAAAGGGGCGGAATGGACTTTGGGGGGGGGCCGCCACCGGGCCGCCGTGGGAGAGGAGAAGAAGAGGCGCTGTGCAGCCTGCAATATGAAATCAATGGGCTCATCAGGGGTGTGGAATTGTCGAGGATCAGAGTCTGAGTGCCAACGCTGTGTTCCGACCGCTTTTGACTGCCTCATGAACACGCGCGCGAACGACAGTGGTGAGCTGTATTGACCAGCCCGCACCCTGTTCAGTGGATTAGCATGAACGTATATTCATCGTGTCTCACAAACGGCCGAACAAAAACCGCCCTTGAAGAGGAGGTTGCCATGCCGATAATTTTATGGTTACTCGGAGTTCCCCTAACGCTGATTCTGGCGTTGTGGTTCTTCGGGATTCTGAGATTTTAAGCCCGAGCGAAACCCATGCAACGCTTACGCGCCTCTCCTGCCGATCAGGCGGCGAAGGGGGCAAGGTTTGCGCAACTACTCAGCGGTATTTGCCCACCTGATGGAAAAAGCTGTGGCGGATAAGAGAAACCTTGTGAAAGAGCACCCGGCGGACATTTCAACGACCAGAGGCATCGTGCGGCGAAGGTGAAGATCCGAGGCGTGGAAGAAACCATTACAGTTATTTGAATGCTGGCGCCTCTACGTTGCTGATCAAGGAGGCGGCCGTGGCCAACTTTAGGGGCGATTCAACTGGCCGTGAATGGAATAACACCACCTTGAATAAAATACTTAGATTATCTGATCTAAGGTTCTTGCCCAGTAGATTCCTAGCCGGGTACCGCTACAGTGGCTGGTGTGGGCGACCAGAATTTAGCTCATTGCGTTAAGGGGGACCTGATCATGGGACAGGCTGAACCTAGAGACACCTCATTACCATATGGCGATATCAGACGAATGGTTAAACACAATCACATGCAA
>JACMLT010000011.1 GCA_014379455.1 Nitrospiraceae bacterium
GATCGGGATGGAGGCGGCGGGAGTGCGCAGCACTGGGGGCGGGCGTTTGAACAACTCGGGCATACGGTCAAGCTGATGCACCCCAAGTATGTCAAGCCGTACGTCATGCTGATTCATGGGGCGCGTGCTGTCGTGCAGCGGGCCGCGCGGCGGACCGATACGCAGGGACGGTGGCGGTGCGCGCGCATGCGCCGCACAGGCACCCATGTCGCCGCGGTCGCCTTCGCCCACAAAAATGCCCGGGTCATCTGGGCCTTGTTGGCCCATGATGCGGCGTATCGGCAACCCGCCTAGGTGGAGGAGGGGTCGCGACGGTCTTCAGGAGGAGAGGAGACACGAGCCGCATCACACCAGGAGGATTCACACCGAGGAGTGCAGCACGGAGCATCCGTGATGACACCAGAGGGACACCCAGCGCGTTCAGACCCTGGACAAATTGTCGGCCCCAACGAGGCCGTTGTGCTCATAAGGAGAACGCGCGCGTATTGCATCAAGGCCCGGACACATTGATTGTCCACCAAGAGGCCGGATATATAGACGCAGCCCTGTGTTTAACGGGTGCATCGCGTGACACGCCGCCGTTGCCGCGAAGGCTGGGTCCATATATCAATTTGTGCTAAAAATCTCCAAAAACGACCGGATTGAGTAGAAGCAATGGAATCAGTAGAAAGCTGGCAAGCCCATGAATTTCATCGATAAACGGGGAAACCTTCGCAACATTGAGCGGTTCGAATTATTGCTCTGTTGCCACTCTTAATCAGCGGGCCGTAGGTTCGACCCCTACACGGCCCACCAAATGTTTCAAGCACTTCCGCTCCCTCCTCCTCGATTATGTCAACTTGGTGCCAGGTTTTGTGCCAACTTTTTCAAGTGGTGCGTCCAGCACGTTCACAAACCGCTGTTCCCCGCTGGGCAACCACTTCGCGTAGTGGTCCAGCGTCGTGGTCGGTTTGGCGTGGCCAAGTTGTTTCGAGACGTAGAGAAGCGGCACGTTCGCAGAGAGCAGGAGTGAGGCAAAGGTATGACGAAGATCATTTGATGGGGGGGCTCAGATGACTTGAAAGGGATTACGGGTATTAGCGGCGACCATCCCGCTCCACTCCCCCATTGATCCTGTCATGAAGTCCGAGGGGCGTCGATTTGGATAATAGGTATACATTGCAAGCGCGAGGGTCTTGTATAACACCTCCACGGCGTCTTCTTTGCGGACGAACGCCACCGCTCCGGCAGCCATCATCGCATTATAGCTGTGCGGGGTGTACAGCGAGGACATTCCGATGATCACACTTTGAGGCAGTTTCTTATTGATTTGGCGTGTGGCTTCGACGCCGCTGACACGAGGGAGACGAATGTCCATCAGGGTAACGTCAGGTCGATACCGTTCCGCCAACACCACAGCTTCATCACCATCGGACGCCTCCCCGACCACCTGGAGGTCAGCATGCTCTTCTAGAAGCACTTTCAAGACAGTACGAACTGCCGCATTATCATCTACCAGCAAGACCCGCCATTGCCTATTCGCTGGGGAACCACTCTGCGTGCCGTGGCTCGCTGGTGTAGTAGGCAGTCCTGAGACTGCTGGAATTTCAGCCGATTCGACTCCTAACCCCATGTGTGTATTCTCCGGCATAGCCCTCCTGATCTTGATCTTTCTCAAGGACTGCGTATCAGTTTCAGCCCATGGAGGGCCCATACGGAACCTCCTGGCTCAGTAGATCAGGGCGTGGAAGAGAAGCGGGTGCCACAATGGGACTAGTGAATTCTCTCGGCCAATGGTGTCGACATTCCCGATTGAGACAGGCCCACGTGCGTAATTGCGGCACGGTCATTTTGTGGCCTGAGATCGTCCAGCTCACGATCGGTTCGGCATTCTGGCTCTGGCATTTTGGACAAATCATACCCCCTCCTTGCCATGGAAAATTAAGGGCAGGTTATCACGGGACCAGAAGAAGAGGACTAGCAATATCCCTAGTTTATAGAAGGTAGGTGCAAATGCTCGATCAGCGATAGTGGTAACGGCCTGTCACACAACCATCTACGATCCGTTCCAATACGACTTTGAGAGATCACAGGGTGATCGAGGATCGTACTGCTTCGACTTCGCTTGGAGGTCAACGGCTTGAGCCTTCGTCATGCGACCTCGTTAAAAGGTCCTCGGCCCAATGAGCAGAGAGCCTTCTATGAACACCGATCGCCTAAACGCGACAGCATATCTCTCGACGTAGCGACCGTCTCCAACGTATAGAAAATCACGGCCATTAGGAAGCACTCGAACACATGGGGCGAATCAGTGATATGGGGCAGCGGGCGGCGAAAGGTGAAGCCGCACTAACAAGGAGGCAGTATCCGGTCGACTGCGCCTACGCCCTATAAAGGGACACCACACAATAAGCCACCGAGCACCATGCTCGCCACAACCCAAAACATGAATAATGCGTATAACATGGATTGATCTCCTCAAAACTTCTAGCAAACGCCCCAATCTCTTTACAGCGGATGACAAGCCGCCTTTTCTCAAGAGATATCCGGGTACACTCGCTCAGTATTCTGTTGAGAGGGCCTCGGCGCTCTTCCCCTCCGCTTGGTTTTGAGTATATTCCGAGAGTGTCCGACATCCAGCTACTAAGCCACTGGTCCACCATTGACGTGGAGCACACCAACAAATCGGTTCTCGTTGCACGTCCCTCGCTTGGGATAGATGCTCAGGGTTTTATGCATCGGCATGGGCCCCGCGATGAAGAGCCTGGGTTTCCTGACTGGCCATTTCTCACCATCAGTGGCGGTTTCGTGACTCGGCATTCCTTGAACCAGAGACCGCGTCACGTTCTTGCCACTTTGCATCTGATACCCTACTGCAGTAGCGCCGTCCCGTATCGAGGACGACCTCCTTGGCTCCCCACCGGTCCGTGGAGCTCTTTCCGCTTCGATTACCGAGTCGGTTACCTCGCCACAGATCAGACATTTCCAGCAGGAGACGCAGAGTGACGACCCTTCCGCATCTTCCAATCGGATGGTCACCATCAATCCAAGACAACGAAGGCACTTCATGGGTTGACTCCGGGGCTCAAGATAGCCCACCGTATCGGCACACCCACCCGATGCCTACACCCTCCACGAAGCAATGGTAGACGGCGAGGGACCCCGCCCATGTGAATCCCGTCTTCCGATAGACCAACGACGCCGTGCTGCTGTGTCAAAGCGATAAAATGAGTGCGTAATAATGCTTACGAGAAACGCTGACATCCGAGCTGCGGAGGCTGGAGAATCGGTCACGCTGAGAAGAAGCAGGAAGCGCAAGAAATGGGGACAGTCAGCGGCGTTTCACATCGGACCACATCAGCGTGGGCGCAACGGGTACGGGAATCAAGCAGTCTAATGTGGGCTTGAATAATTCAATGATGCTGATACGTTGCGGCGCGAAGCGAGTAAAGCCTGTGATAGACACACCGCTAATTAGCATTAGAAAAATGCACCGGACAATGAAGTGCTGCAACATGTGGAATCCGAGAGGCACTCATCCCATGGGCTATTTCGCTTCACCGAGATCAACGATGAATTGAGTACACGGTCTGGAAGCAGTGGGGTCGCGCCTTATAATCATACACGGCGATGATGACCCGACTGACTCGAAATTACCCTCAGCCCAAAAGCAGGCTGGTGGATGTCTCGTCCGCTTGTCCGGTAGGGAATTTTCGTTCCACTCGCCTCTGGTTCCGCCCGTCAACGAGTTGGTTTCATCCCGCTAATCTCACCTCTTTCACATTCGATTCACGATTTCTTCTGCCATTCGACCTCTTCTCATCTGTGAATCGCCTTCTCTGGCCAACTTCTCACACCGTGTCATAGTGTATTGACATCGAAGTTTCACAATGATACTTTTCGACGCATATGTATCATTGGTGCCATGGAGGGGCATGAAAGTATCATAATGAGGCATGATGTATGAGTCCTGCTGATTTTACAGAGGAAAAGAATGGCCAACTCATTAAGACCCAGCGTGACTATTGGGCCTTTCTCCCGAATCCCCTTCCTCCCAGCTCAGCGTGAGCTGGGATTTGGTGAACCAACTTTCTGAGGCCGATCGGGCTCTCAGCGAACTCGCGGGAACAGCGCGCACGCTACCTAACCCACACTTGTTAATCGGGCCTTTCATCAGACGAGAAGCCATACTCTCCAGTCGCATCGAAGGAACCCAGGCGTCACTGTACGATCTTCTGTTTTTTGAAGCGTCAGGATCAGTCGATCCAAAAGCCCCGGACGCTCGGGAGGTGGCCAATTATGTGAAAGCGATGGAATACGGATTGGTGCGTCTAAAAAAGTTTCCGCTCAGCCTCCGCTTTATCAGAGAAGTGCACGAGCATCTCATGCACGACGTACGCGGGGAACATCTGACACCCGGAGAATTTCGCCGTTCTCAGAATTGGATTGGCCCCGATCGCTGCACGCTGATGGACGCCACATACGTTCCACCTCCGGGTAAAGAAATGGAACAGGCCTTAGGCCAATTCGAGTCCTACTTGCATGCGCCCTCAACGGTGCCTCTCCTGATTCGCCTCGCAGCAATCCATTATCAGTTTGAGGCGATTCATCCGTTCCTGGATGGCAATGGCAGAATCGGACGACTCCTCATTACCCTCTTGCTGTGTAAAGAGGGGGCTCTCCCGGAACCGTTGTTATATTTAAGCGCCTACTTTGAACGCTACCGGAATGAGTATTACCGTCTTCTTCTAGCTGTGAGTCAGTCGGGTAAGTGGATCGATTGGATCTCGTTCTTCCTCCGGGGAGTCGCTGAACAATCGCGAGACGCGCTGGTTCGTTCTGATCGATTACTTCAATTGTGGAAGAACTATCGTGGTGAGTTCCAGTCGGCTCGATCGTCGGCGCTCCAACTTCGCTTAGTGGACCAGCTGTTTGCGTATCCCGCGATTACCGCCAACCAGGCAGCAAAGCTGCTACAGGTCACCCATCGCTCGGCACAGTTGAACATTGAAAAACTGATCCGCAAGGGGATTCTCAAAGAGGCCACAGGCAAGCAGCGCAACCGAGTGTTTATCGCTCCGCACATCGTAAAGATCATCGAAGCGACACATGCGAGCTAATGCAAGACCGCTAATAACTCACACGGCGCATGCTCGATGTAATCAGGGGGCCTTCGCTGTGCTAATTTTGTGCGTCAATTCTTCACAAACGACCGAATTCAGTAAAAGCCATCGAATCAGTAGAACGCCAGCAAGCCTCTGATTTTCAACGATAAACGGGGAAATCTTCGTAACATTGAGCGGTTCGAATAATTGGCCTTCTGCCACTTTTAATCAGCGGGCCGTAGGTTCGACCCCTACACGGCCCACCAAACCTCGCTTGCGCGTGCCGTTCGCCTACATAATCATGGCGAACGGATACACCCCCAGCAGTTTGTCTCTCGCGTACACAGCTCAGTTTGAAAGAGTTCGTACAAAGCCCCTCCGGCTTTGAAAGATTTGGCTATATTTCTTTCAACGGCACAATGGCTTCGTAATAGAGCATGATGCCGGACACCTGATCTTGAGCAGAAAAGCCCCACGTGCCCCAGCGACCTTGCCCAGTTTCTCCGTGACCCTGGCCGGGGCTGTTCAAAATTGCCGCGGAGGCCCCTCCCCTGGCTCGCGGTTGACCCATAACTTGACTCATACTTGACCTATCGTTTACCCAATACTACGCCATGTCGTATCAGCCACTATTTACGGTCTCCGCTCGTCTCATCGGGGAACTCGGAGCGATTGCCGTGTTGCGGGAATGAATTCTCGCCGCTACAGTCCAGGTTCCCTGGATACCGAACCTCCAACGCGACGCACGAGTGCGGAACACCCACTGTTCCACGGCGATTGAAGACAATCCCTTAACACTGGAGCAGGTCCGACTCATCGAGGAAGGGCAGGGACTGCCTGCCGAACCACCTCGCGCAAAACGGGAAGTACTGAATTATCTTGCAGGGCTTTGCCATATTGAGCGCCCTGCCAACAAGAAACGGATTACCCATCGGGATGTGTTCACCCTCCACACGATGCTCGCCGCAGAAGTCATGGACCAAGGCGACGCAGGCCGATACACGCCGCCGGCACCGCAGTTGGTGAGCGGATTCATGGCGGAACTCCTGGCATGGTGGAACGAACCATCCCGCGAGTGGTCGCCGGTGATCTCCTCAACCGTGCTTCATTATCGATTTGAGGACATTCATCCATTCGCAGACGGTAGCGGGCGCACAGGGAGAGCCTTGGCACTCTGGGAGCTCTATCGCCAGGGATTCGATACGCACCATATCTTTTCAGTGGACGAAGTGTATAGGGAAGATCGACCTGCCTACTATGCGGCATTGGCAAACGTGCAACAACAGGGGGGCGACCTCACCGAATGGCTCCAGTATTCCGCTCGCGCTCTCCGTGTCACTCTTGATCGAGTCTGGACGCGCACGCAGCGGCACCCAAAAATCCGGGCGCTATAGGCTGTCCTAATGGCAGGTTCATCAGGTTCTCCTGGTTGATGGAGTTTCTTTTGTTTTCTTTGATCAGAGCACCGCACCTGGAACGTGGCCTGAAACCACTCGGCGAGTTCCCGGCGGCAGGCGGGCCTCAGACTTTTTTCGCAGGGCCTCCAACAGTATGTGTTTGTCGATCAAGAGGCCGCTCCCCAGCCGTTTCAACCAGCTGTGTTCTTCTTCGAGTTGCCGGAGCCGGCGCAACTCACTCACCTCCAGATGCGCGTACCTCTTCTTCCAGGCGTAGAAAGTCGCGTCACTCACCCCAAACTGCCGTCGGTTTTTGGGGAGACGTCCTTCGATCCAACCTTCAGGATGGCTATCTTACTGGTTTCACTTCCAACAGCTGATGGGCTATGGCGTTACCGCTTGTTTCATAGCTGCCTTGTCAGGTCTGATCGAAAGATAGACTTCGCGTATGGAAGGGCTAGAGAAGGACTCACGAGAGGATAATAAACGCTGGGGCAGAGGCGGAAGAAAATCTGGTGAGGCGTCATGGACCGTACATACACTGGCGGGAGAGCGGAGGTGGTGATGCTATGGTGCTTTGCAAATCGACGTTAGGGCTGCCAATCTTGTCCGAAGAAAATTTCTGATATTGTTCCACCTCACATCTCCACTCACCATGCCGATAGGTGTTTTTGCATTTTGGAAGCGACTTTTTGCTGTCGGCCCACCGATTTGAAGAAGAAGGGCTCTTGTCTCGTCGGCCCATTGTCCCGCTTCTTCCCCCCATCTCGCCGTGAATTCATCGCTTCGATCTCGAAAGGTTCCATCCCTTCTGCTCTGCCAGTACTCATTGTCAATGCGTTCTCTCAGTGCAAACCCTTGTTTCAGCTGCTTTGTGCATCGAGGTTCTGGTGGAGTTGTGGCTATGTGCGCCTCAGTTGTCCCTGCGGGCTTTTCAACTTCTCCCCTATCCTGGCGCACTGTCGGCTCATCAGTGGTTGGCACCTTGGGTGGGGCGCTGCAGGCACTGAGAATGAGAAAGAGGAAAATACCAAGCAGTTTGTTAGCCATTGACATGTGCTCACCTTGCCGATCTGGCTCAGAAGGATAGCTTTTTTGACAAGCACAAGCAACGTATACAGAAGCCGCCTTCAGCTTCTGTTAAGGCGGATTACGTGGCTCTAGAGAATGTCAGTAGCCGGGTCGATCAGCGATCAATAGTTTGGCGTCTCTCCTGTGATCTGCCTGTGCCTCCAGGGAAAACCCTCTCGCTGACCGTCGCGCTCCCGAATGAGCAATGTATCAAGATCCGCTCCTGCCAGACTGTCCCAACTACAGCCAGATTGCGTCACAGAATAGAGTCGCGTGTAATAGCAGGCAGAAGTGGAAGCGGCGGCCGGGTCATTGTCCATGAGGATGAGCCCGTGCCGCCGTGGGAGTGGAGTCGGGATTATGTCTGTCCGGTCGAAAGAGATGTTCATGGGCTCCAGGAAATCCTCGGTTTCAAGCAGCCTGCAGGTTTTCTTGACAGGCTACGGAAACGGTGTGTTAAGGTGAATGGAAGACTTTCTACAGGCTTTTTCGACAGTGAATTCTAACCATGGAGGGGAGACAAAGATGACTAGCAAATTCTACGGTGGTGCCCTCATTATTCTGGTTGCGCTTGGAGCGTTCGTGAGTGTGCCCCTGCTGAACGCCCAGCCGTCCCCCGCCGGAAACGTCATGGATGCCATCGTGGAGGCGAAGCAAGCGGTAGACCATGGAAAACAGGGTCATGCTGAGGCGCTCGTGACCCATGCGCAAAAATCGCTGAACTTTGCTGAGAGGGGAGGCAAAAGCTCGCATTTGAAGGAAGCGATTACGCATCTGACCGAAGCCATTGAGCATGGTAAAGCAGGCCACGCCGACGTCGCCACGGAACATGCCGACACTGCTCTCACGCATCTGACTGAAGTAAAATTCTGACTGAAATACAATACGGTATCAACGCCTACGGCGTGGGTGGGGTTATACAAACGGGCGGGGAGAATAACCCTGCCCGTTTCTGTATGAAGAATCGTGAGACCGCAACCTTTCCGCACCCGCCTTTGGGCTGACTCGGCAAAAGCATGGTGCAAACGTACCCCGCCTATCACAACCCACACCCATATTGGGTCATGCCTCATCTTCATTGTTTAATGGGGATAGATCGTCCTGGGTGTTCTGAGTGAGGCGTTCGGCGGGACGCTTAATCAGCGGGCTGAGGCTGATCGCGCCTCATCCCATGATGTTTTTTGTTGAAGCCTCATACCGTGACCGACCGGCTATCACCTCCGAGATGCATTGAGGAACAAAACAACTCTAAATCGATCCCGTTAATGGAAGCGTGAAACTAAACGTGCTTCCCTTTCCCACTTCTGATGTAACCCAAATGCATCCCTTATGGGCCTCAACAATCCACTTGGCGATAAAAAGACCAAGACCAAGGCCTCTACGGTCGTTCATCGTGAGCTGCGAGAACCTTTCAAAAATTTTCCCCTGTGCCTCTTCAGGAATCCCGGACCCATTGTCGGTTACCGAAACTTCAACCTGAGTCCCCTGCTTCCGTGCGGAAAGCTTAATGGTGCCTCCATTGGGCGTGAACTTCAGTGAATTTCCGATCAAGTTGGACAGCACCTGAAGAATTCGGTCGTGATCTACATTGGCGAATATCGGCTCAGTGGATGTGTGGATGGTCATTGAAAAAGACTTACTTGAAACGACCGGAGTAAATAGGTCGACACATTCTTGTAGCAAAGCGCGAAAGTCGACATTTTCCAGCTTAAGTTTTAACTGGTCATGTGCCATTCGCTCTACGTCAAGGAGGTCGCTTATCATCCGATTCATGCCTTCGGCGGCCTGCTCAATTATTCCAAGTTGTTTGAGGAAACTCACTGCACCCACCGCATCCTTAGAAAGACCTCTCCGTATCAGACCAGCGGAAATCGAAATAGCCACGATTGAATTTTTCAAGTCATGACTGACAATTGCGAGAAAATGATCCCTCGTAATAAGCTCTAAGTCGACGTGGACTCGTTCTTCGAGAAGTGCGCCGTCCGTGTTTTTACGCTCCTTTTCAAGAAGAGCTTCGGTTTCGGCGATCAACTGTTTTTGAACGCGTTCCTCTGCCCGAGCACGATCTTCTTCTCCGCGTTCAACAGCTTGGGATTTGTCAGACCCTTCGCGCTCTTGAACTAAAAGTTTCTCGTCCAATCGTGTAGGTGAAATACCGGTGACTTCACGCTGATGGTCCTTGGCGAGGTCCACTTCCTCACGTTGACTTTCACGAGCTTTATCGGTAGCACGCCGAATGGAACGGAGTTTCTCACTTGTCTTTTCTTCGACCTCCAGAGTTTTCTGTTCGAGATGTTCGTCAGTTTTTTGCCGCTCATCCTCTAAGGTTTTGTCGGTTTTGTCGCGCAGTTCTTGGGAAGATTCTGTTTCGTGAGTTTCCATACGTCTAGTCCTCGCATTCTGTTCTCCAAAAATCAATAGCGTCCACAGGAAGGCAATTTCATCAAAGGCATGTGTGAAGATGATGCACGAGGGAGATCGAAGAGTTCCCCCATTCTAGGAGGATGCAAAGGACGGCGCAAGACCATGTGAGATACAGGTGGGAGTTTTGCGTTCTTCCCCGTCCCATAAAATGCCCCCAAGAGGCTCACTCCACCTAAATTGAACCAAATGGTAAAGCGGGCGATAACCCGTTCTAAGAGAGGCGTTCAGCTATGTTGATAAGGGTTTGTGTGGGCTGATTCTCCACCCAACTGAACGACAGAGTTCGTTACTCTTCCCACCTCAGATGCCCCATGAAACCATTTCCTTACTTCGCTCTTGCGCCTTGATTTTATCCCTCCTACAATACATCCTCCCTGCGAGGCCTCAATGCGCTTCACAATCCGCCCCTTCCGCCGCTTCCCCGTGCAATGCTCTGTGACCTACAACGCCGGACCATTCCAGGGCCAAGGCACCGTGTGGAATCTTTCGTGTGCCGGATGGCGTCTCTCAGGAGATCTGCCCATGCGATCTGGGGAAACTCTCTCTCTCACCGTCACGCTCCCGAATGAGCAGCACATCCTCATTCCCCAAGCCGTTGTCCGGTGGTCACGGGGCCAGGAGTTTGCCGTGGAGAATCTAGCGATTGAGCCACACACACAGGCTCGGCTTCAGCATTATGTGAAGTGGTTGGTGCAGGATCCTCACGAGATCGGTCTGTGAGTGAGGGTGCCCTATGTTGTTCCAATTCACTATCGCTCTCGTCTACTCGATGATCTCTCTTGCAGGACTACAAGACGGTCTCGTAGCGGTCTCGCTCGCAAAGGAGCAACAGATGTCGGACCAGCCTGGGCTCACACCCTACACACCAACCAAAATTGAATGGTTGGCGTTAACAGTGAACTCTCAACTTCAGTATGAGCGACATACGAATGACCCATATGAGCTGTTCGTCGTTCAGGCGGATCACGACACCTTGCAGATCTTCATTCGGTATCTACCCGCTGTATACCCCCGGCCACGGGCCGGCGATCCACGGCCATTCCCCGCCGGCGACTCCGAGGCCATGAAGCGCAAAGTTAAGCCAGCTCGGGAGAAGATCATGACTACGGCAAAACGCTATGGGTGGGACACATGGGTGAAGATTCAGGAGCCGGTCGAATCGCCTCCGCCCTTACAGAAAAAATGACACTGAAGTGCACGATCGAGAGCGCCCGACTGTCCCTTGAAAAGTGGAGAATCGAAGAGGACGGGGATCATCATGTTTTGTCATGCGGACGTTTCCGACGCGCGGCTTAGCTCGAAGAGTGTGCCGCGCCAGGAAACGATTGCATATTGAGCAGTCGGAAATCCGGGATTTGCTCTGGATGCGAAATGAATGCCATCTCTGCGACGGCCATTTCGCCTCGTTCGCTGGTCGCCATGATTTTCACCTCGTATGTGTCCACGGGAATACGGCAATGGAGGTCTTCCGGTACTGACGTGAGGCGAAGAAATGAGGATCCGTCATGACCTAAAAAGAAACTGAAGACATCGACAAACACGGCATCCAGATATTGCGGGTCTTTGGTGGGATAAACATTGAAGTTTGTCGATCCGACCCGGTCATGCCTCAGCTTCAGGTGACTGCCAACGGCAGAAAAATTCTGCGGAGTCTTTTCCAAAGACATCAGTTTCACTTCTACGTTCCTGAGGGGCACATTGTCACGATTGATCAAGGCGATGCGATAGGTGTACAGTTTTCCGCTGGTGTGCACAGGCAGTGACTGATCGATGCCTGAATCCGCCTGCACCCAGGGCTCTCCCTCGCAAATCATCACAGACAATTTGCCATGTTTTAAATTCGGCCGCAGGTATAAATGAATCGCCCATGCACAGAAACCCGCAAACGCAATCCAATAGATCCAGCTATCTATAGACTTATCCGCCAGCCATGATGGGACATCCTCAATGCCGAAATAAAGGAACCAGGCTTCCACATTGGAACGGGCGTGCCGAGGGGTGACGGTCGACAGCAACATGAGCAACCCGCACACCAAGCTTGGGACTGATTGAAGAAGCCATTTCCAGTACACTCGCATGGCACGCTCCCTTTGATTTTTTCAAGAGTAGGCGGTTTCTTGGGAAGTGGCAAGTCAAACATCATCGCACGAGAAGCCATAGAATCAGTCCGGGAATAGAAACGGCAAGGCTGCAGCGGGAGGTCGTCGCGTTGAACGGTATGAATGATGGATACGTGAACCACTCTCTATGAGACAGGCCACAGTGGGTTGCTAGAGCAGCCTTGCTCTCCGCAAAGACAGATCGCAGCAGACCTACTCATCAACCAACAGCAGAGAGGACTATGTCAACAATCCACCTAGAGTCCTGCAAGTCCACAGCAAGTGAAGTGGGCTGAGGTCGAAATTGCGCGGGGCCTCGGGTTTTCAATGGTGCAGGCGTGCTTGCGGAAGAGACTTCCCCGCATTCGGCAGGATGAGCTCCACGGAAGTCCCTGTGTGAATCCGCCACGACCGTATGAGAAATGGCACGACGACTCGGAGAGCTTATGGCACGGAAGAGCGGTGATCGTCGCGGGAATGACCCTCTCGAATCCGCCCGTGGTGACGGCCCAGGTAGAAGCCATTCGTAAGCCACAGGACAGCAATCGGAACGGCAGCGAACGCCGTTTCGCCGATGGTGAGGCCCGCCGATTGCAGCGCGTTGGAGAACCAACTACTCGCCATGTCACCGCCGCGGTGCACGACCGTATCGATCACGTTCTTGGCCTGATACTTTTCCTCCTTCGACACGACTGTGAACAACGTCTCTCGAGTCGGCTTGGCAATCGCAAACTCTCCGGCTCGCCGCAGGACACCGAAGACGACCAGCACGCCTAGAATCGGCGCCAGGCCGAAGACGGAAAACCCGACGACGTTGAACGCCGGGACGAGGACAAGCATCGCCGTCACTCCAAGTCCCGCAAGCAATCGTCCTGTTAGAAAAACCTGCGCGAGGACCGTCAGACCGTTTACGGCGAAATCGACCCAGGCGAACAGCTGGGTGCGTTCCTCAGCGCTGCCCACCACTTGAGGCACGAGCACCATCTGCTGGCTGTACAGCATTGTCGAGAGCACGGAATAACAGGCCAAGTAGAGGCAGATACCCAGCAAATAACGAGATTGCAGAATCTTTGTGAGACCGATCCAGAGACTGGGTGTCGCGCGCTCGTCGACCTCGGTTTTGAGAATCGTGGTGCCTGCTCCTTCCCTGGTGTGTCGAGGGTGCGTCCGAAGAACGGCGAAGAAACAGGTCATGGCTGCCAGCAACAACCCGATGGAGACCAACAACAAAGGCGCCACGCCGAGAAAGGGCACCATCAGCGCGGTAAACAGCGGACCCGCAACAGCCCCGCTGCTCCCACCTGCGGCAATGAATCCGAATAGCCGTCGCGCGGACTCGGTGGAATATAGATCAGCCATGACGCTCCAAAACACCGAGACCACGAATAGGTTGAAGACACTCACCCACACGAAGAACACCGGCGCCACCGTCGTGCGAGGGAGGTCGCTTATCAGGGCGAGGAAAAACAGGAACAGATTGCTCGAGAAAAAAATGTAGATCGTTGGAATGAGCCGGCGAACCGGGAGACGTCCGGCGATCCAGCCAAAGAGCGGCACCAAGACCAACATCGAGACGAATACGGCGGAAAAGAGCCACGGCAGGTTCTGCACGCCGGTTTGCACGCCCATTTCATCGCGCACCGGCCGCAAGACATAGTACGAAGCCAGCAGGGTGAAGAAGCAGAGAAACGACCAGAGGAGGCCGCGCAATTCTTCGCGGTTGACGGGAGTAAACCGGCTGAGAATGCGATGGAACGATGATGGAGTGAGCGGCAGCATTCGGGTAGGTTCGAATGCCGCGACTATACAGGAAGCGGATGTTGGAAGCTACTTGGGTGGAGGTGAAGAGAGGTTAAACCATGTGGTCAGACGCGACTAAACGTGGGGATCCCAGATGTCTTCGCCTTCTCGGTCAAGAAGAACCGACTCGTCGCCCTGCCTTGCGCATTGAAGCAGCCAGCTCTCGTAGCTTGTCGCGACATGTCTTGTTGATTTGCTGCGGTCCATGACACCGAGTGAACCATTCAACCGGGCGTTAGAGAGAGCGGGCATCCGCATCCCATCATGCCGTTTTGCAACCTCCAGTCATCTGAGGAGCCCCTTCTAAGAGGCAGGGCCAGGTAGTCGTTTCATGAATTCCTCGACGCGGTTCTTGAGCAGGAAAAAGGCCGTATCAAACGCCGCGTCTATCTCGGCCTCTGATCCAGTAACTTTGGCCGGGTCAGGCGTGCTCCAATGGAGCTTCTTGGGTCTGCCAGGGAATCGTGGGCAGCTTTCCTCAGCAGCATGATCGCAGACCGTGATGACCAGATCGAACGATTGTGCAGCACACTCATCCCATGACTTGCTGCGTGGCTGTCCAGGATCGATGCCATGCCGCTGCAGCGTCTCAATCGATTTCTGGTGGACATAGCCAGCTGGAACACTTCCGGCACTCCATGCTCGATACCGGCCATGGCCGAGCTGATTGATCAGTGCTTCACCCATCACGGAGCGGCAAGAATTACCCGTGCACAGCACCAGCACGTTGAGCACATCCAACTTCATCAGCCGCAGCACCCGGCAGTTTTGTCAGACGGTTCACCGCAATCCTGTTTTCCCATCGCTTCCGGTGTGCAGCAGGCGCTTTCAGTCTGATCGAGCTGGCCTGAAAATAGCTGAGCGTCCTCCATCGTCCGGTACGCTTCCCACGGAATGCCGGCGGGATCTTGTATCCAGGATTTGTCCGACCGGGCGTAACAGCAGACCGCTTCGCCTTCCTCGACAATGGCCATTTCCCCAGCCTTGAGACGCTCGCGCAACTCTACCAATTCGCTCTCTTCCTCGACCTGGATACCCAGATGATCGACCCCATTTTTCTTCGCACGCGTGGATATCGCAAAGTTCACGCGGGGGTCTTCCAGCAACCATTTGGCATAATCCGTTTTCGTTTTTACCGGTTCCGCACCGAACAGCGCACTATAAAAGCGGATGGACTCATCGAGTTGTTCCACCCCCACATGGATATGAAATCGTTTCATAATATGTTCTCCTTTGGTTCACAACAGTGTGACAGTTCGATGATCGAGCATTTCCGCTTTGTATCGCTGCGGATACTGGCAAATTCGACGCGACAACAGTCCTTGACCATGTAACGGATCAGACCTGAAAAAAACTCGAAATCGGCACGATAGATCACAGATCTCCCTTCCCGGCGAGACACGACGAGGCCCGCATGGCTCATGTGCGACAGATGGAACGACAGCGTATTGTGCGGAATATGTAAAGATTCGCTCAGCGTACCAGCCGGCGCACCGGCAGGGCCACATTCGACCAGCAACCGATACACCCGCAGACGGGTGTCCTGCGACAGCGCGTCAAAGGCAGCGAGCGCGCCCTTAATATCCATATGTCTAGAATGATCGACATGTCATGCGTAGTCAACCGTTATCTTTCCCGACCTCTCCTGCCCACAGGAATTCTCCAGTTTTATAACGCCCAACTTGAGCAGCGGCAAAGGAATCTGTTCGAATCATTGGTTTTCTGCCACTCCGAAATCAGTGGGTGTAAGTTCTCCCCCCACCAGACCCATTAAGCTCACTCTCACACTTTCTACCACTTGCGATATTGTCTGACCGAACTCCATGGTATTTCTTTCACACACATCATCATTCTTAATACAACTGTAACATTGGAGGTCTATGCTCTCATCGGATGGCTCAGGTTCATGAGCGTCTCACTGTGGCCTCAAGCTGCTCCGCCTATACCCATATGACAATCCATGCGCCCAAGAAGATACTGATCGTCGAAGACGAAGCAGATATTGCTCACTTGGTGAAACTGTATCTTGAAAAAGATGGGTTTCGAACGACGATCGCCGCGACAGGTAGCCAAGGCCTCACGATGATCAAGACCAACCGCCCCGATATGGTCATTCTGGATCTCATGCTCCCTGAGATGGATGGATTGGAGATCTGCAAGAAGATCCGCATGGCACCGGACACTGCCCTGCTCCCTGTTCTGATGTTGACCGCCAAGGCCGAAGAGTCCGACACCATCATCGGGCTCGAACTGGGAGCTGATGACTATGTCACCAAGCCGTTTAGCCCCAAAGTATTGGTTACGCGTGTCAAGGCTCTGTTCCGACGATTAGAGCGAACCCATGACCCGAAGCAAACGTCATACGCCTACGGTTCGCTGATGGTGGATCTCTCTCGACACGAAGTGATGGTTGATGGCAAAGAAATCTGCTTGACCGCAAAGGAATTTGGATTACTTGAACAACTCCTACATCACCCCGGCCGGGTGTTGACCCGCGATGTCCTCTTGAATGCGGTGTGGGGCTATGACTACTACGGCACCACTAGAACCGTGGACGTACATATCCGCCGGCTGAAACTCAAAATCCCGCTACTCGATGAGGCCATCATCTCAGTCAAATCTCTTGGATATAAGCTATCTGATCAAGTCCCTGTAAAGTAGCTTGAACCGACGATCTGTCCAAATGACCAGGAGACGGAAATGGTATTCCTTCGTTTCGTGTTGCCTCGTGACGCTCCTTCTGTCGTGCAGCCATCCCAGAATGGATGAGTTCGAAGCCAGTATCGGCCAGATCGTGCAGGACGACCTAATCCGCCGATTCGGCTACCCCCAGCGGTTCAAGAAACTTCCGACCGGGAGCGAGGTATGGGACTACGAGTTCCTGGCAGGGAATTCTCGATGTGTGGGCTACCGCGTGTTTTTCGATCAAGACCGTCGATCCCAACGATGGGAACCACAGAGCTGTAGGATCAACCAGTAGTGCGGAAACTTCTGAACGGCTGGTTCGCCGAGAAAATGGCCAATGAAGACGTTCTTTCGACAGCGCGTCTCGGTCTGGCCTCCAGACCGAGACGCGCATCGTGCGGAGAGACAGACTAGCGGCTTAGGATCTCCAGAATTTCATCCAGTGGGCGGATGGTGCCGAGTAGTGTAGGCTCACCGAACCGTTTGTTGTGGTGGTTCTCTTTCACCTGCAATAACGCGGTCACGAGATTGTTAAAGTCATCCAGCTTGGCTGTCTCAAAATACGTGATGAAGTCCAGATCGTCCAAGCCGCTGGAGTGATAGAGCTTGCGCTTGACGGTCTTCAGATACAGTACCGTCGCATCCGTATGTTCCTTCATCAAGGTGGTTCGCGCCTCTTGGGGCATCAGCCACCAATCCGCATCTTTGCGGACGGGAACCACGACTACGTATGGACTGCCCTGAGGCGGCGGAGTCTTCAGCTCGGCCTTCAGATCCTCTGGAAATTTCGGCACATAATTCAACGCCTTCGTGATGCCATTGAACGAATCGGTGTTCTTGAGGCTTTTCCCAAATGTCGTGCCCATGAAGTCCACCAGAAAATTCTGGTTGTCGAGCATTTCCTTGGAGTGCACCCTGAGGAAAAAGTCCGCTCTCTCGGACAATCCCCGCAACAAGTAGGTATCCACGGCGATCTTGTCCGCATGCTTTTGAAATACCTTTTTCACATCCGCCACGCTGTTAGCCCTGGTCTCCTTATCCATTTGCGACCATTGATCTCCGACCTTGAAGACCGCAAAGGTTGCGTATACGCCTGGCTCCTTCAATAACTTTTCCCGATCCACCTCAGCGCCGGCAGCTTGTGCGAAAGTTACGACGGCAAGAGCTATGAAGGCCAAGACTGATCTATTTCGCATGTCGATTCTCCTTATGATTGGTGTAGGAATATCATGAGCGTCTCTGAGGCCTTTGATTCTATCATGAGCGATCTCTACCGCGTGGCCCGTGACATGTCGATGGAGTTGTACGAGACGAACCCTACGCCCTGGAGACAGAGCTAGGACTTCGGTTTCGGCGGAGTTCGAGCCGCATCCTTTACAGAGGGCTCTGTGTCGAGAGGTTCTTTGATCTGGAGCCCGATATTTCGTAGCGCTTTCCCATACTCTCCGCAATACTCACGGGCACGCGCTGGTGCCTGCTCATACGTCTCCAAACAGGCCCGGTACGACTTCAGAAGCAAGTTCGCCTCGTTGTAGACGGCTGTGGCCGCTTCGTCTTGTCGAAACTGTTGACATTGAATCGCCACTTCTCGATCGAGCAGCGTCTCGCTCGGCATTTTTCCACAGGTCATGTCGATGTACTTCTGGGGACGCGCACAGCCCATCGTGACACACAACAGCACGCATGAAGCCAATATACCAAACGTTTTTATCAGCATGGTGAGCAATCGAATCCCCCTGAGCCACGGTTCTTAAGACGGCGCCCGCACAATACGCCTATCGTGGATAAACTCTCGCATCATGGCGTCGCACCGTTACGCCTGGCACAAGAGCACGTTACAGATTTGTTAACTTCTTCCTCATCAGAGACAGCCCGCGCGACAGAACGCACTCTCTCTTCGCGTATTTCAAGGATCACCTCCCCCTCTCTCCCATTCATGCACGTTCCCAACACGTGTTACACAAAATTGATCTGCCCTTGATCGTCTGGTGCCTAAGACGTTGTATATGTACACCACAGGGAGGTGACGCCGATGCCGACCATAAACTCATCGAATCATTCTTCGAGAAATGTTCCGTCGAATCGCCCGAGCATCCATATGCGGAAGAACACGAATTACGCGGATCTTCAGAAGGAACTCAATAGACTTCGTGCAGTGCTCGCACACGAAACCATGATTTCCTCTCTCATCACGACAGAGCCAGAACTCTTCCCTGACCCGATCGACCAGGCCGCCTCCGAACATGAAATCGATATCGCATTGTCCGTAAATCTGCTCGCCATCGAAAAGCTCCGCCGGATCGAGCGGGCACTCACATCTCTCCATACACGTTCTTACGGAATCTGTTCCCGCTGCAGTCGCGAGATCCCCTATGCCAGACTCAAAGTGCAACCCGATTCGCTCCACTGCGTCCCCTGTCTCACCGTCATCGAGCAAACATCGACCAGAAATTAAGCAATGCCAAACACCCTTCCCACTACCCTGCCCGCACCTCGGAGCCCAAGTACGTCCCCCTCGCGTACCTGCCTCCCCGCGCTTGTCCCTTCCTGCCAGGAAAAGGGACAAGCCCCGGGCTGCGATTTCTTCAAGGAGACCGCCTTGCAAGGTATTCGCACACAACCGCGCCATATTGTAACCTTCGATCTCGAAGAGCATTTTCACGCATCGCGATTCGACTCTCCCATGTGTCGGCGTCATTGGTCATCATTCCCGAGCCGGATACAAGAGAACATCGAGCAAATCCTCGAGTCGTTGGCTCACCACTCAACGAAAGCCACGTTTTTTGCGCTCGGGTGGCTGGCAGAGCAACACCCGTCGATCATTCGCATGGTCTCGGCAGCTGGTCATGAAATTGCCTGCCTCGGCTACGGGCATGAGTTGGTCGCCGCGCAAACCCCGCAAGGTTTTCGACAGGACATTCATCGAGCCAAAGGTATCCTGGAGGATATTACGGGACACCAGGTCGTCGGATTCCGTGCACCGAGCCTGAGCATCACCGCACACACACCGTGGGCCTTGCCGATCGTGGCCGAAGAAGGTTTTCTGTACGACAGCAGCGTGCTTCCCATCGTGCATGATCTGGCAGGAATTCCTGGCGCAAACCGATGGATTCACCGGATTTGCTGGGAAGAACGCAGTCTGTGGGAAATCCCACCCTCCACGCTGAATGTTGGAGGGTTCCGCATGGTCATAGGAGGCGGTGGGTACCTTCGAGCTCTCAACTACCCGGTGCTGAAATCCTTTCTTTCACGAATTGAAGCCCTCGACCAACCGATCGTCGTCTATATGCGGTCGTGGGAGATCGACACCACGCAGCCGCGCATGCGAGACACGTGGCTTTCCGAGTTCCGTCACTACGTGAATCTCAACAAGACGGCTGACCGGCTTCACCAGCTGCTAGCGGATTTTCAGTTCGGACCTATCCGTGAGGTTGTCCTCCCCATTCGTGAGCAGATTCGGAGCACCTCGGTACAGGCAGTTCCTGATTCAGCCACAGGCGACCGCCTGATTGGGCCTCCACAAATTACAATCATGTAACAAGGAGAGACTATGCGATGCACCCGCTGTGCCGGCCTCAGAGTGTCGGAGATCATCTACGAGGGAGGAAACAGAATCCCCGCCCTGCGATGTGTCCATTGCGGGGACGTCGTCGACCACGTCATCGCCTTCAACCGCCAACGCCTCTCGCATCAAAAGCCGAGGCGAGCCCGAATGCACATCTACCGAAAAGTTCGGTGGAAGCAGAACCAGCACGCCACATGGCCTAGCTCAAGCACAGGGCAAGAGATTGATTCCGAAGGACGTCAACCTGAGGAGACGTCAATTCCCGCTCTTTAACGCTGGAGGACTCACACGCATGAGGTGGGTCGTATAGGAGGTTCGAATATGCTCCTTCTCGCTTTCCGGGCCTCGCACCTGTAACCAGACAGCACCGTCTTTCGGCTCAGAGACAAGCATGAACATCAACTGCAGAGAGTGTTGCCCCTCGAACACGATATAATCGGCGATGCGCCGGATGAGCAGTTCCGAGCGGCGGAATTTGAAGGCATACCCGTCCTCGATCTCTTGAATCTCCGCCACATACTTGAAAAGGCTCGTCACCAGCATTTCACGGCGTAGCGCGAGCGCCGAATCTGGGGGATATGCCGCCAGGGGATGAGTTGTATGGCTGCGCATGATCTATTCTCGGCGTGCGCGCCGATCATTCCGGCGCGCACGCCACGTTGCGTGAACGAGAGAGACCTAGTTCACACATCCTCCCGCTCACACCACCTCGGCATCTTGAGTCTCGTGATCTCGATGCGGTTGCATGACTCAGGGGTTTCGCGCGCGGCCCCTCAATTGAGAGGTGTCCGAGGAACCGCGCGCCTCGGTCTTCAGCTGCCGATCTTACCGCCGTCGTCCTTCGTGATCACGATGCAGGACGAGCGGGGTCGCCCACCTGACGCACCATCTGGCCAGGAACTGAACTCCTTCGGATTCGCCGGATTGCCCGGCGTATCGTCGGGCCGCTCGCCCGGATGCTGGATGCCGACGAACATGGTTTCCTCGTCGGGCGTGACAAACACGCCGGTGATCTCGCACTGTTTAGGTCCGACCAAAAATCTCCGCGTCTCTCGCGTGGTGGGATCCGCACACAGCATCTGGTTATTGCCGAATCCGGCATAGGCGCCGGCGTTGATGGTCGAAGTCGACACGTCGGTCTGAATCCAGATTCGACCGCTCGGCGCCACGTAGATACCGTCGGGTGAGCCATACTTGTCGCCGATGATCGTGGCCCCATGGGACGCATTTGTCGGGTCGCCGCCGAGGGCGAAGATGTCCCATCCGAACGTTGGCTCCGAGAAGTCGTTGCCGTAGAACCAGCGGATGATGTGGCCATAGACATTGTTCACGCGTGGATTGGCGGTATCTACGGGTGGCCTGGCTGAGCCGGCGACAGTGGAGCCGTCAGTGTTGTTGACCGACGGCGGGGTCGTGCCGCGCCGGTTGTTGTTGGTCAGCGTGGCGATCGCGGTGAGCGACTCGGGACAGGTATCGATCCAGTCTGGCCGGTCCTTCATGGTGGCGCCGTCTGCGTCAGCCGCGCCGCGCGAGTGGTTGTGGTTGTGGTTGAGCGACCAGCCCCCGGCCGCTAGAGCAGGATTGCTGGGCGTCAACGGTAGCCACTCACCGGAGCCGTCCGCGTTGAATTTTGCCACGTAGAGGATGCCGTCGTCGAGCGGGTTGATCCCCAGGAAACGCGCCTGGCGCCAGGGCTTGTTCGAGACGTAGCGGTAGATGTATTCGTTACGTTCGTCGTCGCCCATGTAGACCACGACTTTGCCATCCTTAGTCTCTTGGACCCACGCGCCCTCATGCTTCAACCGGCCAAGCGCAGTGCGCTTCACAGGAGTCGAGTTCGGCTTGAACGGATCGATTTCCACCACCCAGCCGAAGCGGTTCGGCTCGTTCGGCTCGGCATCGACTTGAAACCGCGAATCGGTCGTGTGCCAGAGATAGCCGAAACCGGCGGCATTGATGCCATAACGCTTTTCCAGATTCGTCTGGGGACCGTTCTTGCGGAAGTAGCCGTTGAAGTTTTCTTCGCATGCGAGGTATGTACCCCAGGGCGTAAATCCCATGGCGCAATTGTTCAGCGTCCCGAGCACCCTTTCTCCTGTCGGATCCGCGGTGGTCCGGAGCCTTGCATCTCCCGCAGCCGGGCCGCCGATTTTGATCGGAGTCATGCCGGTGATGCGTCGGGCAAACGGCGACGGGCGGACGACATCCCACTCGCCCCGTCTTCTCCGCCGGTCCCATGGAAATCCGCTCCGCTTGGTGATCTCGATGATCGAGACACCGTGGGCATTGAGACACTTGCTGGTTTTCTCCTGGTCCCAGTTGGCGATACCGTCCTTAAACAGCAGGCCGTCGTCGGTATACTCATTGTTCTGCACAAGCAGCCCGCGCTGGGAGCCCAGAATAGGGAAATACACCATGCCGTCGTTGTTCATACCCCACTGCCGAGCCTGGTCCGCGGCACTGTTGCTGGCGTCCTGTTTGAAGGCCGGCCCGTTCGACACAGGGTCGCCCCAGGAGATCAGCACGTCCGCCTTGTACCCCGGCGGCACGACGACGGTGTCGGCGTCCGAAACCGGGATGCCCTGAAAACCGAGGAGTGGCTGGTTCTGCACCTGGGCGGAAGCAGGGACGGCCCTTAGGAGTGCATCGACGCCGCCGAGTGACAGAAACGCCGCAGTAGCGAGACCCTTACTTATCAACCCCCGCCTGGACACACGGGCGTCGAGCACGTCTTGGAAGGCTTCGTTCCCCGACGTGTTGCAACCATTTTCATCATCGATGTTCTTCATGAATGTCTCCTTATCTTATGAATGAGGGGCAATTGATCGTTATATGGCGACCCAAACCAAATTGCCCAGGACTCACAGAGGCCGCAAAGTCCCAATTGATGGACCGTGCCGCAATCGGGGCAATCAGATCCTTGTCGTCGCTGAAAGGCTCAATAATTTTACCCACTTGCTGATTCTCGTCGTCACTCCTACTTTTTCACATTTCCTCACCACTCCGGACGACATCAGCAATAGCGAGCGCGGCGCGATGTGTATCGGCATAGGTGGTAGATTGACTGCTGTTGATTCATACCGTACTGTCATGAGCGCTCCTCCCCTTGTCGCATGCGTACAGTGCAGCGGACGGTGGCTCGCAGACGAGGAAGAACCAAATGTCTCTCATACTTCCAGCGGTTGCACTTGATGCCGCGTCACGGGAACGGTTCGAAGACGCTGCAGTCATCTCCTTTCCGTCTCGTTCTCGGCCCCCTTACATGATGCACTGTCACAGAAGTCTGTTACGAATTGATCTGCCTATCCTCAAAATCTCGTAACAACGACGTTAAGAGATGATTGATTCCCGATAATCAGCGAATCGAACAGGCATTTGCATTGACTTGGCGAGGAAGAGTAGGGTTGACGAAGTCGTCAGACGGAGATTCGTTCATGAGACACGTACGGATACGCGCTATTCTTTGTTCGCTTGTGTGTTGTTTCCCACTGACCCTCTGTGTGCTCGGTCTTCTCACGGCCTGTGTCTCGGTCCCCGATAATCCGGAATGGATCCGTGTCGGTGTGACGACGAAGGACGAGGTGATCACACGATACGGGCAACCTGATTTGGTGATCGCGTCCCCGGGCGGGGACACCGCCGTCTACCGCCCGACCGCGTCCGGACCGTCCATCCCGCGAGTCGAAATTCCCACCGCCCAAGCCGCCCCATCCGGGGAGACCATGACCCGCATGAAGACGATTGACCCGGGTCTACACGCCAGAGATCTGAATAGGGAGACGGAAGCGCGGTTGCAGCCAGAAATTCGCATACGTTACGATGCTCGGGGCGTTGTTCAGGAGGTGTCTTCCCCTTAATCCATCTGATTCTGAGTTGTTCCTGTCAGGGCCACGCATAGTCTCATTGCCTACGGACCAGGACGGGTTGAGATAACGCCTCACGGAAAGAACATGACTTCTTCGATGCACACGTCTTCTGTCACGTCACTGACGATCAATAAAGGCACCTGTTATGCCGTATTTGCCTACGATATCGGGTGGTCGATCGACTTGGAGGACGTCAATCGTCGGATTACAGCTGACAGAGAGCGCAGCCGTCTCCGGCATAAGACGAGATCTCCGCAATATTTCGAATACCGGCCGGCGCCGCTACGCCTCATGCAAGAAGGAGGGAGCCTCTCAGTCGGCTCGTATCGATCAAGTCCTACCGTCGAAGTCATGGTGTATGACTTCGGCGCCGTGACCATCACCTACCGGTTCACGCTGGACGGTCCCTTTGAAGGCCTGCTCGAACTCAGCGAGTCGCTCTACGAGAACGAGCCCTTACTCACGGAATCACGCAAGCGGGTCGAGCAGCTCGTTGAGGCGATTCATCCGTCGATCGAACGGCCCAAGATCGCGAAGGAGGTGGAGGATTACATCATCTTCTCAATTGAATCCTATTCGCCAGAGCAATCGCTCCCACTCTGGACCAGCCGAGAGACCGAACTGGCGCAGGTGCTTCGCGGCGAACGGACGCCGCTCGCAGACCAAGAAATTCAAGATGCCACGTCCTGCCGCATTTCGTACGGTATCGGGGACGCCGCTCTCATCGACTGGCACTCAACCGTGATCTTTGGAAACGAGATGGACGATGTGCGAGCCGTACTGGAATTTGCCAATGTGGAGCTTTTGGAAATGCGGATGCTCGACGAACAGCTCGATACGGCGCTGAACGAGGGGTACGCCACGCTCGCTCGAAAACCACGCCTGCTGCCGCTCCCCGGTCTGCACGACAAAGACACCACGCATATCGCGCAATTGCAAGTCGACGGCGCGCTCCTGTTCGAGCGAGTGACGAACACCTTGAAGCTGTTAGGCGACCAGTACCTGGCGCGCGTCTATCGCCTCGCCTCCCAACGTTTCCACCTAGAAGCCTGGGATGCGAGCATTCTGCGCAAACTGGAGACGTTGGAAAGCATCTACAGCAAGATGTCGGACCGCACGACCACCCGCCGCATGGAAGTGCTTGAATGGATCATCATCGTCCTGATCACCGTCTCGATCGCAGTCTCATTCTTTCCGATGGGAGGGCACTGAGGGAGATACCGTGTCAACGGTCAATCGAAGAACTGCCGGTGCGCTTTCTCAGAAGCGTTTCATGTGTGACGATTCGTCGAAAAATCGCGCCCCCACGCGAGACAGGTGCGCTGAGCCGTGAGGGAGGAGTGGGCATCCTGGACACAGGGTGTAGGAAGACTGAGCTGTGAACCCATCTATCGTCAGGCTTGTCGCTGCGGCTATCGGCCTGTCTGCGGACGGGCCGTAGAAGTCTTCCTGAATAATGCGGGCTCGTCTCTCATTTCTGCACCGCCATGTGCCGGATAATCTTGCCTTCCACCATATACACGACGAGTTCAGCGATGTTCGTCGCATGGTCGGCGATCCGCTCGTAATACTTGCCGATGAACGTGAGGCGGGTCGCCCGCGTGATGGCCCGTGAATCTTCCAGCATGAACGAGACGAGTTCTCTGAAGAGTTGCCCCGTGAGGTCATCGACAAAACCGTCGTCCTGACAAACTTTTCGCGCCAATTCGGCATCGCGATTCACAAAGGCATCCAGACACTCTTTAACCATCCTGCTCGTCCACTCAGCCATTCTCGGAATATCGATATAGGGTTTGAGCTGAGGTTCTTCGTTCAACTCGATCACCCGTTCGGCGATATTTTCTGCCAGGTCGCTCATTCGTTCCAGTTCCGTGGAGATCTTCATGGCCGTCGTAATAAATCGGAGATCGCCGGCCCTCGGATGGTGGAGCGCCAGGAGCTTTAGACACGCCTCGTCGATTTCGAGGTCCAGCATGTTGATCAGCATGTCATTTTCGACGACTCGAATCGCCAGGTCCACATTGCGCTCGGTCAACGCTTGCAAGACGTCCTGCAATTGAGATTCAACTGAGCCTCCCATCAGCAAGACTTTCTTTTTGATCTCGTTCAGCTCGACATCGAAATATCGTTCCATCGCTGCCTCCGGGTAAGCGTAACCTCAATCGACCGGTTACCTATCGTGATTGGTTCTCCATACGTCAAGGAATGCTGAAAACTTGTCTCTCACCAGGACGCGCTCGTCGGCTACCTTATCGAGGAACTCTGACAGACGACGGGATTTCTGAACCGTATAGATGGTCACGGCTATCGTCGGGATCAGGATGACCAGAAAAATAAGGAACTTTCTTGCGAACGGACCATCGGCCTCGGCGATCAAATTCATGCCCAGAAATCCCGTCGTTGCCATGCCGATCAAACCAACCGTGGTCACGACGGTCAGACGCACCATCGTCTCTCCCTGTCGGCGCAGCACATCGCTGTCGAGATACTGACTCATATCCTCAATGGCTTCCCGGACCTCGGCATACAATTGGGCCGTTCCAAGATGCCGATTCGTCATGCGAAACAGTTCCTTCACCTGGGTATGTTCCGACACATCGTGGAACCAGTACCGATGGGTGAACCGCAGGAACACGCCGAGAATCTGTCGGGTCACGCGCTGGAAATTTCTGACTGATTCCAGGCTGCCAGGGTCCAGCCGGTTCAGTGCATCGACCAGGCGGTCGGCCAACATCAGCATAGCCGCCTTATGAAAGTGGCAAATCAGAAACAACATAAAATACTCGTGACGGAACTGCTCGAGACCTGTCTTCCGAGTGACCAAAAACCGCTCGCTGCGATCGCTCACTTCCGTGAACACGCGTCCGCTGCAGATGAAGCGGGTCCCCGGGCGCTCCCGGTCTTTTTCGTTCCAGTAACGATCATAGAAAAAGCGATCTTCAAAATCTGACAGATGCTGCTCGGAATAGGGCAGAGAGTCTAACGGGTCCGGCGCAGCGGCGAGCCCCAACCGAATGAAGTCCCCGCGAGTCAGCGCAGCGGGATTGTCAATCGTCAGATAGGCCATCAACGGCAACAGGTGAGACTCGATCTGCCGATAGCGGATGAGGCCGGGCTTGCCTGAATGGTGGTGCACCAGCGGTTCGAGCAGAAACTCCCAGTGAGAGGCGATACACGGCGCTCGGTACTGGCACGCAAAGGACAAATATTTCTCCTTGTGCTCGTAGTCGGACACCGCCAGCACTGTGCCATCCTTGGCGAGCCATTCCGCCTTTTTCAGACAGTGGCCACCGTGCCCTTCTGGCTCCCAATACGTGGGATATCCTCTCGCGAAACGAAGCATGGTGTCCTCTACCCAGGTCAGCGGGAGATCGTCGGCGAAAATTTCCATGGCCAGGATGACGATGTCAATGTCGTAGAAAAAATACAAATCCACATGCGCTACTCCGAACGTGATCGGTACCGCTCTGGGATCGGGGTAGGTCATCCGCACGTTGGCAATATCGGTGCGTCGGAACACGCGAATCGGCGATTCCTGATTGATGCCAGTCCCGCGACTGGTGCCCTCGCCGTAGAGGAATCGCTGGACGGAGGGTAGGAATGTGATGAATTCGCTATAGTGGCGTTCCTGAAACAGGGCCGGATCGCCGGTAAACTCGTCCTCGACCTCTCGCCAAAGGCTGTCCTGTGTCTGAATAAAGTCGCAATGGTTCTGGATTGGTTTATCATCACGAATCGGCATCAGCTGCAGAGGCCAGAGTACAATCTGTCTGAAATGCCTCACGACTTGGCCTGGATCGGCAGAAATGGGGTCCTGCATGCGTACTGCGCTAGTCTGTGAATGGTAATTACTGTTCATTTCACTGTTTAGAAATTTAATGGTGTAGTACAAGCCTTAGCGTCGTGATAATCGTATGTCATGCCGCCACCGTAGCGTGCTTCTGGATGTCACATATCTTCAAGCAATCCCTTACGCCCGGGGTTTCCAGTGATTCAAAAACCAATCCTGAGAATTCACGGCTGTAGCACCATCTACGGGTTGCATGCGTTTATACATCCCGTCAGCGAGTAACCGTCTTGCTTGCACATTGTCCCGCAGCCCGACACCGAGAATGTCATTGACGATGACCTCGCGCCAGCGAGGGTCTTCCACAGGGAAAATCACTTCCACCCTGTGATCCAGGTTGCGCGGCATCAGATCAGCGCTCCCAATCAACACCTCGTTCTGCCCACCGTGACGAAAGTAGTAGATCCGCGCATGTTCCAGAAAACGCCCAACTACCGAGGTGACGGTGATGGTCTCGCTGAGCCCCGGGACACCCGGCCGCAGACAACAAATACCCCGCACCTGAAGATCAATCCGGACTCCGGCTTGCGCCGCTCGGTACAGGGCCTGAATGCACCGCGTATCTACCAACGAGTTCATCTTGAAGGCGATATATCCATCATCGTGCTCGCGGTGGCGGCACGTCTCGCGCTCGATCCGATCAAGCAGTTGTTGCCTGAGCGTTGTCGGTGCAACGAGGAGCTTAGAGTAGGAGTTCTTGCGGGAGTACCCGGTCAGTGAGTTGAACAGATCGGAGACATCGCGGCTAATGGCGGGATCGCACGTGAAATAACTCAAATCGGTATAGATACGACTGGTGACAACGTTATAATTTCCGGTGCCGAGATGGACATAGCGACGAATTCCCTCCGGTTCGCGCCGGACGATGAGACAGACCTTCGCATGCGTCTTGAGTCCTTGCACACCATACACAACATGCACGCCTTCATCTTCAAGTTTCCGGGCCCATTCAATGTTGTTCTCTTCATCGAATCGAGCTTTGAGCTCAATTAACACCGCAACTTGCTTGCCGTTGACGCGAGCTGCCATCAGCGCATCGACAATAGGTGAATTCGGATTGACGCGATACAGGGTCTGTTTAATGGCGAGGACGTCTGGATCGTGTGCGGCTTCCCGTAGAAACTCCACGACCGGCATGAAGCTGTCATAGGGATGATACAACAGCACATCTTGTTGACGGATGGCAGCCAAGAGGCTGCCCAATTTGTTGAAGCAGGACGGGACGGCCGGAAAAAATGGCGGGTCCTTCAGATCTGGACGATCGAGAGCGTACAGTTCACGAATCCCAGCCATGCCGATCGGACCGTGACCTGCGTAGACGAGATACGGCGGTAGCTGAAGATTTCGTGTCAGAATCTCGCGAATATGACCCGGTGTCGCCGCATCCAGCTCCAATCGAACGGCTGACGTGAAATGCCGCTGATCGAGCTGCTCCTCCACCGCCGCAATCAGATCGGATGCTTCGTCTTCCTCGATGGCGACATCGGCATCTCGCGTCACACGGAATGGGTATGTTGCCACCACCTCCAGGCCGGGGAAGAGGCTGCCCAGGTTATCCGCAATGACCTCCTCCAGCCAGACAAATTGCTGCACTTTGCCCGCCCCGCCCAATCCCATCTGGTGCAGGGCGACATCTTCGTCGGTGCGGATGGGAACCAGTCGGGGAAAGACATCCGGCACTTTCACGCGCGCGAAACAGTCGCCGCGTTCGGGGTCCTTCACCATCACGGCAAGATTAAAGCTCAGACTCGAGATATGCGGAAAGGGATGAGTCGGGTCAAAGGCTAGCGGTGTCAGCGTGGGAAAGATCTCGCGCTGAAAGTACTGTCGTAGTGCCTCTCTCTCCCTCTGGGCCAGCTCCGCATACTGCAGAACACAAATGCCTGCCTCTCGTAGCCCGAGCAAGACGTCCTGCTTCCAGCACCGGTCGTATCGTTCATAGTGGGCGATCAACTCTCGGTTGATCGCCCCTATCTGCTCAGATGGTGTCATCCCATCGGGCGTTGTTCCGACGAACCCGCTAGCCACCTGACGGTGGAGACCGGACACGCGAATCATGAAAAATTCATCCAGATTCGTGGCGAAGATCGCCAAAAACTTCACGCGTTCCAAGAGGGGGTGCCGCTTGTCCTCGGCTTCTTCCAGGACCCGCTGATTGAATTGCAGCCAGCTGAGCTCACGATTCAGGAGATGGTGCGACTCATCAAGAACCTCCGATGGCTCGGCGGCGGGCTGTTGATCTGCAGAATGATTGCTCATGGAGGCTCCTACAAGAATTGCGGCACCCCACTTTGTCCATGCGCTGCAGCGCTTCGGAGACCAGATATATATCGTTCCTGATATTACCTTTTCTGTCTTCCGGCAGCATGGCGTACGAATCATAGCGGGACACTTCCTGGAAAATCTCCCCAGTCAAGTCCGCCTGACTTCCATGGACGTTGGGATACTAGCGTAAGGGAGATGTCGGGGAGATTTCGGCGGTGTTACAAGTGAGTTAACAAGTATAGGGTGTGGACTTTCTAAAGCTTTCTTGGGCTTGATTCGAGCCTGAAAGCAGGCGATGAGTTTTTTTACACCCGTATCACGGAATCACGGATTATCACATCGGAAACCTTGGGCTAATCTCCTGCTGACCGCGGTCGCTCACTCCATCGGCCAGGTCTCAGTATTGTGCTGAGCCCGATCATGCCGATGATGATCAAGAAAAAGACGAAAGACACCATGAGGAAAAACGTACTGCGTAGTCCCGTAATCATGATGACCCACCCCCTTTGCGCTCAGGAAACACCCTGAACCAAGAGAACCCGTACTACCTTCGATCACTGCCACATTCCGCTGACTCGTCCTGCAGAGCTTCCCCACTCGACTCAAGCCTGATGCGGGTGGACGTAATGACGATTCCGATCCACGCGCCAAACATAACGGAGGAATTCTACCTCGACTCAGATCACTATATCGTTTCAGGTTGGTTACGAATCTGTAACATTTTGCTCTCGTATCTTGTCGATAGTCTGGCCGTTTTGGGGATTCCACGGAGCGAGAGGCACCTGGTTCGAGGAGGCGCTCGGGGCGCGAGGGAAGGTTCATCGACTACTATCAACGGGGGACTCGTGGGATTCGGCCCTCTGCCTGGCGAGTACACTTCGACACCGCTAGACATTCACGAGCGGATCACGCAAGTGGGCTATGAGGACGGTCGGATCATCAATCATTACAACCAGCCGCCTGGCATTCGTGAACGAGACAAATTCGAGTGTTAGTTCCAGGCAACCCCCTACGCGACTTAACAGAACTCCACGTGCCTGGTGCGAAAGCTGAACATGAGTTCCTGGGGCTCGCACGACCAGCGGCAAAGAAATATCGTGCACTACACGCCCAGTGAGCCCATTACAATCGACCAATGGCGAAGTAATCACATTGTACGAGAGCACATAGTGTGCATGCAGGTTTCTCCAACGATGCGCGACGAAATTTTGTTTGCCCACCCTGTCACATGCGATGTCTCGGCAGTAGAAATCGAAAGGCTCATTCCTGACTAATCGTTGGAACGGCACCAACCGCCGATTACGCTCCCCCTCATGCAGCAAGTCATCGGTGCGGAGGGAATCAGATTATAAATAGTGACGGGCGGTTAGAGGAGCCGGGACGGTCTCTGTCTCGTCAGGGCGCAGGTTGAACAAGAGACTGAATCTGATCTCGGAGAATTGTGTCGAGCTTGATCCGAGATTGTTCATGCATGCGCCCCAACTCTCCTCTGATGAGGATTGGATCGTCAAAGGTTCGATCTGAGGGCGCGATCGGGGCGAGAGGAAACATGGTCAGCGATGATCGCTTGGCAGCTGGTTTAGACTTCCAGGGATTGTAAAGCGGATCGCCGACTAGCACCATGCGCCAGCTGATCCATCGACTGGTTACATAATAGGCTTCGACGAGCGAATACTGGCCGGTCATCAACAACGCCACGAACTCCCGTGGCTCTGGAAATGCGTCCAGATAGGGTTCGCCGATGGAGCCGAGCGTCGCGGTAATCCCCCGCTCCAACGCATTCTTGCACCAGCCTGACTCTGAAGCGCGGTGGAGACTCACCGCTTCCGCGGAAGCCATGTGATAGCCAATGGCGCCGGGCCGAAACGTAAACGCGTCCTCGTATTGCCTGAGCTGATACCAACCTACATAGAGCGCGACGTCCGGCGCTTCGCCAGGACGATGAAATCGAATCTCGGTGTTCTCCAATTTCGATCGGTAGGTCGTGTGCTGTGTGAGGAAGCTATTCAAGTCACGCAAGCTCTGATCGTAGCGGCCATAGGTATCCGATTGATCTTTGACCGGAAGACCTCGAGCATCTAGATAGACCGTCCCGGCAAGTCCTTGTTGCTCCCCCTCTTTCGCCCGATCGACTAGGCGGGAGGCTAGATCGGCAGTCGGCGCATCGAGCCGACTCACCATCAGGATAGGGATTTCTCGGCGAGGCCTTCCTGCAGTCTGCTTGAACGCATGATGGAACGGATTGGGACGGCGCCAGACGGCTCCATACTGGCCTCGATCCCACCAGAGCAAGCTCAACTCGCTGTCCACGCTCGCGTCGGAAAATTCATCCGATACGCGTTCCAACTCCAGAGCCGCCAGACCGAACACCCCATAGGCCCCATAGACCTGCCAGACCTGTTGATACAGTTCAGCTCGCCGGTTGCGGATCGGCAGTTCCAACGACCCCAGCAATAGTTGCAATCCCTCCAATTGTTCAGCCCGAACCATTGCATTTTCACCACCAGCTGAAACCTGTCCATCCCGAGGGAGATCATAATGCAATTGCGCGAGGCCGGCCAGCCCTTGATGGTCCCGGACCACAGCGTCCAACTGCGCAGACCATTGGTGGCGGGTCGGTAGCTTCAGCTGCGTGACCCGCTTCATGGACTCCTGAACCGCCTCTTCGACTCGCAGCAAGAACGCCACGTGACGTTCATGCGCCACAACGCCTTGTTCCTCCTTCGTGAGCGGGGCCGGCTTGGAACCAGACTGCACAGCGATGTCTCGAACCCGTCGCTCGATGTCCACCAACTGCAACCTTGCGGCACCGAGTCTGTCGCTCGCATCACGCTGCCAGCGCTGTTCTTCTGCCGTGAACTTCGGCGGCGCGACTCGGAGAGGCACGCCATAGACCGTCACCAGCACACGAATGGATTGCTGGATTCGATGGTCCTGCAACGCCTGCCGAAGCGGCATGACCAATCGACGATCATAGTCCTCCCGGCTCATCGTGTCGTCCAGCGGAAGATCCAATTTGGCAATCTGTTGCACGGGGACTCCCCGGCTGGTCGCATAATGTTCCGCGACCATCAGACTCTCCCGACTGTTGGCATTAGCAACGATCATCACCTGATTGGCCGAGAGTTCGGCTTGGGCTGGGAAAGCGTTCCCCATGAAGGTGGTAACGAAGAGAACTAACCCCGTGATCGCCAGTCGAACGGGCAGGAAAAATGTGGTTCGCTCCACATGGAGAAAACATTTTGCCAATACCATCATGTGCGGCCTGAGAGATCTATCGCGCATGAACAAGACACGGTAGCTGTTGTCGAGCCCCATCAATACCCGATCATCTAATTCCTTGTACGCCAGACACAGCTGATCGCACAACACAACCGCCGGCAGAGTACCAAATCTCCGAGGAATGAGGGAGCGCGTCCCCATCCAATTTCGAGTGCGGTGTGAGCGCCAGCCATCAGGCCAAGACCTCCCATCACCGGTGTCATCTGTCCTTGGAGAAGTAGGGTGACTGACGCCGTTCTTCATGTCATGCAGCGAGGTCGCCCCAGTAGTCGGCCTTCAGTGTAACTCAATGTTAACTTTCCTGTGATCTAGCTCTAACACGATTCAGCCATAGTGATTGTCTGCGTCGGGCAGATCACGTTGATGCAACCCGGAGGGACACATGAAGTTCGAACAGGCAATCGTCGGAATAGGATTACTCAGCGTGATGGGACTGCCGATGTCCGTGGAGGCATCGGACTCGAAGTCCATCACCCTGAAACAGATCGGTCGATACAGCGCGGGGGCCAGCACCGTCCCCAATGAGCCGCGGACCGAAATCGCCGCCTATGATCCGGCGTCCAAGCGGTTGTTCAGCATCAATCTCAATCTTCGCCAACTGGATGTGCTCGATCTCAGCAACCCCGAGTCACAGGTCTTGGCTCCAGTCCAGACCGTTCCGCTCGGCGGCAAACCCAATAGCGTGGCCATCCGAGACGGCATCATTGCCGTCGCCGTCGAGGGAACGCAGAAAACGGACCCCGGGACGGTGAAGTTCTTCAACACCAGCGGTGCATTGCTCAATACCCTCACGGTCGGAGCCCTGCCCGATATGCTGGTCTTCTCGCCGAACGGCAAGTGGCTCCTCGTCGCGAACGAAGGAGAACCCAGCAGCTATAACAACAACCCGGTCCCCTCCGTGGACCCTGAAGGCTCGGTCAGTATCATCGAGATGCGGCGAGATGTCGCCAGCCTCACACAGCTCAACGTCCGAACCGCGACGTTCAGCCTTGCCATTCCACAGGAGAACGGCTCCAGCATCCGGGTCTACGGCCCCAACGCGACATTTGCGCAGGACATTGAGCCGGAGTACATCACTGTATCTCACAATTCCAAGACCGCCTGGGTGACCCTGCAGGAAAACAACGCGATCGGCATCCTGGATATCCCCTCCGCCACCTTCAGCAAGATCGTTGGTCTCGGGTTCAAAGACCACTCCGTGAGCGGCAACGGATTCGATGCCAGCGACCGGGACACCGCAGTCGATAACGGCATCAACATTAAAAATTGGCCTGTCTTCGGCATGTACGAACCGGATGCCATCGCCTCCTATCGTGTCAAGGGAGAAACCTATCTCGTCACGGCCAATGAAGGCGACACGCGCGACTATCCCCCGGGCTTTACCGAAGAAGTGCGAGCCGGAGCAGGCTCCTATGTGTTCGACCCAGCCGTATTTCTTTCTCCATTCGATCCCACCACACTCAAAAATAACGCGAATCTCGGCCGGCTGACGGTAACGAATGCCACCGGCGCCAAGGAACTCGATGCCGATACGGATTTCGAACGCATCTACGTACCGGGCGGCCGCTCTTTCTCCATTCGCCGCGCGAACGGCACACTGGTATACGACAGCGGCGACGACATCGAGCAACGCACGGCGGCACTGCTTCCCGATCTGTTTAATTCGCAAGGGGACAGCGCCACCTTCGATACTAGAAGCGACAACAAAGGCCCAGAACCGGAGGGCGTCGCGATTGGGAAAGTCTCTGGCAGAACCTACGCCTTCATCGGCCTTGAGCGAATCGGGGGTGTAATGGTCTACGACATCTCCAAGCCGGCCGAGCCAAGGTTTACTACCTATATCAATACCGCACCGACCGACCTGTCCCCGGAAGGACTCTTCTTCATCAAGAAGAAGGACAGCCCCAACGGCAGGTCTCTCTTGGTCGTGTCTCACGAAATCAGCAATACCGTCACCATCTTCGAGATCGTGAGAGATCCACAGGATGAAGACGGTGAGGACAGCGAGGACGACGATGGGGAGTAGGATGAAGAAGGCGAAGCGCATTTTGGCGGTGGCCACCAATTCAGCGATCAACTGGGCTTGAATCCGGCAGTTTTCTCGTCC
>JACMLT010000127.1 GCA_014379455.1 Nitrospiraceae bacterium
GAGGCTTGGCTGTGAAGCAAAGCTAGAACTGACTGAAGCACTGTGATCGAAGGATCGCAGCTGAAGGAATTCCAGAAGGCCTCCACTCGGCAAGCCCGGAAGGGTCGTTCTGGGAGGTGGGGAGCAGCGGCGGCATGCCAGCGTTCGTCATCCCGTCTAGACTTCTCTCGCTCTCCTCTGTATGTTTTGCATAATCACTACACTGGAGAAAAAAAAGAATGACACAGCAAGCTTATCCCCGCAGCCCCAAAGCCCTCCTCGGTGGCATTGCCCACTTGGGGCGGTTTATCGACAAGATTCGTTTGCGGCATGCGGGACAGATTCAGGACTACAACTACATCACGGTGGGGTTCGATAAGTACCTGGTCGATTTTCTGGAGATCGATCCGAAATCGTTTGAACAGCAGGTGTTGTCCGGCGGAACGGATGATGAATTGCTCGCCTGGGTGAAAACCAATAGTCGAAAACCATCCGACCAAGAAATTTCGGAATGGAGCCAGGGCCTTCTGTCCTCTGGTCCCAAAGATGATGCCGCGCGGCATCGGTTTCAGGGGCGCGTTCAAGACATCGCTACAAAGCGCGGCGTGCCGGTTGCGTCCCTCCCTCTTGTCTCCTGCTGGGCTGATGTCATTGAGCTCGACGAAGGGCGGTTATAGCCAGACTTGGCAATGAGTCAGTCTGGCTGGTTTGTCCTCCATCCCGCCCCAGCTTTGTGCAGATCGATCGAACCACGGGGCATTACCCTCTGTTTTCATGAAAAAGTAGGTATTCCCCTGCTTTCGATGTAGCATCGATCTTGCGATGGTAGGGTCAGGGGTAGATGGTACCTCATCATTGAATTTAACCCAGGGAGGATGTGTATGATCAGAGCAGTAGCTTCATTGACGGCTGTAGCCGTGTTGTGTGCGTTTACGAGTGTCCTGGCCCAAGTGCCGGAACAGGCTCCGGCTCCTATGGCCCCACCGGAAGCGCCAGCTCCTGAGGTCGCGGCTCCGGCAACTGCTCCTGCTCCATCGATGGAAGCGCCCAAGGGCGAAGGAGCCAAGAAGAAGCAGGGCAAGAAGAAAAAAGAGCATCGCGAAAGAGGCAAGAGCGGAGAGCACCGGAAAGATGGTGAGCATAAGGGCCATGGGAAGCACAAAGATCGGGAGAAGCATGGGAAAAAGGACAAGCACGAAGATGGCGACAAGCACGAGAAGAACTAATCGATAACGTCGCGCGGGTCACTCAAAACGAGGCGACCGGACCATATGGTCCGGTCGCCTTCGTGCTTGTAGGAATGTGAACGAGACAAGCAAGGCGTGCGCGACAAGCGTGACTCACGAAGATGAAACCTCCGATCCGTCCAGCTGGAGAATGGGTGTCTCTGTCAGAAAAGATTAGCAGGTTATGAAGGAACGATGAATGCACGCCACTAGGGCAGTGGTTTGACGGGCTTTTTCAGCATCCGTTAAGAGGCGACGGTGCTCAGGGTCGCTATCGCGTGATCAGAATGAGTAGGTATCGGCGTTGGTGGCAGGTCCGCTACAAGATTGGACACTCGTTCACGGTCTCCCTGACTGTACCGCAGAAACTCCACTCCGAAGTGCCCCTCTTTGCACCAGCGAACCACCGAGACTTCTACTGCCAGGGGAGTTGGTTCCTGCGCAACAGCAATCCGGAGTGTGAGATAGCTTCCCGCATTCAGCGCGATGTCGCTGCGCATTCTACAGCCGGCAGGTGAGAGGTCGAACAAGACTCCCTCTCCGGCCTCGGTATCGCTTTGGATACTCGCAGGGTAGTGGACCGGCACTCGCATGCGACATCGTGGTTGCATAGTTATAATCTCTCCGTAGATGAGTCTACTTTACGTATCGGTACAGGCAAGAAAAACTTGATTCTTGGATGGGCAGGATGCTGAAAAAGCCCGTCAGCGGCGTTCTCGCATCGTTCAGATCCTCAACGTACCCCAGAGGGTACGCCTCCGGTCTTCACTCGCTGCGGCCTTGCTGAACGGCCTTTTTGAGCATCCTGCTGGCGCGTTGCCTACTGTGCCATACATCCGGACCATCGAAATCTTAGCCCGCAAATATTGTTTTTCCGCACCCTGCTAGGAGCCGTCTGGTATTAAGTTTGTGACGAGGCGAAGGAGTGCGGGTAGAGGCGAGGCTGGAGGCCCGGAAAAACCGGAGGTGAATTCATGGGTAGGAGACAGGAAGCAGATGAGATGTGAGTATTTCAGAAGATTACGCGGAGACTTTGGTCAGGAGTCTCTTCACTTCGACGTGGGCGAAGATGACGTCAGGCTCACGCTGAAGGGCTTCGTAGTAGCTCCGTTCAAATCCATCTCCTTCTTCCGAAGGACGGATGAGAGATCGGGCTTCTATCAGAAAGTGCTCCACCTCAACAAGCGAGAGCTCAGACTTGTCGTCCAAGAGCTCATCAATACGGACCACCAGTTGCGAGAGTGGGTGAAGCCAGGTAAACCAAGGATCGTTCAACACCAAGTGCAGGAGTTCGCTGGTTGACTCGACACGGCCGTTGATGCGCTCATAGGTGACTTGTTCTGCCAGAATGAGGGCCTTGTGGAGACTCAAGAGGCTCCCCCGCACGTCGAGGATTTTCTCGCGAAGAGGAGTGGATTTCTTGGTCGAGTTTTTCTGTGAGACAGACGCCATAAAATAACTTTAGCAGATTATTTTAAAAATGGTGGCCGCTAACATGAGATTCTGGTTAGAGGTCGATATTCACCACTGTGGGTCATATCGGCAGATGGAACCCCATACTGAAGCACGCTGTGTAGGAAACGCCAGCGGCTTCTCGTGTTGCGGCCAGGAGGTATGACGCGTGAGGTGGGAGATGTTCATCGCTCTGATGAATTCCGAACATTCAACAGATCAGCAGATTCAATCCGTTAAAATTATACGGTTAGTGCCTCACCTGGGAGGCAAACTGCGCAAAGAGCTGCCCGGTGAGGTAGGGGGTGTTGTCTGAGTCGCGCACATGCTTGCGGCGAAGGTAGTCGTTGAGGATCCGGCCGTCGGCGGCTTTGTGAGTGTTTGGTTGGCGGAGGTTCATCCGGTAGCGTTCGATGGCCTTGGCCACGCGACTGATGAAGACTATCGTGCCATCCGGCTCCTGGCGTTCCACGATCCCGACGTGCGTCAGCGGATCGTTTACCTTGCCGTCTCCGTTGTAGTCCCATGTATTATTAAAGAAGACAAGATCGCCGGGATGGGCGACCGGTCCCTGGTAGAACGAGCCCTGTTGCCGGATGTGTGCATAGATAATCCGGACGCCGTTGGCGTGAGGGGCGATTGGTTCAGCGTCATAAAGATCGATCCCGTGTCTGAGAAACACTGCACGGGTTACCCCTGCGCAATCATAGGCGATACGCCGGCCGTTGCTGTCAATCGTTGTGGCGCCTACGAGTTGGGCTGCTGTCTGTACGATCGCATTGCGGCTTGGCGCGCGCTGGGCGGATCGGCAACAGGGCCGTTCTGTTGGTACTGATGTGCGAGAACGTTCGATCGGCTGCGTGACACAGCCTACGAGCGTCGCGATCGTGATAGTGGTCATGGTGAAGAGGAATCGCATCGTCTCACCGTATATTGAGAAAACCATCGGAGTGAGATGCTAGCACGAGGCTCACGCCTCACCAAGAAAAGGGAGCTTTGCTGCGGGCTTCTTCTCCCGCAACCTTTCACGATTCACGAATTGATGGGCAGCGGTTGCGTTAGGAGGCTACGGGAAACTCAGTTTATACACAAAACGACGAAGGGGTCTTTCATATAGCGTCGATATCAAAATAGTTTCAGGATACTCAAAAAAGCCGTCCAGCAAGGCCGCAGGCGAGTCGAAACCGGAGGCGTAGCATTCTCACCCGCCCAACCCCGAGCTGTCGAAACAGCTCTTTTCCCGGGTGGGGTATGTTGAGGATTTCGATGAGCTGAGAACGAAGCTGGCGGACTTTTTCAGCATCCTGTTAGGTTTTGCTGGGTGAGGCCAAAGCCTTGTTGACTTCCCGGAGCAGGCTTCGTTCAATTTCCGCAACCTCCTCCGCGCTTACGCTGAGTACGCGCCCACCCTGCGCCAGTTTTTCGAAGTCGGCTTTGACGTTGAGTCGGGTGATGTTGGAAGGAAGGCCATGAAGCGACAGCACGTATTGATTCCGTGAGCCGGAGACTTCCAGCGAGGCAGGCGGGGAGACTTTTCGCTCCGTCACATAGACCGCTTTTTGGTCGGTCTTGATACTTACTTTGATGTGGTATCCGTTGCGGCTGAGGGTGTCTTCCACCACCTTGGCGACGGTGCTCAAGGGGCGGGGGATGTCTTCAGTCTGAGTCCCTTTCTCCTCGACGTGGATTGTCTGCGCCGCTTGGGCTGCGACGGTTTTTTGGACATCCGCGCTCAGCTTTTTTGCCTGGGCTGCTTGTACCGCCAAGTCGGTGGCGGCGACTTTGGCTTCGGCCTTGGCGCTTTGGGCGGATTTCATCGCATCGCGCAATTCCTGGTTCAGTAGATCGATCTGTTGGTGCATGACCTTGTTCCCGTCCTGCAGCGAGGTGACCACCGACTCCTGCTTTGCCAGTTGCTTGCGGAGCGACTCATTTTCCGCTTTGAACGGCGAATCGTCCGGCTTACAACTACTGGCGAAGACACAGAGAACGATTGCTCCGATCCACAAAGGCCATTGGTTCGATTGAGTCTTATCGCGCACGTGACGTCCCTCCAGTTTTCGGATTATCTACGCTTCGCCCCGACTTGTCCACGCTGGATTCCCTGAATTGACCGTGCGTCGTACTGGACGCTATGCTCGCACAATGATGAACCGCTTGACAGTTTTAATTGCAGTGGTGCTGTTCGTGAATGTTTTTCTCTGCCTGCCGGGAGCGATGGCGGGATCAGATCAGAAGACCGATGCCATTTCTGCTGATGACTATGCCTTGTACGACCAGGTGGTGACGAGTAAGTTTCTCACGTCATCGACTCAGTTGGTCGTGATCGAACGCATGACCAGGCTCCGTCTCTCTCCGGATCAGGAGGGGTCGACGGCGGTCGGAGTGTTTCAGGAGCAGGGCTACTTCAATGACGAGCTGCCGACGGATATGATTCGGGAATTTATTTCGGCCAACCGACGAGTAAGCAGGCTTGAAGGGCGATTTCACTTTGCTGTCGGCTACCGGTTTGCCACAGAGGGCCGGCTCGAAGAACCGGAGGTGTCTCTGGCACGCCCAATCACGGTGGCCGGCTCAATGCCGATTCAAGCGCCGTCGATCTTGGATCGTTTGGCGTTCTCTCGTGTGGCGCGCAGCCTGCGTAACGATCATGCACTACTGTATGTCGAAGCCCTTCGCCCCGACGGCAGCGGAGCGGGATTTCTCGTGTGGTGCCGCCGTCAAGGGCGAAACTGGACGTTGTTCGATACGGAAGTTGCTTGGACTATTCAAGCTCGGCTAGATCCAGAAGAAGGGCCGTTGCTTGCACCCTAAGGGGGTTGGACGGTAGCATGCGTCCATGTTGACGACCATAGTCCGAAAAACCTTTCCCGTCCCGCCCCTTGGTTGCAATTGCTCGATCATCGGCGATCCGGTGACGAAGCAGGCGACCGTGGTCGATCCGGGTGGAGCGCACGAGCGAATTCTCCACGAGGTGCACCAACTCGGATTGACGGTCACGCATATCCTTCACACCCATGCCCACTTCGACCATTTTCTCGCGTCCGGAGAAATGAAGAAGGCGACAGGGGCGACGCTCTGTCTGCATCAGCTTGATCTTGAGCTGTGGAAGAATCTCGAATTGCAATGCCGGATGTTCGGCGTGGCCTACGTGCCGGTTCCGATGCCTGACTACTGGCTCAAGGATGAGGAAAAGTTGCTGGTCGGCCAAGTCTCCGCGGTCGCACTCCATACGCCCGGCCACACCCCTGGGTCCATGAGTTTTCATTTTCCTGACGACAACGTTGTGGTGGCCGGCGATACGCTCTTTCGCGGCAGCATTGGGCGCACCGATCTCTGGGGCGGAGACTTCGATGCCATCGAGCGATCTATTCGAGAACGGTTGTACACCTTGAAGGATGCGACGATTGTGGTGACGGGGCATGGGCCGGAGACTGAAATTGGGGTGGAGAAGGAGACGAATCAGTTTGTCCGCGTTTAACAGGATGCTAAAAAAGTCCTCCAGCTTCGTTCTCGGCTCATCGAAATCCTCAACGTACCCCTGAGGGCACGCCTCCGGTTTCGACTCGCCTGCGGCCTCACTGGGCGAACTTTTTGAGCATCCTACTGGTCTGTGGTCGTACTGTGCCACACGTGCGTATCATTAAGGCTCGTGCGTGCCATCAAGGGGTATTTGCAGCCGATTAGCTTGCTGCAGGAGGTGCACCATGACAATACTCAGTCGGGTCATCGTTACAAGTCTTCTCCTTGCCGGGTTATTTCATGCAGAGGTGCAGGCTGACGGTGGCATCTCGAATCTTTCCGATCCAGTCACGATCACGGATGTGAAGGTTCGCATGTCGGATCATGGCCCGGTCGTGCTCTTACAGGCCGAAGGCAAGGCCATCCCGATTTTTGTCGACCCGACAGTCGCCTTGTCGATTCAAGGGGCATTGAATGGCGAGAAACTCCCTCGTCCTCTCTCTCACGATTTGATGCATACGATCTTGGACACCTATGGAGGGAAAGTGTTGCAAACTGTCATCACGCTACAAGATGGGACGTATTACGGTGCATTGACTGTTTCGGTGCAGGGTCAGGTGAAGACGTTTGATAGCCGGTCGTCAGACTCGATCGCACTCGCCACTCACTTTAAGGCGCCGATCATCGTGGGGAGGGATTTGTTGAACTCAGCCGGAAGGTTGCCGGAGAAGCCGAAAGCCGACACGTTATGAGGCCTACTCTTTGGCCATCCGTTCCTTCAATCGTGCGAGGCGTTTCTCGGTGGACTGCTTAATGAAGGCCATATTTTCTCCGAGGTGTTGTTCGGCGTTGATTTTGCCTTCCTCGCGCCGTTTCTGTTGGTCCAGTCCGAATTGCGCGATCACGGGGCCGTCTTCCTGGTACAGCGATTTCCAGATCGCCTCACATTTAGTCTGTATGACAATGGGGTATTTGTCGCAGGGTGGATCGGCTGCCCAGGCGATGCCCCAGCTCGCTCCCAGTAGGATGAATGCCAACGCCAGAACAGTCATCGTCCACCTACTCGCCACATGAATGCACTTCCTCAACGTGACTCACGATAACACAACGCAACTCGTTTTGCAGACGATCGATGCGTATGAACGGTCGGCGAAAAAATGCATGGCCCGCTGGGACAAGAGGCGGCATCGCCGGCCACCATTGTTGGTCGAGTGGCTCCAATATCTCCCTGCCGGTGCGAGCCTGTTGGACCTCGGCTGTGGTGGAGGGCAGGATGCAGGCGATCTCGCTCGGCGCGGGTATCGCATTGTGGGCGTGGATCGGACGAGCGCGTTGCTCTCAGCGGGGCGACGTCGATATCCTTCATTACCGCTGGTCTGCGCAGATCTTCGATCCCTCCCTTTTCAGGTGTTGTCGTTCGATGGCCTCTGGGCTGCTGCCTCGCTGATGCATTTCCCTAAACCGGAGGCACGTCGTATCCTGGCCGATCTGTGCAGGCTTGCCCGTCCAGGCGGCCTATTTGCCGCGACGGTGACGTATGGTGTGGCGAGCCGTCTTGTGACGGATGGATGGGTTCCCGGGCGCTATTTTGCTCGCTGGAGAAAGAACGAACTCGCTGGCGCGGTTCGTCGAGCCGGATGGACCATTCTTGAGTTGAACGTGGTGACCAACCGAGAGCGCAAGGGGCGGTGGATCAACTTTATCGCTCGACGTGATGCAGGCTAAGAGTTCGAAGGCAATGTCGAACGCCTCCAGATAAAATACAGTGCCGGAATCACCAGAAGCGTCAAAATCGTTGAACTCACCATGCCGCCGATCATCGGTGCGGCGATTCGTTTCATGACGTCGGCGCCTGTGCCGGCGGTCCACATAATGGGGAGCAACCCACCCATGATCGCGGCGACCGTCATCATCTTCGGCCGCACTCGCTGGACTGCGCCTTCCATGATGGCCTCACGCAGGTCTTGAACCGTCGTCATGCGGCTTTCGCGCACCCGCCGCTCATAGGCCTCGTCGAGATAGACGAGCATCACGACTCCCGTCTCTGCCGCTACGCCGGCCAGGGCGATGATGCCCACCCAGACTGCCACGCTCAAGTTATATCCCAGATAGTCGAGATACCAGATGGCTCCGATCGCGGCGAAGGGGACGGACAGGAGCACGATCAGCGATTTCGCCAGCGAACGGAAGTTGAGGTAGAGCAGCAAGAGTATGATGCCGATGGTGACCGGGACGACCAGCTTTAACCGTTCTTCCGCCCGCACCAGATGTTCGTATTGACCGGCCCAGATCAGCCGGTATCCTGCAGGCAGAAGGACTCGTTCTCGGACCGCTCGTTGGGCATCTTCGACGTAGCCGCGCAGATCGCGTCCACTGACCGCGACCGAGACCAGACCGGCCAGCGATCCCGCTTCATCCGTGATCGACGGCGGCCCTTGAGTAATGTTCATCTCTGCAATTTGTCCGAGCGGAATCTGCGCGCCGCTCGGCGTGGGAATCAGCACCCTCTTGAGCCGGTCCGGGTCATCGCGCAGTTCGCGCTTGTAGCGGACATTGACCGGATAGCGCTCGCGTCCCTCGACTGTGGTTGTGACGGTCTCGCCGCCGATGGCTGTGGTGATGACCGCTTGCACATCTCCCACCGTCAGGCCGTAACGGGCCGCGTCGCGTCGGTTCACAGTTAGATCCAGGTAATAGCCTTCATTTAGCCGCTCGGCAAACGCGCTTTTCGTGCCTGGCACGTTTGCCAAGACTTGCTCGATCTCCAAAGCAATTTTCTCAATGGTTTTCAGATCTGGCCCCAGGACTTTGATGCCGACCGGGCTCCGTACACCGGTCGTGATCATTTCAGTGCGAGTTTGAATCGGCATCCACCAGATGTTCGGAAAGCCGGGAATGCGCAGCTTCGCGTCCATTTCATCCAATAACCGGTCCCAGGTCATGCCGGGACGCCATTGCGATTCTGGTTTGAGGGTGACCGTGATTTCTGCCATTCCGACAAAGGCCGGATCGGTGGCCGTCGGCGCTTTTCCCATTTTGCCGAACACCCGTTCCACTTCCGGGAAGGTCGTGAGCAACTGATCCTGGATCTGCAACACCTTGGCCGACTCAGGAATCGAGAGGCCGGGTACGGTGGTCGGCATGTAGAGAATGGTTCCTTCGTTCAGCGGCGGCATGAATTCCGCGCCGAGGCGGGAAAAGATCGGCGCCGTGAATCCTACGACCACGACTGCCAGTCCGAGCGTCAGCCACCGGACGCGCAACGCGCCGGAGAGGATGGGCCGATACAGCGTGACCAACAGCCAATTCAACGGATTCTTGTTTTCTGCTCGGATACGCCCCCGGATCAGGAGGACCATCAGTACAGGAACCAAGGTCACTGAAAGCGCAGTGGCAAACAGCATCGAGAAGGTTTTGGTGTAGGCCAAGGGCGTGAACAACCGACCCTCCTGGGCTTCCAGCGCGAAGATTGGCAGGAACGACACGGCAATCACCAACAGCGAGAAAAACAAAGGACGGCCGACTTCCTTGGCCGCCGCGATGATGGTCTCGATCCGGTCCGCATTCGGAGCTTGTTCCAACCGCTTGTGGGCGTTTTCCACCATGACGATGGCCGCATCCACCATGGCGCCGATGGCAATGGCGATGCCACCGAGCGACATGATGCTGGAAGTGATGTTCAGGTAGGCCATCGGGATGAAGGCCAGCAGCACTGCCACTGGGAGGATGAGAATTGCCACCAAGGCGCTGCGCAGGTGAAACAGAAAGACCACCGCGACCAGGCTGACGATGATACTCTCTTCCACGAGCTTCTCGCGGAGCACGGCGATGGCCCGATGAATGAGATCGGATCGGTCATAGGTGGGAATAATACGGACACCCTTCGGCAGGGCCGGCGTGATCTCTGCCAGCTTTGCTTTGATCCGCTCGATCACGGCGAGCGCATTCTCTCCAGCCCGCATGATGACAATCCCGCCGACCGTCTGGCCCTTGCCGTCCAGTTCTGCAACGCCTCGCCGCTGGTTCGGCCCGATGTGAACATGGGCGATATCTCGGATCAAAATGGGCGTGCCGCGTCCATCGGTCCCGACCGGGATCAGCTCAATATCATCAATCGAGCGTAGATAGCCTTTCCCGCGAATGATGTATTCCGTACCGGCCATTTCCAAGACACGGCCACTCACCTCCGCATTGCTGTTCCGGACCGCTTCGATGATCGTCTTGATCGGTAACCGGTAGGCGGCCAACGTGTTCGGGTCCACTTCGATTTGGTACTGCTTCACGAACCCGCCGATCGCCGAGACTTCTGCCACACCGGGCACACTTTCCAGTTGAAAGCGCAGATACCAATCTTGAAGACTGCGGAGCTGCGCCAGGTCGTGTGCGCCGGATTCATCGACCAGCGCATACTGATACACCCACCCGACACCGGTTGCGTCAGGACCTAGCGTCGGTGCGACGCCGGAGGGCAATTTCCCGGTCAGTTTCTGCATGTATTCCAGCACACGACTGCGTGCCCAGTACAAGTCAGTGCGGTCTTCGAAGATCACATAGACGTACGAGACCCCGTATTCCGAGACGCCCCGCACTCGTTTGACTTTCGGACCGGCCAATAGGGAGGTGACGATCGGATAGGTGACCTGGTCTTCAATCAATGTGGGGCTGCGCCCCTGCCACTCGGTATAGATGGTCACCTGGACATCGGACAAGTCAGGAACCGCATCCAGTGGAACCTGAAATCCTGCCCACAGGCCCCAGCTTGCCAGCAGCAAGACAAGGAGGATGACCAGAATTGGATTGCGGGCGCTTCCATCAATAAGTCGCGCGATCATGGTGAATTACATGCCCCCGCCGCCAACCGAGAACTGATACTTTTCGGCAACGGGTGGTCGCCCCGGTACCGTCACATTGACTGTCACCACCCAGGTGCCGCCCATGCCGAACAGCACCGTCCCCTCATAGAGTCCATCTTTCGTGTGGCGAGCCGCCACTTTGGAATCAGTCATGCCCGGCATCGGCATCGTATAGACGAACACAACTTGGGCATTGGTCACAGGCTGGCCGACTTGATCGTTCAATGTGAGCTTGAGCAGGGCGTTACCGGCCGTGGGTTTCTCCGGCACCGTCGTGAGATCGAGTGTGAGTCCATTCATCTGACGGGTCTCGATTCCCTCTTTCTTGCTTCCCATCTCCATTCCAGGCATGTTCTCCATTCCCTTCATCCCTTCCATCCCCTTGACATCCCCCATCGGCATGCCTTCCATCTTGCCCTCGTACGCGCCACGCATTTGCCAATCGCCCATGCCGATCCGTCCCATCATGGCTTGCATGCTTGAGGCCGATGTCAACTTGCTCTCCGCGTCCAACAGAAAATTGGCCGAGGTGACAATCCGATCTCCTGCGTTGAGTCCTTCCATCACTTCCACTTCATCTTGGTTCCGACGGCCCAGCTTGACCAACGTCTGCTCATACCGCCCGTGTCCCCGATCTATGAACACGAGTTGACGAAGCCCGGTCTCCAGGACTGCCTCCTTGGGCACGACCAAGGCTTTGACCGCATCCGTCTGTAGGATTACGTTCCCATACATGCCGGGCTTAAGTCTCAGTCCAGGATTTGGCAATTCAAACCGCACGCGCACCGTGCGGGCTTCTGCGTTCAACGAGGGGTAGATATAGGCCATGTTTCCGTGAAAGGTTTCTCCTGGATAGGTGGCGAAGGAGACTGAAATCGGTTGGTTGAGCTTTACCGATGCGACCTCAGACTCATAGATATCGGCGGAGATCCAGACCGTGGAGAGATCCGCGACTTCATACAGTGTCGTCCCTGGTTCCACATATTTCCCCGGCAAGGCCTCTCGCTTCATGACAATCCCGGAGGATGGGGCATAGACCGTGAGCACCGGCTCCGCTTTGCCTCGACGTTCCAGCATTGCCATTTGCGCATCGGTCACATCCCACAATCGCAGGCGTTCTCGCGTACTGGCCACAAGGGATGCCGCGTTGGCTTTCGCATCGTCGAGCGGACTGGAAACCAGTTGGGCTTGGGTTTTCATGGCGAGGAGATGCTCATCTTGCGTGGCCAGGAGGTCCGGGGAGTAGAGGGTGAAGAGAGGCTCGCCTTTGCGCACAGGGCGACCGATCGAATCGACAAAGACCTCTCGCACCCACCCGGAGGTTTTCACTGTGACCTGCGTGAGCCCCCGCTCATCGTAGCCGACTGTGCCGACCGCGCGAATCTCTTGCGCTAATGTCGCGTAGGCCGCTGAGGCGCTCCGCACTCCGATCAACTGTCTTGCCACAGCGGGAATCACCACAGCCCCGGACGGCGCTGCGGACATGCCCGGCATACCTGCCATTCCTTTCATGGACTCTTCGCCTGCCGGAGGCATCTTCTTTATGTCCATCTGTGCCATGGGCATATCCGTCATCTCTTCTTTCTCACCCGCCAGCCCGGTGGGCGCCGAGACGCCCCCTGTTCCCATCTCACCCGTCACTCTGTGAGCGGTCATGAAACCAACCGCGACTCCGGCGATCGCACCGATCGCCACGACGCCAACCACGAAATTTTTCTTGTAGGATTGCTGGTTCATCGCTGTGTCTCCTTCCCGTCCGAGTTAGCTCTGTCGATCGAGCGTGATACCGACGACCTGTTCAAGTTCAGCCAGTCGATGCTGGCGGTCCACGAGAGCCTTGAAATACTCAAGCTGGAATCCTCGCCAGGCCCGCTGGGTATCGATCAGATCCAGAAACCCTCCTTTGCCCGCACGATACCCGACGCGCGCCGCCTCCAGGCTCTGCTCGGCCTGTGGCAAGATCGTGGTCCGGTACAAGGTAGCCACCTGGTCGGTTGCCCGAAGCTTGGCCAGGAGGTCGTTGACTTGAAACCGGGTCAGGTTTTCCAAGGTATGTTGCTGCGCCTGCGCGACCGCGACCGCCGCCGCGGCCTCCTGCACGCCTGCGTCGTACTTCGGTTTGGTCCAAAATGCGAAGGGAATGCTCATCGCCACGTAGGCGCCGAATCCGTCATTGGCCTGAAAGTTCTGGAAGCGCTGAAATGCCACGTTGAAGTCCGGGTAGTATTGACGCTGGGCCAGCGCGCGGGACTGCTCGCTCCGCTGCACATCCAACTCGGCGGCTTTGAGCTCCGGTCTGTCGTTGAGCGCGAGGCCATGTAGATCATCGAGGGGCTTCTCGATCGGCAGTTGAGAGGGTTCTTGCGCGATGCCCAAGGGTGCTGAAGTATCCCGATCGAGCAGCGTATTCAGCATCGCCTCGGTGGTTTTCCGGCGCTGTTCCAGGACGGGAAGATGTTGGAACAGCAGAGATAGCTCGACGTGGGCTTTAAGGACATCGGCCTGGCTTCCTTTCCCTGCACGGAACTTCGTGTTTGTAATCTTCACAAACTGTCTGAGCAGCTCCACCTGTTCATGGTGAATCTGGACAGCTTTTTGCGCGAGAAACAGATCGTAGTAGGCCTGCTTCAGGCGGACGACCAGCTCCCGTTCCTTCGCGCGGACTGCCTGCTCGGTCATGTCGGCTGAACGGCTCGCGACTTCGCCTCTGAGTCCGAGTTTTCCGGGAAAGGGGAGATTCTGCGAGAGACCGAAGATATGGTTCTCCGTCCGCGCCACATTGAAGGGTTGGGGGACATTCCACATTTGGAGGGACAGAATTGGGTCATCCAATGACCGCACCTGCGCAATCCGACTCGTGGCGGCTTCCCATTGCTTGCGTGTTGCCGCTAGCTCGGGGTTCCGAGCCAGAACCTCTTGGATCAATTCCGGCAGCAATAGTCTGTTGCGCAGCATGGAGTCGCCGTCCTGTGCCCGCGACAGTCCGCTGCTGAAGAGCATCACCAGCACTGAGGCGATA
>JACMLT010000128.1 GCA_014379455.1 Nitrospiraceae bacterium
GCCCCAGATCGGCCGCGCCGACAGACTTGGGGACATCGTAGACGCTGCCCCGGCTGATCCCGGCCAGCTGTGCCTGGCGGCTGATCGACAGGGCGTGAGTGGCGTCCATCATCGCGTTGCGCTCAGCCATCCCACCTTGGTGCGCGCCCCTTCTAAACAATCATGCTCCAGCGTGAGCTGACCAATCTTGGCGTGCAAGGCCTTCAGATCAACCGGCGGCCCCGTCGGAGCAGTGCCACCGCCAAATATGTCAGCCGCTCGCTCGCTGAGTGGCCGTTTCCACTCCGTAATCTGGGTGGGATGCACGTCAAAGCGCTGGGCCAGCGCGGCCAGCGTCTTGTCACCGCTCATCGCGGCCAGCGCCACGTGGGCTTTGAATACCGCTGAGTGCGTCCGTCTTATTCTTTTTGCCATCGCCTGCTCCATTTCATCGCCTAGTAGGGGCCATCAACGGTAGCAGCTTCTCCACGTATCGGCTTGTTCAAATTTCCGGGGCCACTTCTGCTGACTGTGTATTATTCAAATTCTAGTTAAATAGGCCTATAATTATGTCACTGACGGTGAGTGAGGTGACATATGGCACGACCGGCACGTGGGCATGAGTTTGTCAATGCGGCGATCACGCAGGCGAAGACGATCAGTGAGTTGCTGTGGCGCAAGCGTTTTTGCTGTCCTTGAAGTTTGGACTCTCGCTCGACGACACCAGTGTGGCCGTTGGGCGTTCCAAGAGCTGGACGCTCAGGTTACGGAAGCGCTTTGGCCGCATTCAAAGCGGGCAGGAACAGTCCAAGATCAAGCAGGGGCTACGGAACCGGGCACGTATGACCCTGGAAGAGGAGGCGGCCATCTTGGCCCCCTTCCTTGAGCAGGCCAAAGAGGGGGGCGTGATTGTGGTGCCGCTCCTGAGAGCGAAGCTCGAATACGCCGTCGAGCGACCCCTGGCCGTCTCGACGGTGTACGCCATGTTGCAACGACACGGCTGGCGCAAGCTGGCGCCTGATAAGCAGCACCCGCAATCTGACCCGGCCGCTCAGGACACATAGAAAAAAACTCCCCGACGCGATCACCCACGCCAGCGAGGCATTCGAGCGCCCGCACCGCTGAGGCTCATGTTCCAGGACGAGTCGCGCTTTGGCCGCATCTCGCACACACGATCCTGTTGGTGTCTAAAGCCGTTTCGCCCACTCACGCACGCCATGGTGACCCAGGAGTATACCTATGCGTATGCAGCGGTCTCACCAGGAGACGGCGTCCTTGATACGTTGATCTTGCCCAGTATGAATGGGGATTGCATGCAGATTTTTGTGGATGAAATTGGGGCCCGCCACGGCGAGGAAAATGTTTTCATGGTGGTCGACGGAGCCGGCTGGCATCGCAATCAGGAGCTCCGGCTCCCCCCGCAATCTACAGCTACTCTATCTGCCGCCGTATGCGCCAGAGCTCAATCTTGTGGGACGACTTGCGTGAAAAGTCCTTCCACAACCGTGTCTTTGACAGCAGAGAGTCCCTGGAAGCACATCTCGAACAGGCACTCGCCGACTTCGAGAAGTCCCCCATTCGCACACGAGGAATTACGGGATTGTCGTGGATTATTAACGCACTATCTAATTAGAAATAGAATTACTTGCCTGGCTACGCTCCAGATCTCAACCCCGGTGAGTTTGGTCTGGAGCTATGCCAAGCAAACCAGTAACGCACGCCAGCCCTTACAGAAGGGCGAACGGCTGGCCACTCGCATTACCGCGCAACTCACAGAAATTGCGCGATGCCCCGCACTCATCCGTTCGTTCTTCAGACATCCAAGTGTTGCCTATATTTCTGCCTGATGGGTAGAACACGTTGTCTGTGAGTGATGGGTATGTGCAGTGTTCCGGTTGATGAGTTGGGCCTAACCCCAGAGTGGAATTCATTTACTGCCCTGTTACCATTTTGGCGCCCGTATCGAGGAGAGAGCGGCTAGGAAAATCAGAAAAGAGATGGGCCGTAAGATAGAGATATGGCTGCTACGATTTATTTTCTGCCATTGACGGGTCATATTTGTGAAAAGGGCCGCCCCTGAATTCAAATGGCGGATTCAGGAAAAAGTAGAGTAGGAATGGAAGGCTATTTACGGCCAAGACGCCTGGCAGGGGCTGACACGCGTATCTATTTCAATAGAGTGAAGGAGGTGCTAGGTATGTGTGATCCTATAGCAGGCTGAATTCTGTACGCGTACAGGGAAGAGGGAAATGGTGTGCGCAGGCGTGATTCGCATGAGGTGAAAACGATGGGGTCATGCGTCCAAGATCTTGCGTCACCCGTATTCGTGAGTGAAATTATTTGATGGCTACTGCCTTGACTTCCTTGAACGTGGTCTGTCCAAGCAAGGCTTTCTGGACTCCATCCTGCATGAGGGTAGTCATGCCCTCTTCAATGGCGGATTGTAGCATTTCTTCAGTTCTCGCCTTCGTCTGAATCATGCGTTTGAGTTTGTCCGACCCTAACAGCAACTCATGCAACGCCACACGTCCCTTAAAGCCGGTGCGTTTGCAGGTTTCACATCCCTTCCCGCGGGCCAGGCGGAATGTGTTGTCTTGTGGGATTCCGAGTTTGTCCCAATGTGCAGGCCCATAGCCCTGGCGGATTTCTTCATATTCTACCCCTGTTCCAACGTACTCCTCCTTGCAGTCCTTGCAAATCCTGCGAGTAAGCCGTTGGGCGAGGACCCCTAACATCGCGTCGGCAAAACTAAATGAATCGCAGCCCATATCAAGGAGTCGTGTGATAGTTTCCACCGCACTATTTGTGTGGAGTGTGCTCATGACAAGGTGTCCGGTCAATGAGGCTTCAATCCCGATTTCTGCTGTTTCTTTATCTCGCATTTCTCCGACCATAATCACGTCTGGGTCGGCTCGAAGAAATGCGCGCATGGCTTTGGCAAAGGTGAAATCTATTTTGGGTTGAACCTGCACTTGCCGAAGTCCGTACTGCGTGATTTCGACGGGATCCTCTGCCGTCCAGATCTTGATGTCCGGTGTATTGATGAAACCGAGAATGGAATGGAGGGTCGTAGTTTTACCAGATCCGGTTGGTCCGACACAGAGAATGATGCCATAGGGTTTTGCCGCGATCTCTTTGATCGCCGCGAGGTTTCGGTCTGAAAACCCCATCTTGTCGAGAGGCAAGGGCTCGCTGGCCGCGAGCAGACGCATGACCACGTCTTCGTTATATCCTGCAGTTGGAATGGTCGCGACGCGTAACTCGATATCTTTGCTTTCAGACAGTTTAAATTTGATCTTGCCGTCTTGGGGTTTACGCCGTTCTGCGATGTCGAGGCTGGCCATAATCTTTAGGCGCGAGACGATGGCGCGTCGATAGCTTTGCGGAATCTTCATGTATTCGAAGCAATCTCCATCGACTCGAAACCGAACAAGGGTCTCACGTTTTTCACCATAGGGTTCGACATGAATATCAGAGGCGCCTTGTCGGTAGGCATCTGCGATAATCTGATTGGCCAAACGCACGATGGCATTGTCGTTTTCATCGAGGCCGCCTCCGGCGTCCTCAGCGGCCGCCTCTTGGGCCTCGTTGACGAGCTCGCCGAGAATGTCGGAGACATTTTCGTCTAATTTCCTGGTGGTATTGGTGTCTCCCTGCCCTGTAGCGGAGCCGAGGAACTGGGCGATATCCCGACGGAGGCTGATCGCAAAGCGAATATTCAAGCCGGGGAATGTCCGTTTAATATCAGCCACACGATCGAGATCGCCGGGGTCATCCGTCAAAATTTCAATGGCGGTTCGATCCCGCTTAAGCGGCATCCAGTGGTTTTTCTTGAGGTAGTCAACGTTCAGGTTCTTGAGGAGTTCGACATCGACGAGTGTTCGTTCGCTGTATTCAATGTAGGGGCATTTGTAAAACTGGGCGAGCGATTTACCGATCTCGAGTTTCGGCACCTTATACTTTTCGATCACGAGACTCTCGAAGTCCGATAGACCTTTCCTGGACTCGGCAATGGCGTTGTCCAAGTCGCTCTGGGTAATGTGATTGTTCGAGACCAAACGATCAAACTTACTAGGGGTTTTCTTTGAGACTTTGCGAAGATTAAAGAAAGCAATGCCGAGTGCTTTTGCAATCTCCGCGACGGATTCTTCGTCTTTTCGTGTGAATCGTTCGCCGGTTTTTTTATTGAGGAGTTGAAGTACACCCATCAAATACTTGTTGTCTGCCACAATTGGATAGGTCAAAACTTGTTTCGTTTTGAATCCGGTCCGTTTGTCGTAGGATGTGTCGTGGAGGAGTGCGGGGTGGACGCTCTGCAGCTCTGCGATGTTATACGCGTCGGCGATGCTCACCGGCCGGAGGTATTTTGCGCAGAACCCCGCCAGGCTTTGTTCGGAGATGGGAATTCGGAATTCCTCGACGTTATCGATGTGAGGGACTTTAGAGAAAATTTCTTTCTTCTCCGGATCGAACGCGAAGATGGTGAGGTCTTCGGCATCGAAAACGCTGAGAATTTCCTTGCGTAGATCGAGAAGGATATAGTCAAGATCGCGTGCCGCATGGATTTGTTCGGTGATTCGCTTGACATTTTCAGTGAATGCTATTTTCTGCTGAAGGTCCTGAGGGTTTTTAGCGACAGGATTGGCTTGCATTCCAGGGGCTCCTAGCCTTCGACTATGAAGACTATCGTCGTATGCTCAATGAAAAGTGCGTGGGATATATGTGGTTACACGTGCTTTGATGACATGATTGAAATTTAGTCTAGCTGATCGAGGTTGGAAGGCAAGGAAAAGGTAGTTTCAGACTGAGAAGAGTGACGGAAGTGATAAGATGAAGACTCAATCCTTTGTTGGGTGAAAGGGCGTTCAACTCATTCGTGTTCGAAGCAGATGAGCGGTAACTTGTGCCGGAGGTAGCTTGAGTTTTGCTCCGTCTTTTCGCGTTTTGACCTCCACAACTCCTTCGGCGAGGCCTTTGTCTCCCACAACGATTTGAAACGGAGCTCCCATCAGGTCCGCATCGTTGAACTTTACGCCCGCGCGCTCATCTCGATCGTCCCAGAGCACTTCAAACCCTGCCACTTGCAGTTCGTCGTAGAGCTGTACGGTGATCGTGGCGGTTTGTGCTGATTGGGTGAGCGGAAGGAGATGGACATGGAACGGCGCGATTGGATACGGCCAGATAATACCTTTTGCGTCGTGGTTCTGTTCAATTGCCGAAGCAGCAGTTCGGCCGACACCGATGCCGTAGCATCCCATCACAGCAAGGCACTCATTACCATGAAGATCCAGGAAGGAGGCCTTCATGGCTTCGCTATATTTGGTGCCGAGCATAAAGACATGGCCGACTTCAATGCCTTTCGTTGTCTTCAACGTTCCGTCTTTTTTTGGTGATGGATCTCCTGCGCAAGCGCTGCGGAGATCGGCAAACTGCTCGACCTGAAAATCGCGATCCCAATTGGCATCGACATAGTGCGTATCGCACTGATTGGCTCCAACGATCACATTACGCAAAGCTTTGACCGCGTGGTCGGCAATAATCCGAATGTGTTTTAGGCCGATAGGGCCGGCAAATCCAACCGGTGCGCCAGTGACGTGCTCGACGACGGTAGGATCTGCGAGCGCAAGACCCGTCACTCGGAGGAGTCGTTGAATCTTGACCTCGTTCGCCTCATGGTCTCCTCGTATCAGCACGGCGACCGTGTCTGTTCCTGTTGAGTAGAGGAGTGTTTTTACGAGGTGTGTCGGGGAGACATTCAAGAATTTTGTGACTTCATCGACGGTCCGGCAGTGGGGAGTTTGGACAGGGCGAAGTGGCCGCGCGACTTCGGTGTCCATATCGGTAGGGGGCAGCACTTCAGCTTGTTCAATGTTGGCGGCATAGGTGCCGGTATCGCTGTAGACGATGGTGTTCTCGCCTGTGTCTGCGAGTACCATGAACTCGTGAGAGGAGCTGCCGCCGATCAAGCCAGTGTCGGCTTCCACGGCACGGAAGGTCAGGCCACAGCGGGTGAAGATACGCTGATAGGCGTCATACATCTTTTGATAGCTGAGTCTGGCGCTTGTTTCGTCCTGATCAAAGCTGTAGGCGTCCTTCATGATAAATTCGCGCCCGCGCATGAGGCCGAAGCGAGGACGGATTTCATCTCGAAACTTTGTTTGGATTTGATAAAAGTTCAGCGGCATCTGCCGATAGGAACGAACTTCACGCCTGAACAGATCGGTAATCACTTCCTCATGAGTCGGACCCAAGCAGAATTCGCGCTCGTGGCGGTCCTTGAACCGGATCAACTCCTTGCCGTAGAAATTCCACCGGCCGGTTTCTCGCCATAATTCTGCAGGAGAGGCAATGGGCATCAGGAGTTCCTGGGCTCCTGCCCGGTTCATCTCCTCACGAATGATCTGCTCAACTTTTCGAATAACCCGGAGTCCGAGCGGAAGGTAGATATAGATACCGGCTGCTACTTTGCGAATCAGACCGGCTCGGAGCATGAGCGTATGACTGACGGTTTCCGCTTCGCCGGGGGCTTCTCGCAATGTGGGGATTAAGAGTTGAGATGTTTTCATGGTCTTGAGAGAGAGAGGGAAAAGTCATTAGGCCTGAAGGTCATCGCATCTGACGCATCGGTGAGAGCGAAAATGTTTTGCTGACATGACGAGTTCGACATGTAGACTTTCGACCTCATGGCCTATTTAAGGAAGATTCGCTCGAGGTCATTCCAGAACGCAAAGATCATGACCCCCACCAAGAGGACGAGTCCTGCCTGTTGCGCGATTTCTCGCTGGCGTTCGCCAAGAGGTTTTCGGAGGATGCCCTCGATCAGAAAAAATAACAGGTGACCACCGTCGAGAATAGGAATGGGGAGCAAGTTGAGGACGCCCAGATTGATGCTCAGAATTGCGATGAGAAAGATTACACTTGATGCCCCTTGAGCGGCGGCTTCTCCCGATATATTCGCAATCGTCAGCGGGCCTCCGATGTTTTTGCTCGAGATATCCCCCACAACCATCTTATAGAGGCCGATCGCGGTCAATTCGGTCCAACCCCATGTGGCCCCTAAGCCGTCATACAGCGATAGCAGAGGAGTGCTGGAGCGCATGATCGAACGGCCAGGCCCTGAAATGCCGATCTTGCCGACTTCGATGGACTGGCCATTCACCATCGTTTTTTCAGCAGAGGGTGTCACGGCCAGGGAAACTTTTTGCCCTTCTCGTAACACCTCCAGTTTGAGCTGACGATTGGGACTCTCTTTCACGATACCGGTCATCTGGGACCAGGTATGGATTGTCTGGCCCTCGATGTTGACTACATAGTCTCCGGCTTGAAGCCCGGCTTTTTCGGCCGGAGAACTTTGCATGACTGATGTCACGAGGGGCTGTGTTTCCTCGACACCCAGATAGTACCTCGGCTCTTGCGCCGAGACCTGTGGTCCGGGGGGAGTCGTCGGCGTGACCGTCAGTGTTTTGCCCTGCTCGCCTCGTTTGATCTCAAGTGTCAGGGCCTGTCCGTTGCTCTTTGCTATGGCATCGAAGAGCTCATTTCTGGTTGAAATGTCGCGCCCGTTGACTCGGCTGACACGATCTCCAACTCGGATGCCCGCGGCATCGGCAGGAGAGCCTGGAGCCATCGCTTCGATATCGGGAGAGAGGTCCTGGAACGTCGGGACAAAGAGCGGGGCGCCTGTCGCGAGCCATGCGGTAAAAATAAAATAGGCCAGAATAAAGTTAAACCCTGGGCCTGCAGCGACGATCAGGACTTTGCCCCACAAGCTTTTGTGCGCAAACGATCGCGCACGATCCTCCTGTGTGGTTGCCTCGGTCTCATCTTCGCCGAACAATTTGACATAGCCGCCGAGCGGAATGGCCGAGAGGAGGTATTCTGTCTCGCCCATTTTTCTGCCGAAGAGCTTCGGTCCGAATCCAAGTGAAAATTTGAGGACTTTGACGCCGACCCAGCGCGCGGCTAAGAAATGGCCGAGTTCATGGAATGCGACCAACACGCCAAGGACGACCAGGAACCACCACGCCTTCTGCATGAGCAACCAGACAGTATCGGGGGACCAGGTAATTGCCATGAACACGGTGTACGCTCCTTGGTGTAGACCTAGCGTGCCAATGCCACTACCAACGACTCAGCCTTCTCGCGAGCCCATCGGTCCGCCTCCAGCGCGTCTTCCAACGACTCGACGTTGTTGGTGGTATGGAGATCCATCGTACTGCGAATGATCTCCGCAATATCGGTGAACCGGATGCCTTTGTTCAAGAATGCCTCAACCGCGACTTCATTGGCCGCATTCATCGTTGCGGGCATCGTCCCGCCGATTCGAAGGGATTCATAGCCGAGACTCAAGCAGGGGAAACGGTCGTGATCCGGTTTGCAAAATGTCAGCTTTCCCATCTCTGTCAGATCCAACGAGGGCAGATCCAATGGCATGCGTCCTGGATATTTCATCGCATAGGAAATAGGTGTTCGCATATCCGGCAATCCTAATTGGGCGATCATGGAACGGTCTTTGTATTCTACCAGAGAATGAATGATGCTTTCCCGGTGGATCATGACTTCGATTTGAGACTCCGGGATATCGAAGAGCCACCGGGCTTCTACGACTTCCAGCCCTTTGTTCATGAGGGTTGCAGAATCGATCGTGATTTTAGCACCCATCTTCCAATTGGGATGTTGGAGCGCTCGTTCAGGGGTGACGTCGTGTAACTCCTCCTTGCTCAGGGTCCAGAGGGCTCCTCCTGACGCCGTTAAAATCAGGCGCCGGACGTCTACTTTACGATGGCCTTCCAATGACTGGAAGATCGCACTATGTTCGCTATCGACGGGGAAGATGCGTACGCCATGCCGCCGCGCCTCGTCCTGCATCAGTTTCCCGGCCATGACCATCGGCTCTTTATTGGCTAAGGCGATCTGCGTTCCGCTGCGGATTGCCGCAAGGGTGGGTACGAGACCAGCGCCACCGACGATGGCGGAAATGACGAGATCCGCTTCAGACGCGGAGGCGACCTGACTGAGACCGTCTTGCCCAGACAAAATTTCGACAGGCAGACCCTCACAACGCTCCTGGAGCCTGGCGGCAGCGGCGGTATCCGATAGGGCAACCACGCGGGGTTTGAAGCGGCGGATCTGTGCCTCGAGCTTTTCATCATTGCTGCCGGCTGTCAGCCCTGCCACGCGAAATTCTTCCGGGAATCGGTCCACAATATCTAAGGTGTTGGTACCAATCGACCCGGTCGATCCAAGGATGACGATCGTTTTCATACAGAGCTCCTTCACTCAATCACTCGTAGCCGGCTCACCATCGTGACATAGTAGTAGAAGACAGGGGCAGTGAACAAGAGACTATCGAGACGATCGAGCATGCCTCCGTGTCCAGGTAGTATTCCGCCAGAGTCTTTCATCCCGACGCTACGTTTCATGGCCGACTCTGTCAGGTCTCCCCAGAGACCTGACAGCGTCAGTAGGGTTGCCAAGATTATACAATCGAGACCGGAAAAGTCGGGGAAAAACCACCAACGCGCCGCGTACGCGACAAGTATGGCACTGATCAAACCGCCGACCAAGCCTTCCACAGTTTTTTTGGGACTGATCGTGGGGGCGAGGCGGTGTCGTCCATACAGCGTGCCGATATAATAGGCGCCGGTATCGGACGCCCAGGTCACCATCAGGAGAAAGAAGATCAGCCATTCGCCCTGAGGGAGAAGCCTTGTCATCGAGAGCGTACTGAGGGTAAGGCCTAAATAGAGTATGCCGAACAAGGTCATCGCGCCGTCTCTCAGGCTCTGTTCAAGGGGTGACCCGCTAAAAAGCGGCACTGAAATAGTACAGACAAGCGTGGCCAGGAGGGTTGGAACGATGATGCCCGGCCAGTGTGCTCCGAGAATCAGGGCGGCGAACCCCGTCAAGCCGATCCCGATCATCCAGAAGTGGCTGCGGTCGCCGAAACATAATCGGTAGAACTCGAAGAGGGCGAGCGCTCCCCCCAGTACGACGACACCAGAGAACACGAGAGGGGGAAGGTAGCGAATGACGGCATATAAGAGCGGCACGAGGACCAGAATGGTATAGATCCTGCGCGGATCAAACCGGGAGGCTGCTGTGCGTGTTGGTTCAGCCTGCTGCTGGCTGACGGTTTTGTACTCCTGCATGGGAAGGTTGAGATCGACCACTATGACGAAATAGCGCTGAGGACTCGACCGAATCGACGCTCACGTCGTTGGTATTCCAGCAAGGCTAGTAAGAGTTCGCGGCGACGGAAGTCGGGCCACAGTGTTGGCGTAAAATAGAGCTCGGTGTAGGCGAGTTGCCAGAGGAGAAAGTTACTGATTCGCGTTTCCCCGCTGGTGCGAACTAATAAGTCCGGATCGGGCAAATCATGTGTGTAGAGGTATTGTTGGATACGGGATTCATCCACATCATTCGGCTGCAGCTTTCCTCCTTGGGCTTCGTGGAGGAGCTCACGCACAGCATCTACAATCTCTGTGCGTCCACCGTAGCTGAGCGCAACTGTGAGATGGAGTTTGTCGAGATGGGAGGTTTCCTGTTCGGCGGCCCGGACCCATTGGAGTGCGGAGGCTGGAAGGGAATCGAGCCGTCCGATTGTGCGTAATCGGACACCCTGTTCAATGAGTTTCGAGCGTTCCGTTGAAAGGTAGTATTCAAGTAAGCCCATGAGTGAGGAGATTTCCTGGATGGGACGCTTCCAATTCTCCTGTGAAAACGCATAAATGGTCAGGGCGTGGATGCCCAGCTCCAAACAGGCCGTGATCATTTCGCGGACGGATTTGATCCCTTCCCGATGCCCGGCAATGCGAGGGAGGTTTCGCAGTTCTGCCCAACGGCCATTGCCATCCATAATGATGGCAACGTGCTTGGGTAGGAGGTCTGGTTCAAGTCTTGTGGCAAGCTCTTCCAAGGAGAGCTGATCTATGGCTGATGAGTCTTTCGTGTCCATAAGCGTGCAGTCAGCAAAGATCCTTTAGCGCAGGAATGTACGGCTAGGTCGGCAAAGTCTACTGGTGAGGGAGAAGAATGTCAAACGAATTTTACTAAAAGTCCTGTAAAAGCGACGAGTTGGATCAATTATCGTTGCGCCTATTGAAAGCGATCAGTTATACTTCCCCGTCTACTTGATGGTTAACAGTTGTGGGGGCTCGCAAACCATGGGTGAACTTGTTCAGTTGACGTCTTTCGGTCTGACCGAAGGCGAGGTGCTTGGGGCGCTTGGGCGGGTCAAAGTTCGCGATGTCGACTATGCCGACCTCTACTTTGAGTCCTGCGTATCTGAGTCAGTTTCAATGGAGGAGTCTCTCGTTAAGCGAGCGACAAAGAGTGTGTCTCAGGGTGTGGGAGTGAGGGCAACAGCGGGAGAAAAAACCGGCTTTGCCTATTCCGATGAGCTGACGAAGAAGGATCTCGAACTGGCCGCCGACACGGCTCGCTATATTGCCAATTCACCAAGCGGGACCGATGCGGTTCCGGTGCCTGTTCGCCAACGTCCGACACGCGATCTCTATCCGGTTGAGAGGATACAGGCAGAGGTCGCCACAGCGGATCGCGTATCCCTCTTGAATGCCATTGATGCCGAAGCGCGCCGGTATGACCCGCGCATTAAGAATGTCATGGCCTCGTTTAATACGGAGTATAAGGTGGTCATCGTCGCCACTTCGGACGGCACGTTGATCGGCGATGTGCAGCCTCTTTCGAGACTGCAAGTGACTTGTATCGCAGAAGAGAACGGCCAACGGCAAGCCGGCTCATTCGGCGGAGGGGGTCGTGTCGGATTTCAGTTCTATCATGAGGGTGATCGATATCTGCGATTTGCGCGTGAAGCGGCACGGGAGGCGATTCTCAACCTGTCTGCTGTCGAAGCGCCGGCTGGTGTCATGCCGGTCGTGCTGGGAGGGGGCTGGCCTGGGATTTTATTGCACGAAGCCATCGGCCATGGCCTGGAAGCGGACTTCAATCGCAAGAAAACATCCGCGTTTTCCAATCTTCTTGGAAAACGGGTGGCGTCCGACGTCTGTACGATTGTGGACGATGGGACTTTGCCGGACCGGCGAGGCTCGCTCAACATGGACGATGAAGGAACCCCGACCGGTCGTACCACGCTTATCGAAAACGGGATTCTGCGCGGCTACATCACCGATAAACTCAATGCGCGCTTAATGGGTATTCCTGTGACCGGCAATGGGCGGCGAGAAAGTTATAAAAGCGTGGTGTTGCCGCGCATGACGAATACGTTCATGTTGGCTGGAACGTCAGACCCTGAGGAGATCATCCGCTCGGTCGATCGCGGACTCTATGCCGTGTCGTTCGGTGGCGGGCAGGTGGATATCACCAACGGTAAATTTGTGTTTTCCGCCAGCGAGGCCTATTTGATCGAGGGAGGGAAGGTGACAAGGCCGGTCAAGGGCGCAACATTGATCGGCAGCGGACCAGAGATCCTCACCAAAGTCTCGATGGTTGGGCATGACCTTAAGCTCGACGAAGGGATCGGTACGTGCGGAAAAGAAGGGCAGTCTGTTCCAGTGGGCGTCGGTCTGCCGACCATTCGCATCGATGAAATCACCGTGGGCGGGACGCAGCGATGAATCAGCACCTACAACAGCGCGATGGATATAGCCAGCTTGCCTTAGATCTCTTGGTCAAGGCGAAGCGTAGTGGGGCGACGGAGGCGGACATCATTATCGCGGACGGTGAAACCTTTTCAGTGCAGGTTCGGTTGGGCGCCGTCGATCGCCTCACGAAAGCGCGAGAGAAGCATCTCGGCTTGCGCGTGTTTGTTGGGAAACGCTCCGCCAGCACCTCCACATCAGATTTCTCAGCGGACTCATTAGATCGACTTGTTACTGAGACGTGCACTCTGGCGAAGGCTGTCGTGGAAGATCAGGTGTCCGGCTTGCCGGCGGCGGATCAAATGGCGGGAGAGAAACCGGATTTAGATCTCTACGATTCGACTAGGCTGAATACAGAGCAGCAGATCGAATTGGCCAAACGGGTCGAGGCTGCTGCCATGTCTACGGATGAGCGTGTGACGAACTCGGAAGGGGGCGACTTCGATTCCTCCTCGGGGCGTGTGGTGTTGGGAAACAGTCATGGGTTCCTGGGGGAGTACCAGAGTTCTAGTTTCTCCATGTCGGTGTCGCCTGTCGCCACCGATCCGGAGACCGGGGCCATGCAACGCGATTCCTGGTACTCTGTCCAACGGAAATTCGCTAAGCTGGATTCTCCAGAAGCGGTCGGACTGGAAGCGGCACGGCGAACGGTCCAAAAGCTTGGAGCGAGGAAAGTAGCAACCCAACGGCTGCCTGTCATCTTCGATTCAGAAACAGCTGGAAGTCTCATGGGGAATCTGTGCAGTGCAGTGTCAGGGTATTCGCTCTATAAAGGGGCGTCGTTCCTGGCAGGTCAGTTAGGCAAGCCGTTGGCTCCTGAATACGTGACAGTCTATGACGATGGGCGGGTGGTTGGAGGCCTTGGTTCTCGACCGTTCGATGGCGAAGGTCTGCCGACCAGGAAGACGATAGTCGTAGAACGAGGCGTGTTGAAGAGCTACCTGCTCGATACGTATTCAGGAAGGAAGCTCGGGTTGCCCTCGACCGGCAATGCCTCGCGCAGCGTCGGGGAAAATCCATCGGTCGGCCCCACGAATTTCTATCTCACGCCAGGGACAAAGACGGCACAGGACATTATCAAGACCGTAAAACAGGGCCTCTATGTCACAGACCTCATCGGGTTCGGCATCAACATGGTCACCGGTGATTATTCACGTGGAGCAGCCGGGTTTTGGATCGAAGGAGGCGAGTTGGCCTACCCTGTGGAAGAAATCACGATCGCCGGCAACTTGAAAGAGATGTTTGCGGGAATCGAGATGATCGGTAGCGACCTTGTGTTCCGCGGGCGCATTGCGAGCCCCACCGTGAAGATTGCCGAGATGATGGTGGCGGGCAACTGATCGCCATGCCGATCAGTTGCAATGTTGAATGATGCGTGTTGGATGGCTTCCTATCCCAATTCATAATTCAAAATCCCTCATTCCATAATTGCGCTAGGTTGGAGCTGCCTTATGGTTGAATCAATCAGAGAAACGCTGGTCCAGTATCCAAGCGACAAGGTGACGGTACGGGCCTATGTGGCAGCCCCACAAACCACAGAGCGACGCCCTGCGATCATTGTGATTCAAGAATGGTGGGGACTGACCGACCACATCAAGGATGTGGCAAAGCGCTATGCTGCTGAGGGGTATGTGGCGATCGCTCCGGACCTCTACTCCCGCTTGGGGAACGCCCTCACGACCGATCCCGGCGAGGCAGGCAAGTTGATGAATACACTCCAGCAGGAAGATGGACTCAAGGATCTCAATGCCACCGTCGCCTATCTCAAGTCCGTTCCTGAAGTCGATGCCGCGAGAATCGGGGTGACCGGATTCTGTATGGGCGGATCCTATGCGCTCATGTTGCCTTGTGTGAATAAAGACATCAAGGCCGCGGTGCCCTTCTATGGTCAGGTGCCGAATCCCGATGCGCCGCTGCAACAACTGTCAGCTCCTGTCCTCTACCTCTATGGGGAAGATGACGGGTGGATCACCAAGGCGGATGTCCAGCGGCTTGCGGCAGGCTTCAAGAAGTATAGTAAGTCCGGCGAGATTAA
>JACMLT010000129.1 GCA_014379455.1 Nitrospiraceae bacterium
CGCGGGGTCCTTGTACACTTGCACGCCACCCTCGGATCCCAGCGCTTGGTTTAAGCGCTCGTTAAAGCCCGGCACTTGAGATGGTGGCTCCTCAGAGGCGAGTAGCATACTCGGCCATGCGACCCCCACAATCACGAGTACGATACCTATCTTATTCATAGCTGCATTGTACTGCCGATTTCCGTCTGGGTCCATGCTTGCAGTGAGGGGCTCGGCGGAGAGGGTCGCGAACTTCTGCGTGTCCGCCTGTTTGCCTCACGTACCCCACCGACCCCAGCCTGGCCTATCCTCGCCGCGCTATCCTGCCGCTCGACCTCTTGCCGTGCCGATCAAGTATGCCTGAGGTTCTTAGGGCTTGGGGTGGCTGTTTCGCAATGCGCTGGCGAGATGTCGCGATGAACCGTCATGAGTAATGCGTGCTAACTTTTTGTGGCGGTGAGATCGTTGACCAAGTTGCGGAAAGTTTCGTGTTTCATGAAGCGCTGGAAGGATACGTTCTGGCGTGGGTCTGGCATGCCCTTGTCGCCAGGATTGAGATTCTTCCGATGGCGAAAGGCTGTCTTGAGAGACTGTATTGTATGATCAAGCTCGTTCATTTCTGCAAACGTGCAGGCCAAATTATAGTGGAATATCGGGTAGGCAGGGTCGGCCTGTATTCCCTGTTCAAAAAGGGCTTTTGCTTCCTTGAGACGACCGGTCATTCTGTAGGCCATCCCTAAATGGTCGATCAAGGCGCGCCAAAGAGTTCGGTCGAGTTGTGGCTCGGCTGTTTCAAGATCAAACGCTTTTGAATAGGGTGTAATGGCTTGGGCAAATTTGTTCTGCCGATAGAGCACGTTTCCTATTTCGAGTAATTCTCTGCTGGTGGGCGGTGCGGGTGGGTAGATCTGTATGATCCTTGGCGGTGCCGGTAGCTTGGTCTGTATGATCTTTGAAGGTTCTGGTTGTAAGCGAATGGTTTTGAGAATTGATTGAAAGAGCGGCGCATCGGCGGTGGTGTAGTGTGTCTTCGAAAGGTGGATGTCGGCGTAGACGTTGTCCTGTGCTATGCAGGCATGCACATGTTTTTGGTCCAATCGGACTCCCCGGAACTTGTGGAGGGTATATTCTAGGGTCGGTATCGCAGCGGTGGTATTGAGTGCGATGTCCTGCCCATGGGTGACATCCGGATCTTTCTGTATCAGTTGGAGCTGTTCGATGCATCCTGGCACTGTCGCGTGGGTTGAAACTTTCTCAAGAGAGACTGACACATTCAGTCCTGTCTTGTGATGTAAGGCCGTGAGATAGCGGCGACCGTCCGGGTTGACCTGGTCAATGTCTTTGGTGAAGGCGGGTAAGTCGATCGAGAGCCCCAAGCCCTTTTCAGGCCAGGCCACAAATGTCGGAGGTTCGTCCGTTCCAATAGCAGCCTGTGAGAGGCCGATGGGCTCTGCCGGCACGAAGGACCAGAGGCTCAAGACGCACACGACCAACACCTTGATGGTATCAGCTTGCCTCTCCTGGCTCGTCATGGGCCCTCCTCTGATGACACGCTGTCCTTCTTGCACAGTCAGTGTAGGCCATGACCTGGTTCGTCGAAAGAAAATTACTATTTATGGGATAGCTCGCCCGCATCATTCATGAAGTTTCTGCTGCAAGCGCGGATACGCGGCTGTGGCGGGCCGTCTCGCCATTCAGCCCTTAGCACCAGGTAAGGCTTCCCCTCCTAAGGTAGGATACCGTTCACAGTACCTCCCTCGGTACAATCCTGCGTCACGGAGGTTGTGATGGCGCCACTTCGATATTCTCGAACCTATCATCGATTCCCGCTCTTCTATCCTGTCATCTTCGGTGGGGCTCCATTTGTCGGTGAAGGTATCTTGAGCAACCTGTCACTGATGGGGTGCTCCGTCATGTGCGATCGCGAGGTTCTCTGTGGCAGTGATGTGCGTGTGAGTGTCCTGCTGGCTAATCAGGCACAGGCGCTGTCAATCGATCTCGGGACGATTAAATGGGTTCAGGGCCGTCAGTTCGGAGTGGAGTTTCTTCGCCTGCCGCTTGATGCACGGCAACGTCTGAACCGCGTGCTACGAATTGAACTTATCGAATTCCTGAAGGCCCGTTCAAGAAGGCGCGAATCGCTGGAATTGCTCAATCGGGGAGAGTAGCCCGCACGATCCATACGCGCGTCTACTGAAATTGCTGATTTGCTGCCTTGCGTGTGGAGCGTCGTTCCCCTCTTGTTGCCGAAGCGGTCAGCATTCAGCGTCCACCCAGCAGTGTAGTCAATCTCGTCACATCCCGTGCGGAAAGCCCACAAAATCTGAGGCGTCACGAGAGGAATTCTGGCCAGCTGCCTACCGTGCCGGAGCTTTGCAGCGCAGATGTGATGGAGCCGATGGTGAACGGCACAGTGAGAAGGGACATAGAATGTTCGTTCTCTCTGCTTCGCTGGAATCCATCTGTCATCTCAGCGAAACCCTCTTTCAGTATGCGAATGTCGATGACATGGTGAGCCAGGTTCTGCGCACCGCCCTCGATGTGATAGGGGCTGACGCGGGATCCATCCTGCTGGCAGACGAA
>JACMLT010000012.1 GCA_014379455.1 Nitrospiraceae bacterium
AAGGCGGCAAGGCACCCTGTCCTGGCGTGGCTGTACTCCCGCAATCTGGTGGGCAAACCTTGAGGCCTCGAGTCGGATCCGGAAGGTTCGACTCCATCTTCTCAAGCTGACATTGTGTGAGCCGCCCCCCATCCTTATTTCCACAGCGAGCCGGCACATTCGAGTTGCCGATTTCACGATAGCCATCGGGACAGGAACCGCAGACGGACAGCAGATTCGCCCCCAGCGGAACACATTGAACGAGGGTGGGATCGCCGTCCTTGCAAATCTCTTTGGACTCGGTCACGCCTGTGGTCGCATAGCCTTCAGGGCATGTGCCGCAGGTTCTGCGAATGCTTTTCGGCTCACTCGGCTCTTCGGCTTGCACGGGCATGGACCCCAGCCCCAATAAGAGCATAGCGAGTCCGAGGGGTAATTGAGTCCGGACTATTCGCTGAATCAATCTCGGCATCATCCTTACCCCCTTGCAAGTTCCTTCAAGGATTCACGAATCATGTCTTTGAGCACGATGGACTCAGCATTGGACTTCTTCACTTGTTTCAACGCTTCTCTGGCGTCTTGTGGACGATAGCCCAAATTCACGAGCGCTGACAGCGCGTCGTCGAAGGTCGCATCCTGCCCCTGCCTGGGTAAATCGCTTGCCGGCGAGAGACCAGGTTGGAGCTTTCCAACTGTATCCTTAAGCTCCAGCACGAGACGGCTGGCCGATTTATTTCCGATCCCTGGAACCGTCGTCAGCTTCTCGACATCTCCCGACTGAATCGCTGAGACCAGGTCGGACACCGGAAGAGCCGACAAGATGCTCAGAGCCAGCTTAGGCCCGACGCCGGATACGCTGGTCAGCAGCACGAATGCGTCTTTTTCCTGCGACGTCAGAAAACCAAAGAGCTGAATCGCGTCTTCGCGAACGTGGGTATGCACACTCAGCGAGATACTTTCGTTGAGATTGGGCAATCCGTAGTAGGTGCTGAGAGGAATATACGCTTCGTATCCAACCCCGTGTACATCGAGGATCAGATGGGTCGGCGCCTTGAAGGCCAATCGGCCCGTCAGTGAGGCGATCATGCGGTCTGAAGCCACCAGTGGATGGAGTCTGGTGAGGCAGCGCTGCTGCCGCACACCTCATCCAGCAGCAGCCACCTTTTCCATCACCTCGTCGGAAATATCAAAATTCGCATGAAGCTTCTGCACATCGTCATGCTCGTCTAAGACTTCCATCAACTTGAGCATTTGCTCGGCTGCTTTTTCCTCGAGCCTGATCGTGTTCTGCGGAACAGAGGTGACCTCCGCAAACACAGTGTGGATCTTTGCTTCGACGAGGGCCTTCTTCACGGCTTCAAAGTGGTGCGGATCCGTGATGACCTCAAAGCTCTTGTCCCCCACTTTCACGTCCTCTGCTCCCGCATCTAGCGCGAGAGACAACAGCGTATCTTCATCGACTGTGCCCTTCTCAATCGTGAGCAGTCCCTTCTTGTGAAACTGCCAGGAGACGGCGCCGGCTTCCGCCATATTGCCGTGATTTTTCGTGAGGAGATTGCGTAGCTCGGCGACCGTGCGATTGCGGTTGTCGCTCGTGATTTCCATCAATACACCGGTCCCTCCAGGACCATACGCTTCCAAATGGAATTCTTCATAGGCCACGCCGGGTAATTCTCCCGTGCCGCGCTGAATGGCCTTTTTCAGTGTATCGCCAGGCATATTGGCTTCTTTAGCCTTCAAGATAGCCAATCGAAGCCGAGGATTACCGTCCGGGTCGGCACCTGTACGCGCCGCAATCGTCACCTCGCGGATAATTCTTGTGAAAATCTTTCCGCGTTTGACATCCATGGCCCCTTTGTGCCGTTTAACCGTCGCCCAATGGCTATGTCCACCCATACTCACTCCATGCAGCCGGACTCATGGGGGACCGACCGCGCAAGAATGTGATCTCAATCGATAAGAGCTTCTACTCGTAGCACAGGGTTTGGAAAGGTGTCAATTATTCCGGGAAGCACACGCGGATACAGTTACGCTGAATAGATCAGCAACTGTATCCCAATGAGCAGAGTCAAGACGGCCCAGGGCAATTCCCACTTGGAGAACCCTGCGTTCGACGGGGAACGGAACCAATCGGACAGGAGTTTCGACGAACCATCCGTTACCGCCATGGTGCCCATCATTGCATGGTCCATCGCGATCTTTGCGGCTGAAGGATGGACGCCGTGGGAATGGCCGAACAACATCAATCCTCCGACGATGGCAAATAGCGGCAACGGTGCGACCCAGGCCGCATGACGGATCCCCCCAAGCCTTCGGAGCAGTTCGATGGCACCTACCGTCAACGACAAGAGCCCGTAACCCTTATGCTGAAAGATTTCCAAGTCATTGCCGAAGAAGGTCTCCATGAAACTGAGCGAGCCGATCGGCCAGGCGTTATGATCGCTCCAGACAAGGAGAAAAGTCCCTGACGTGAGCAAGGCTCCCGGCAAAAGAAACCTGGTCCAAGCCCAAAATGACATCGCCAACGCATGATGCAGTTCACTGAGCCCGATGATGAGCACCAGTATGCCGGTCAAGTGATGATTGAACTCAGAGTAGGCGAC